>JAJCYC010000085.1 GCA_029263115.1 Pseudonocardia sp. | reverse complement strand
CGGATCACGGCCTGGGACGGCACCACGGAGCACCACGCAGCCCAGCTGAACCGCATCCCGACCCCCTCCAGGAGCCCGCATGACCCGCCTACCGAGCAGATCTCAGTCCCGAACCGGCTGTTCGACACCGGCCACCTAGGGCCTCCCGCGCGGTCACCGCGTAGCGGGAGAAGATGCCGCGCCCGTAGGCCAGCTCCATCCCCTTCGGGTCGATCCCAGACACCCGCACCAGCCCGTCGCGGATGGCCGGCGCGATCGAGCACAGCGGGCACCAGGTGAAGGAGTTCTTCCCCGCGCCAGTAGAGCCGACGTAGAGCGTGTGGCCACCGATCAGCGGTTGGAACCAGTCCTGGCCGTACTCGGTGCGCCCGGACCACACCCGCCGCAGGTCCACCGCCGAGCCCTCATCGGTGGCCGCCAGCTGGCGGGCGGTGACCACCTGGGCGAGCAGGTCACGGCGCTGGAAGTCGATCGACACCATGTTCGGCGCCAGCTCCCGGACCTGGCAGCGGGCTACTCCGCGTGCCACGGCGAGGGGTCGGGCGGCCGCGTCGAAGTCCTCCGGGGTCTGCCCGGGTACCAGCCGGACCCGCACCTCGTCCCACGATGGTCCGGAGCGCACCCCGAGGATCCGGGGCAGCTGGTCGGGCCGGGGCTTCTGCCGGGGCGCCATCGTGGTCCGGCGCAGCACCTGGAGGCTGACCTGGATGCTCCGGTCGGAGTCCGGCACCGAGAGCCGGCAGGAGCGGAACCAGCCGGGCAGCTTCAGCGCGTAGTACCACCAGCGCAGCCACCATGCCCGCAGGTGCCGGCCGACCCGCACGTCGAACGCGGCCACCGTGGCCAGCCGACCCAGCGCGAGCGTGGCCACGACGGCGGCCACGGTGATGGCCAGCGATGGCCACCCCCACAGGTAGCACCAGGTGGCCACCACGGCCGTGGCCACGGTGGTCCGCCAGTGTCGCACGATCCAGCGGCCGGCCAACCACACGCTCTTGATGGCCACCCACGCGGTGAGGAACACGACCGCGATCGCGGCCAGGGCCTCCAACAGCTTGATCAGCCACTGGCCGACCTTGTGGAGCACATAGCCGACCACCGCCAGCCCGCCCCCGAGGAGCAGCACGGGGCCGAGTTGCTCTGCGCTCACGCCGCCCACCCCCTTCCGACCAGCTCGGCCACAACGCGTCCGGCGCACCGGTGGTGGTGGCTGGTCGAGCGGCGGTTGAGCGACTGCCCGCAGACCGAGCAGGCGATGGGTCGACGGACGAACGGGTCGCGGACCCGGGCGCGCCGGTGGCGGCCACCGAAGGTGCCGTGGCTCATCGCGCACCCCCGGCCAGCTCGTTGCCGGAGTGCAGGGTTTCGGCGGTCGCCCGCCGGCGAAGGTGCAGCCGTTGCCGCTCCGCTGGGGACAGCCCGCCCACGACACCGTGTCGGCGGGTCGGCCGTTCCCAGGCCATGACGTCGGACAGGCATGCCGCCCGCACCGGGCAGGACCGGCACACCCTCTTAGCTGCGTCGGCCTGCCAACCGGCGTACGGGCCGGACTCGATGAAGAACGTCTCCGGTCCGACCTGTCGGCAGGCCGCTGCGGAGTGCCAGGTCGGCACCTCCTCGCCGTCGAACAGCAGCGAGCGCAGGGTCAGCCGCACCCCGTCCGGGCCGATGCGTTCCACGCCGGCGGTTCCGGCGACGTTGCGCAGCCGACGCATCATCGGCTCGGTGGCGCTCATGCCGCGCTCCCGGAGGCCGGAACCTGCGAGGGCCGCGAGGACTTCGGCGCCCGCAACCCCGAGGCCCGCACGCTGTAGGCCACCTTCGCCCGGCACCGATGCCGCTTACCGGGCTCCGGGGGTGCGCAGGACTTGTCGTCGACGTAGGGCACGACCACCAGACCGTCGAACCACACCGGCCGGAACGGTGTCCCCGGCATCATCGGAGGCAGCTCCGGCTTGACCGACGACGCGATCTTGACCTTGAACCGCTGGAGCCAGACAGGCGCGCCTTCCATGTCCCCGGACTGGACGGTGACCGTCCACAGCTCCTCGCCGGAGTCCTTGTCCCGGGCCTGGACGAACCCCTCCGGGCCCGGGGTGGAGCGGTCGAAGTCCTTGATCGCCTCCACCGCGCTGACCAGCCACGCCCCCTGCGGGAGCAGCCGGTCCATCGTGATCTCGTACTTGCCGTACTGGTGTGAGTAGCCGTTGGGCTGCATGTATCTCGATCTCCATCGAGTCCGCGGGTTCGGCCATTCCGTCCCCGTCGGCTACTCACTTTCGGCACAATCCAAGGACGACAGCACCACACAGCTGGACAACTAAGGACGTCCTAGGGACACTCAGGTCGTCCCTACTCGTTCAGGAGGAGGTTGCCGTGGCGAACGAGCGGCTCCGCGACGCGCTCCTCCAGGCCGGACTGACCACCGAAGACGTGGCCACCAAACTCGGAGTGGATGCCAAGACCGTCGAGCGGTGGATGACCAAGGACCGCACCCCGTACCCGAAGTTCCGGCACGCGCTGTCCACGTTGCTCGGCGCGGCCGAGTCCTACCTCTGGCCCGCCGCCGTGCCGCCCGAGCGGCAAGCGACCATCGCCGCCTCGGAGATCGTTGGGGTGTACCCGCACCGCAACGCCATCCCGCACGAGCTGTGGGACCGGCTTCTGGACGCCGCGACCGACCGCATCGACGTCCTGGTCCACGCCGGCCAATTCCTCGTCGAGCGGCCGGCGTTCGTCCCCACCCTGGCCGAGAAGGCCGCCGCCGGGGTGAACGCGCGGATCAACTTCGGCGACCCGGCCAGCCGCGCGGTGAGCCTGCGCAGCGAGGAGGAGCAGCTCGGCAAGGGCGTGCTCGGCGCCCGGATCAAGTACGGCCTGGTGGCCTACCGCCCGCTACTGGACACCCCGGGCGTCGAGTTCCGCTTCCACAAGACCACGCTCTACAACTCGATCTTCCGCTTCGACACCGAGATGATCGTCAACATGCACGTCTACGGGGCACCCGGAGCCCACGCCCCGGCGCTGCACCTGCGCAAGCTCGGCGCCGGCGACCTGTACGACACCTACGCCAAGAGCTTCACGTCGACGTGTGGACGCTGTCGAAGCCCGCCACATGGTGAACGATTGAGCGGTGGCCCGCACCGACTACTTCAACGACCCCGACGCGCCCAAGCCCAACAGCATCGTCATCGCCGTCAGCGCCTTCACCCTTGACGACGCCGGCCGCCTGCTGATGATCCGCCGCACCGACAACAACCTGCACGCCCTCCCCGGCGGCAAGCACGAGCTGGGCGAGACCATGAGCGACGCCGTGCGCCGGGAAACCATGGAAGAGACCGGCATCGAGGTCGAGCCCACCGGTGTGATCGGGATCTACTCCAACCCCAGCCACGTCATGGCCTACGACAACGGCGAGGTCCGCCAGGAGTTCTCCATCTGCTTTCGCACCCGCCCCACCGGCGGCAGCCCCCGCACCAGCGACGAATCCTCCGAAGTCCGCTGGGTCGAGCGAGACCAGCTTGATGAGCTGAACATCCACCCGTCGATCCGGCTGCGCATCGACCACGGGTTCGCCGACCGCGCTGAGCCGTACTACACCTGACCGGCGAGCCCCACGCTCTCGATCCACGCCTCAGTCCGTGCCACCGCCGCCGCCCGCTCGGCCATCCCAGCCTCCAACGCCCGGATGACGTAGTGCTCAGGGCCGTAGCGGTCCCGGACGTCGGCCATCCGCTCCTCGAAGCTCATGCACTGACCGTCCGGGCCGGTGGTCATATCCGCGAACCACAGCAGATCCCGCGTCAGCGTCCGCTCGTCATCGAACTCGGCGGCCAGCTGGTCGGCCAGGTCCAGGGCCTCCGCTTCGGCCAGGGCCGAAGAGTGGAACGCCACCAGGCCGCACAGTCGCTCGTCATGCTCGCCGGCGCGGAGGAAACGGGCACCGTCGAGGGGATGAAAGCCGACCTCGGCCAGCTCCGGGGCGTAGCCGATGTCATGCAACCACGCTGATACGACCAGCAGCTCAGCGTCATCTCCAAGCCGGGTCGCCAACGTCTCCGACCGCCGCGCCACCTGCTGGACATGCCGCCACCGCCGAGGCAACGACTCGGCAAGACGCTCCCGCGCCATCGACTTGGCCCACTCCACCAGATGCACCCAGCGACCCTACGGTCATACGTCCGCTCCGACCGCGTGGCGCTTCAGTACTCGAAGACGCATAGGCCCCGGAGGTTCGTGTGGTTGCGCGGAACGAAGAACGAAGTCATCCGCTCGACCACGGTATTGAACTCGGGGCGGGGCGACATGGTGGTTCCCGTCGGAGCACCTGGGATTCCCCAGCACCATTGGCTGCGCTTGCCTACGGTCGACTCGGGCACCTCCTCCCGTGTCTGCCCAA
Organism: Pseudonocardia sp.; assembly: GCA_029263115.1. Classification (GTDB taxonomy): domain Bacteria; phylum Actinomycetota; class Actinomycetes; order Mycobacteriales; family Pseudonocardiaceae; genus Pseudonocardia. The sequence continues at coordinate 935 of JAJCYC010000085.1, read as the reverse complement.
GCAGCCCGGCTATCACAAGCTCCCGATCGCCTACGACCACAGAAGACCCAGGAATCGATCTAGGATGGGCAGCGTGAATCAGGTGTACAAGATCACCTTTCCCAACGGGAAGATCTACATAGGCCAGGACGTGACCGGCACCCTGCGGTACTTCGGATCATGGAAGGTCGATCTTGTTGCCGCCGACCTCACCCCCGAGCAGCTCCGCGACCTGACTTTGCGCAAACAAATTCTCTGGGAATCCGACACGGCTACCAAGGCGGAGGTTACCGCTAAGGAAATCGAGCTGATCCTTCAGCACGAGTCGAACAATCCCGCAGTCGGCTACAACCTGCGACCGCGCTACTGACCGAGCCTGGCAGCCTCGTCGACTGAGGCCAGCGCCTCGGCCACAGTCCACTCTCAGCGGGGCAGACGCTTGCCGACCACTGCCGAGTGCACTGCCGGATACCTCAATCTTGGATCAAGGCGCCGCCTGGCGGCGGCGCTGGCCGGCTTTGCCGGCCCGCCGGCCCACGCCTCTACCTCCGGCCCGGCGCGGCCGACGGGCCTCAGCCGGCCACACACCATCGGCGCCGTATCCTCGCGGGACATGAACGCAGCTGCTACGGCGGCATGGGGTCTCCGCCGGAATCGCACTCTCGGCATTGATCGCCGTCATCGTGTTCGGGGTTCTCAACCTCCGCCAATCCAAGCGCGGACCGGACGGCTCACCGCGATGGACTCTCGAAGCCGTGACCAAAGCCCGGGTAGATCTGATCAACACCGGGACCGCCGAGGCTCACAAAGTCACCGTGAACCGCCCCGGGTTCGGTGGAGGCTCGTTAGTTGAGTCTCAGGCGACCAGACTGGTCAGGTCGCCCAGCTCGTACAGGGCCTCGAACTCGGTTGGTGGCCTGCCTCCGCAGGCTCCGTGAAGTCTCCGATTGTTGTAC
>JAJCYC010000084.1 GCA_029263115.1 Pseudonocardia sp. | reverse complement strand
GGCACCGACGGGCGCGCGTCAGCGAGAGGCGCGGTTGACCGCGCTCACCACGGCGCGCAGGGAAGCCGTCACGATCGAGCTGTCGATCCCGACGCCCCAGAGGGTCTGCTCGTCGACCACGCACTCGACGAACGCCGCCGCGGCCGCGTCGTCGCCGGAGGACCGCGCGTGCTCGTGGTAGTCGAGCACCCGCACGTCGAAGCCGACCCCGGCCAGCGCGTCCACGAACGCCGCTATCGGGCCGTTCCCCGAGCCGACGATCTCGTGCTCCTCGTTCTCCACCCGCACCACCGCGACGATCTCGTCGTGGCCCTCGCCGTCGTTGGTCAGCCGGTGGCGCAGCAGCTTCAGCGGCGTCTTGAGCAGCAGGAACTCGGTGTCGAAGAGGTCGCGCATCTCCTTGGGGCTGACCTCGCCCCCCTCGGTGTCCGTGTGCTCCTGGATCACCCGGGAGAACTCGATCTGCAGCCGGCGGGGCAGATCCAGCCCGTGCTCGGCCTTCATGATGTACGCTACGCCGCCCTTGCCGGACTGCGAGTTGACCCGGATGACCGCCTCGTAGGTGCGGCCGATGTCCTTCGGGTCGATCGGCAGGTACGGCACCGCCCAGCGGAAGTCGTCCACCGCGACACCTGCGGCGTCCGCGTCGGACTTCATGAACTCGAGGCCCTTGTTGATCGCGTCCTGGTGGCTGCCGGAGAACGCGGTGTACACCAGGTCGCCGCCCCACGGGTGCCGCTCGGCCACCGGCAGCTGGTTGCAGTACTCCACGGTGCGGCGGATCTCGTCGATGTCGGAGAAGTCGATCTGCGGGTCGATGCCCTGGCTGAACAGGTTCATCCCCAGGGTGACCAGGTCGACGTTGCCGGTGCGCTCGCCGTTGCCGAACAGGCAGCCCTCGATCCGGTCCGCGCCGGCCTGGTAGCCCAGCTCGGCGGCCGCCACCCCGGTGCCCCGGTCGTTGTGCGGGTGCAGCGACAGCACGATCCCGTCGCGGCGCGCCAGGTGCCGGTGCATCCACTCGATGCTGTCGGCGTAGACGTTCGGGGTGGCCATCTCCACGGTTGCCGGCAGGTTCACGATCATCGGGTTGTCCGGGGTGGGCTGCCAGATCGCCGAGACGGCGTTGCACACGTCCACGGCGTACTCCAGCTCGGTGCCGGTGTAGGACTCCGGGGAGTACTGGAAGCGCCAGTCGGTCGCCGGGTACTTCTCGCTGAACCGCTCGACATCCTCCGCCCCGTCGGTGGCGATCTTCCGGATGCCGTCGCGGTCGGAGCGGAACACCACCCGGCGCTGCAGGATCGAGGTGGAGTTGTACAGGTGCATGACCGCGCGCGGGGCGCCGTCGCAGGCCTCGAAGGTGCGCTCGATCAGCTCGGTCCGGGCCTGGGTGAGCACCTGGATGGTCACGTCGTCCGGGATCAGGTCGCCCTCGATGATCTCGCGGACGAAGTCGAAGTCGGTCTGGCTGGCCGCCGGGAAGCCGACCTCGATCTCCTTGTAGCCCATTCTGACCAGCAGGTCGAACATCCGCCGCTTGCGGGCCGGGCTCATCGGGTCGATCAGCGCCTGGTTGCCGTCCCGCAGGTCGACCGCGCACCACAGCGGCGCCCGGGTGACCCGCTTGTCCGGCCAGGTGCGGTCGGCCAGCGTCACCGGCTCGACGAACTCGTGGAACGGCTGGTAGCGGGAGTAGGGCAGGTGGCTGCCGCGCTGCGGGTTCCACTGCGGCTGGTCGGCCGGTACCGGGCCGCTCGGGGTGCGCAGGCGGCTGGCGGAACTGGAGGTGTAGGCATCAGGGGACATGGTCACGTCAGTGCTCCTGGGGCTGTGCCGGTCATCGGCGGAGGAAGCGACCGGCGGCACGCCAAGTCCCGCGACGAGGGGCCGGTCGTGTCAGACCCCGCCGCGGCGGCGAAGGAGCAGCAGTGCCACGACGGTGACCATAGCCGCCCCGGCGGGCAACCGCGCAACCGCGTTCCGCGATGTGGGAGCCGGGCGAGCCGCCGGTCCGGCGCTCCGGCGGTGTCGGCGCCGCCGCCGGACCGTGATGGGACCGTGCCGTCGTTCCAACTTTCGCGATCACATCGCCCGTGCCACGATGAGCGACGCCATCCGGCGATCGTGATCTACCTGGAGGTTTCCGTGGCCCGCAGAGGTACGTACGCCGTGGTCTCGGTGCTGCGGGTGATCGGTCTGGTCATCGTGGCGTTCCTGGTGCTGCACATCCTGCTGGTGGTGTTCGACGCCAACCAGGGCAACCAGTTCGCCACCTTCGTCCGGGCCGGGGCCAACACGTTCTCCCTCGGGTTGACCGACCTGTTCGTGCCGGCGAACCCTAAGGTCGCGGTGGCGGTGAACTACGGCATCGCCGCGCTGATCTGGCTGATCATCACCAATATCGTCACCGGGCTGGTGCGGCGTGTCGGCTGAGCCGGACGCCTCGGAGCGAGGCTCGCCGGGCGAGGAGTCAGCACCGGCCCTCGGCCGCCCGGCCGGCGCCGACCCGCGTCGGGGGCTGTCCGTGCTGGCCAGCGTGGTGCGGTTCGTCACCGCCCTGTTCGCGCTGATCCTGGTCGCGTTCGTGGTCTTCGTGGTGGTGAAGGCCAACCCGGACAACTGGCTGTTCGGGCTGGTCGGCGACTGGGCGGGCGGTCTCACGCTCGGCCTGGCGGACCTGTTCACGCCGGACGACCGCCGGCTGGGGCTCGTGATCAACCACGGGGCGGCCGCCGTGGCCTGGCTGGTGATCGGCGCGATCGTCGGCCGGCTGCTGCGCCGCGGCCAGCGCTGACCCGCCAGCGCTGACCCGCCGGGACCGATCGCCGGGACGAGGTCGACCCCCGCCGCTCAGCCGTGCGCGTGGGGGTGCGGGTGCACGCCGAGCAGTTCCGGGCCGCCCCGGTCCGGGTCCGCCAGCTCTGTGCCGACCGGTAACCGCGCTCGATCAGTGCCGGGGTGTGGCTGAAGTCGGCCAGCGAGCTCACCACGGGGAACAGTGGCGGCGCGATCCGCAGCCTGACCCGGTTGTCGTGGTGGCGGGCCGGCGGTGGTCATGTCGCGCGGCGGTGCTGGCCGAGCAGCCAGGCACCGACCACCAGGGCGGCGAGAACGGCGAGCAGTGGAACGACACCGACCGCGTCGACCCACCCGGCGGCCACCCCCTGTACCGAGGCGAACCCGTCGACGATCGGGTCGTCCGGGTCGGCGCCGGCCGCCAGCCGCAACTCGTAGACGCCGTAGTACCCGATGTAGCACCCGACCAGCACCAGCAGCGCGCCGCCGATCCGGTTGAGGTGGGGAAGCAGCCGCCGGGCCCGGGCGGTCAGCCCGGCGCCGGCCAGTGCGGTGCCGGCAAGTGCGGTACCCACCGCGAGCACCCCGACGACCAGAGCCATCCCGGCGCCGTAGGCCAGGAACACGCCCACCCCGGCGAGTACCGAACCGCCGCCGAAGGTGGTCGCGGTGACCGCCAGGAACGGGCCGATCGTGCAGGACAGCGAGGCCAGCGCGTACGCGATGCCGTAGCCGAACATCGAACCCAGCCGGGCGGTCGGCGCGCCCCGCCCGGGCCGGGGCAGCAGCACGGTGAGCTCGCGCCCGGCCAGCATCCACCCGCCGAGGCCGACCAGCGCGACCCCGATCAGCACGGTGACCCACGGCAGGTGTTGCTGCACCGCCCCGGCCAGTGGCGCGACCAGCAGCCCGAACCCGCCGAAGACCAGCAGGAACCCGGCGGTCATCGCGGCTGTCGCGCCGAGCGCCCGGCTGAGCGCGGCGACCCGGCCGGACCTCGCCCCACCTTCTCCGATCACGGCCAGGGTGAGGTAGGCCGGAAGCATGGCGAACCCGCACGGGTTGAACGCCGCCACCAGCCCGGCGGCCAGCGCGAAGCCGTAGCTCGTGGTGTCCATCAGAACGTGGTGTCCATCCGTCGATCAGGACCGGGTGAGCTCCGCGAGCTTCGCCGCGAGTTCCTGGTCGGACAGCCGGTCCTTGACCACCTCGACGCTGCCGTCCTTCGCGACGAACGCGTACGCCGGCTGGTAGGTGATGCCGAAGCGCTGCCAGACCGCCGCGTCGGCATCGTTGAGGTGGGAGAACCCGGCGAGCTTGTAGTCGGCGACGAACTCCTTCATCGCCGGCAGTTCGTCGCGGGCGGACACGCCGATGAAGGTGACGCCGGGGTACGCGGCGGCGGCCTTGGCCACCGTGGCCGCCTCTCCCTTGCAGACCGTGCACCACGGCGCCCAGAACCACAGCACGCCCGGCTTGCCGCGCAGGCTCTCCCCGGCGAACCGCTGCCCGTCCAGGGTGGTGGAGCTGAAGGCGAGATGGTCGGCCCGGGTGGGCGACACCGGGGAATCGGCGGGGACCGGCCCGGGAGTCGACCCGGGAGTCGACCCGGGAGTCGACGTGGAGGCCGGCGCGGGGGCCGATGCGTTCACGGCCGGCTCCGGGCCGGCGCACCCGGCAGTCAGGGCCAGCGCGGTCAGCACCAGTGCGAATCTGGAGCGGGTACCCATCGGGCGACCGTACCGGGCCCGGGTGCGCTGGTCGTACAGCGCCGCCGCTCGTCACCAACAGGTAAGGGCCCCCGCGCGGAGGCGCTCACCGCTGTCGTGCGAGGCGGCCCGGGAGAGGGCCGTGGAATCTCAGATCGAGTTGACCCAGACGACGAGGGCGTGCCCGCCGAACCAGGCGGAGACCAGGGTGAGCCCGCCGAGCACGGCGACGCCGGTCTCGGTTCGCCGGTTCGCCAGGCCGATGGCCAGCGGCAGCAGGAGCACGAAGTCCGCGAGCTGTACCCGCATCTTGGTGTGCATCACCCCGGCCGACCCCCAGATCATCAGCAGCACGGCCGCACCGTAGACGAGCAACGGCCAGGGCAGCTCCACCCGGATGCAGATCACCAGCAGAACCAGCCCGCCGAGCAGCGTCGCGGCGAGCACCAGCTCGTACGGGACCTCGCCCGAGCGCAGCCGGTCCAGGACGAACCGCGCGGTCGTCACCCCGGCGTCGGCGTGCCAGCCCCACCCGTCGCGCTGCACGTCGAACCACCCGGTGACCGACCCGGTGCGCGTCGCCACCCAGCCCAGGTACAGCAGCAGCCCGGTCGGCGCGATCGCGGCACCGGCCCACGGTCGGCGGCTGTCCTCACGTCGGTACACCGCGACCAGCGCCGCCGCGACGACGGCCAGGGTGAGCGCGGCCGCGGTGGGCCGGACGAGCCCGGCGAGCGCGCAGCATCCGCCGGCCAGCAGCCAGCGGTGTTCGAGCACGCCGACCAGTGACCACACCGCGAGCGCGCAGAACAGCGCCTCGGTGTAGGTCATGGTCAGCACGATGGCCATCGGGGCCGCGGCGAAGAGCCCGACGAACAGCAGCCCGGCGCGTCGCGAGCCGCCCGGCACCAGCTCACCGAGCCTGGCCAGCCCGTAGGCCGCCACCATCCCGGCGGCGACCGAGACGACCAGGCCAGCCGCGACCAGGTTCCCGCCGGTGGCCAGGCCCAGCAGCGCGACCAGCGCCGGATAGCCGGGGAAGAACCCGAACGGGGTGGCCGGGGTGCGCCGACCGTAGGCGTCGAGCAGGGTCTCCGGGACTCCGCCGTAGCCGGTGTCCGCGATCGAGAGCAGCCAGACCCCGTCCCAGGAATGCCGCTCGTCGAGCGGCGCGGAGCCGTTGCCGGCGGCCATCCAGAGCAGGCCGAGCAGACCGACGAGGCGCACGCCGAGGTAGACCCCGGCCGGCGCCAGCACCCGGAGCCAACGCGGAGGACCGGCGGTGTCGGTCCGGTCGGTGATGTCGGTCATGTCGGTCACGATGCGATCAGCCTCGACCTAGATCGCGTACTGCCAGGTGGTCAGCGCATAGCCGCCGAACCACGCCGAGCCGAGTGCGGCGGCCACCAGCACCCAGGCGGCGGTGCTCGGCCGGCGCCGGGCCAGGGCCACCGCCATCGGCACCAGCAGCGTCACCGCCGGCAGCAGCAGCCGCGCCTTGGAGTTCATCAGCCCGTTCGAGCCGACGTCCATCACCAGTACCCCGGCGGCGTAGATCACCAGCGGCCACGGCAACTCCCGGGCCAGCGCCTGTCGCACGCACACCGCGAGCAGCGCCACCGCCCCGGCCAGCACCGCGACCGTGCCGACCTCCAGCACCGAGCGGCCGCTGGCCAGCACCTCGTGGGTGAACTCGGCCGTCGCCGTGCCGCCGTCGAACCGGGAGTTCCAGCCGCGCCGTTGCACGTCGAACCAGCCGTCGAACGAGCCGACCCGGACGGCCACCCAGGCGAGGTAGCCGAGCAGCCCGAGCGGGGCAAGCAGCCCGCCCACCCAGGGCTGCCAGCCGCCCCGGGGCGCACCGCCGCCGACGTCCGGCTCTCCGGTCCGGTCGCGACGCAGGCCGGCGAGCGCGGCGAGCAGCAGCGCGCCGCCGACGGCGAGCAGCAGGGCGGCGGCCGTGGGACGCACGGTGCCGGCCAGCGCGGTGCACGCCCCGGCTGCCACCCAGTCCCGGCGCAGCACCGCCACCAGCGCCCACACCGCGCAGGCGGTGAACAGCCCCTCGGAGTAGGTCATCGTCCAGACCACGCCCATCGGGGCCGACGCCGCCAGCCCGACCAGCAGCAACCCGGCCCGCCGCGACCCCCCGGGCACCAGTTCGCCGAGCCGGGCCAGTCCGTGCGCCAGCACCAGCCCGGCCACCAGCGAGACGATCAGCCCGGCGACCACCGGCGAGGCGCCGGTGACGAAGCGGACCACGCCGACCGCGCCTGGGTAGCCGGGGAAGAACGCCAGCGCGGTCTCCGGGGTGCGCCGGCCGAACGCGTCGACCAGCCCGGCCGGGACGCCGTCGTAGCCGCCGCCGGCGATACCGAGCAGCCACAGCCCGTCCCACTCCGAGAGCAGGGTGGTCATCCGGCCGCCGTGGATGGTGGACAGCCAGCCCAGCACCAGCAGGCCGACCCCGCGGACGACCAGGAACACCAGGCTAGGCGCTACCCGGACCAGCAGCGACGAGGTCAGGGCCGGCAGCGACCGGGCCGGGTCGACGGGTGGGTCGACGGTGGTGGGATGCTCGCGGACAGCCACCGGCTGGGGAACCTCTCTGTGGGCTGCCTCATAAGGATGGTGGCAGGTCCGGCGGTCGGTACCCTGGGTCGCCATACTATGGGCCGACTGTGGGCTCTCCCGCCACCGGTGGTGCGCCCCTCGGATATCCGGAGGTGTCGGGAGTTGGCTCTCGTCGTGCAGAAGTACGGCGGTTCCTCGCTGCAGGACGCGGACCGGATCAAGCGGGTCGCCGAGCGGATCGTGCGCTGTCGCAAGGAGGGCAACGACGTCGTGGTCGTCGCCTCGGCGATGGGCGACACCACCGACGAACTGGTCGACCTCGCCGGGCAGGTCAGCCCGCAGCCCGCGCCGCGGGAGATGGACATGCTGCTCACCGCCGGCGAGCGGATCTCCAACGCGCTGCTGGCGATGGCGATCCAGGCGGTCGGTGCCGAGGCGCGCTCGTTCACCGGTTCGCAGGCCGGGATGATGACCACCTCCAAGCACGGCGACGCGCGGATCACCGAGGTCAACCCGGGTCGGTTGCGGGCCGCGCTGGACGAGGGCGCGATCGTGCTGGTCGCCGGCTTCCAGGGGATGAGCGAGGACACCAAGGCGATCACCACCCTGGGCCGTGGCGGGTCGGACACCACGGCGGTGGCGCTGGCCGCCGCGCTGCACGCCGACGTCTGCGAGATCTACACCGACGTCGACGGCGTGTTCACCGCCGACCCGAGGAAGGTCCCCGACGCCCGCCATCTCCAGACCATCACCTACGAGGAGATGCTGGAGATGGCCGCGTCGGGGGCGAAGGTGCTGCACCTGCGCGCCGTGGAGTACGCCCGCCGGTACGGCGTGCCGCTGCGGGTGCGCTGCTCGTACAACGACAAACCGGGGACGCTGGTCGCCGGGTCGATCGAGGAGATTCCGTTGGAGAACCCGATCATCACCGGCGTTGCGCACGACCGGCAGGAAGGCAAGATCACCGTTACCGATGTGCCGGACAGTCCCGGGCACGCGGCGCGGATCTTCCGCGCGGTGGCCGACGCGGAGATCAACATCGACATGGTGCTGCAGAACATCTCGCGCATGTCCCGCTCGGCGGGCGGTTTGACCGACATCACGTTCACCCTGCCGCGCGCCGACGGCCCGAGGGCGGTGGCTGCGCTGGAGACGGTCAAGGCCGAGATCGGCTTCGCCGAGGTGATCTACGACCCCGAGGTGGGCAAGGTGTCGCTGGTCGGGGCCGGGCTGCGTAACCATCCCGGGGTCACCGCCACGTTCTGCGAGGCGCTGTCCAATGCCGGGATCAACATCGAGACCATGAACACCTCGGAGATCCGGATCTCGGTGATCTGCCGGGTAAGCCAGCTCGACCTGGCCGTGCGGGCGTTGCACGATGCCTTCGAGCTGGGTGGTGACGAACAGGCGGTCGTGCACGCCGGAACGGGACGTTGAGATGACGGTTCTTGCCATTGTCGGGGCCACCGGGGCGGTCGGCACCACGATGATCGACATCATCGA
>JAJCYC010000083.1 GCA_029263115.1 Pseudonocardia sp. | reverse complement strand
GGCCACGCCGCTCACGTGATGGCCACCCTGCGCAATACCGCGATCACCATCCTGCGCTTGGCCGGCTGGACCAACATCGCCGCTGCCCTCCGCCACCACTCCCGCAACCCCGAAGCAGCCATCACATGCGGTCTGACGTGCGAAAACATGACCTTTCCGGGACCCTGGGTTCTGATCCAGGGCGCATACCCGGTAGCTCCTGACGCCGTAGAGATCGGCGTCCGGGCTGCGTCGGCTCGGGGGCCCGCCGGATCAGGTCCAACCGTCAGGCGCGTGGCACGCACTTCCCAACTCCCGGCCGCGATGTCGTGGACCCGGGTCGTGACAGCGATCCGGCCAGCGCCCGGAAGAACCTGCGGCACGACGTGATCGACTGTGAAGGTGGTGGCACCGCTCACGTCTCCCGGGCCGATGCGGCGGCCGGTGAACCCGGATCGTCACCGGGCGAGGCTCACCGTCGGGCTCCACATCGAACCAGTAGGTGAGGCCGAGTGCCTGAGGTTCAACGTCGGCGAGGATCTCGCATCCGAACGAGGTCACCTCGAGGGGAGCGGCCCGAACGGAATCGCCGAAGGACGACCGTGTCCGCTTGATGGTCGGTGGATTGCCGGATGTCGCCTTCGGTGGATCCGTCACGATCTGGGTGACCGGTGGCGATGCCGCTGTCATCGAGGTGGGCACCTGTCTCGGCAACCTCGGAGTGGAATCCTGTACCGGCAATTGCCTGCGAGAAGTCGTCGATGTCAGCAGTGGCTGCGCATGTTGTCCTCCGGCGAGTGGGTTGACGATCCCCGGAGAGCGTCGCTCGGTCCGTCGCTGCTCCCGTTCCGCCTGCCGCCGTTCCGCTCGCCCCATCCATCCTCCGATACACCGTTGCGTCGGCCGAGCATGAGCCGGCCAGAAGGATCAGCCCGAGCCGTAACTACTATCCTTCATAGTACATCGAAGGACCGCAGCAATCGCGTATAGGGCAGTCCGGTCCGGATCTGCCCGCGCCGGCGCTCGGCCGGCACGTGCAGGTCAGCTGCACGCCCTGTCACGCAGCGCAACAGGGCTCTACCCTCGCGCCTCGCAGGCGAGCCTGCGACGATCTACTATGTAGCATAGTAGATCCAACGGTGCCGCACGCTTCGGCACGGAGGGAACGGGCGGATGAACATGTCTCAGCTCATCGCGGTCGGGGGTGCGCCATCGGGCCTCGGCCCGTGGGAGGTCTTCCTCCTCTTCGTGGGCATCCCATTGGGCGTCATCGCCTTGGTAAGTGCCGTGGTCGTCCTGCTCGATCGCCGCGGCCTGCGCCGCAGTGCCCCAGACGCGAGCTCACCCGTTGCCTCGCCGTATGCCGGCATCTTGCCGGTCCACGAGAGATGCTGGGTGACCAGCGACGGCCAAGGACTCGAACGGCATCACGACGAGTCTCCTGATCGGCGTGCCCGCCGGTTGCGATCGGTGTGCTGGAGAGCTGAGTGCACCGGCTGTGGAACTGCGTACCGGGAGACAGGCGAACTGGTGCACTTCGAGTTCGCCGTGCATGCCATGGCGCGCAGTCGCGCGCGGGGCTGGGAAGTGCACAAAGAATGGCTGCTATGTCCCGAGTGTGCGCGGCTGTCGCAAAAATTAGCCGCCGGAGCAGAAGAAGAGAGACGATGCGGCGAACAGGACAGTGGCGGCCACGACCGGCATGACGGAAGCGCCGGTGATGATGCAGCCGGCCGCACCTCGTCGCGCCCACCCGACAGGTCGACTTGCAGCGGCGAGCCGTTGGACTCGGATCTCGATCGCGTCACGCCCGAAAGCGAGTGAACCCGCTGGTCCATCGGTGGAGCCAACTGTCTGCAGGGCTCCGCGCAACGCCTCACGCCCGTACCGGCCTGCCGCCACGTCGTCGGCGGCCAACTCCACCAGAGTCCGCAGAACGTTCGGTGCCTCGCGAAACATCGGCACGAAAGGAAAGGCTGAGCTGACGACGTCGACGAAGCCCAGCATGAGGTGGTGTCGATGACGCAGATGTGCCCTTTCGTGCTCGAGGACCGCGGCGAGCTGGTCGACGGTCAACTGCTGTACGAGACCGTCGGTGGCGATGAGGTAGCTCGGCCGTCCGGCCAGGGCGAAGGCGAGGGGACGGTCGTGTGCAAGCCAAAGGATCGGTGGCGTGCCCGACTGCACCCGGGCGGCCAGGCGGAGGACCGACAACCGACGGCGACGATCCTGGACGCGCGCGGTCAGGATCGTTCTCCCGATGACCAGCAACCTGAGCATCATCGCCAGCAACACGAGAATGCCCGCGACGCCGGCAACCTCCTCGACTCTCGGCGGTACGCCGTGTCGGATGGACGACCAGCATGCGCCCACCGCAGCCAGCGCTCCCCCCGGCACGCCATGCCCCGGGACAAGCAGGAGCAGCACACCGAGCATTGCAGAGGTCAGGACACCCAGAATGCCCGACAGCCATCCCGCGATCACTATCGAGGGGCTGACAAAGCGATCACTCATCCCATTCAGCCAGCCCGGCAGGAGGATTCCGGCACCCACGGCGCCAAGCAGCATAGCCGTGGCGACGGTCACGGTCGGTCCGTGCTCGCCTCGAGGGCAGCCCGAAGCAGCTCGGATTCGTGATCAGAGACGGACCGTGCGAAGTGCAGCAGGACGGAGTCGGGGTCACCGGAGGCTTCGAGGACCTCGCGCAGGGCTTGCGCCGCCGCTTCCTCTCTGCTGCGGGAGGTGGTGTAGCGATAAGCCTTTCCAACCATCTCCCGTCGCACCCAGGACTTGCGGTGGAGATTGTCCAAGACGGTCATCACCGTCGTGTACGCGAGCGGGCGTCCGGTGTCGAGGCGATCAAGAACGTCCCGCACCTTCAGAGGCTCGGTCGTCAACCACAGCACGTTCATCACTGCGGCTTCCAGATCGCCTAAACCTCGCATTGGCTCCCTCACTCTGCCTGCGCTACCGGCCGGAACCGCTCGGCTGGGACTCATCCTCCGTAGATGCCAATCGAGAATCATTCGACGACAAGCAAGAGCCGACGACAGCCGAATCACGCGGCAGCATACGCCACTTCGCCAGCACCGCGAGCACGACCAGTCCGACCGAGCCCGCGCCCAGCAGCGGCTGTAACGGGGCCCAGATCGCCAGCGCTCCGGACATCCCGAGCAGCGCCACGACCAGCTTGTTGCACACCGGACATCCCACGGCGAGCGCGCCGAACACGCTGGCCAGCGGGGCTCGACAGCCCCCCGTAATCAGTGGGCCAGGAATCCGCGCCCACAGTGTCGTCAGCCCCGAGATGGCTACGAGTACCGCGTAATCCCACCAGCGGACGGGGGTCATCCTGACGAACAGCGGGTTGTCGATCACATCGGTAGGTATGCCGACAGCCAAGGCACTCAAGGCGCCGGCTAGCACCGCGCCGATCCACCGCTCGCGACCCACCCGCTGACGTCCGTGCCTCGCGGACGTGCCTGTGCTGTTAATCAACCGTTCACATCCCTAGCCAGATTACTACCCTGCATAGTACATCCTGGGGAGGGTTCGGAAGAACCCGAGTCATCCGCTACCCCTGACCAGGCATGAACGCGACCAACTACAGGTCGGGGAGGCCCGCCACTCGTGCCGGTCAACGCTCCTGAGCCGGGCCCCCTGTCGAGCTGTGGTTCGCCGGCGACCCGGTACCGCAGATCCAGCACAATGGCTGAGGGAAGTGCTGCGGGGAAAGCCCGTCCAGTGCCAGCAGCGAACCGGCAGAGCTGTTCGAGATCGTCGAGTACGTGATGACTCGATCTCGGATGAAGTCCCGAGCCGCATGCCGGTCGTCGCGGACATCGATAGTCAGCGTGGGGCCCCTTCGGCGGACACGCCCTTGTGGCGCTCCGGCCGCTCGCTGAAGGCGGCCACGCAGCCCAGGGAGCAAAACCAGTAGTTGACCCCTTCGTAGCGGAGGCGACCAGCCGCTGTGTCACGCTCGACGTGCATGCGGCACACCGGATCGACTGCGCCCCCTGTCACCGGTGCGTGCAGCAGAAGATCGAACAGCTCGACCGGTTCGGTCACATTGCGAAGATCAAACGAGCCCAGGTTGGTGACCCGAAGACCACCGGCGCGGGCTCGCTCGGCCACGAGCTGGGTGCTCAGTACCTGCCCTCCTGCGGCCTGGCCGGTGACCCGGGCCGCGAGGTTGACGGAGTTCCCGAAGAGATCTTGTCCACGACTCACGACCGGACCGTGATGCATACCAGCGCGGGCGAGCGGACACCCCGGAGTTTCAGAGCAGCCTTGAAGGATCCGCCGGACGGCCGTGATTCCGGACCAGGGGTCCGGCATGGCGAGCATTACCGCGTCGCCGATGGTCTTCACCAGCCAGTCGGCGGGTCCGAGCGCCGTCCGAGCCAGGCTTTCCAGTCGCTCGGCGACATCCGCGGCGAGCTCGTCGCCATGTGCCTCGGTCAGGGCCGTAAACCCTGCCAAGTCGACAAACGCGATCGTGCGCCACAACTGCCCCGCCACAGGCAGATTCTCATCCGGGCGGAGACGCGGAGGGACCGACGCCACCCGATCGAGGCCTTGCTGATCGGATCTTGGCGTTGAGGTGCGGACGGTGTGGGAGATGCCTCGGCGGATGGCCTTGGCGTCCGACGATCCCGAACCAGACCTCGACCGGGTGGACGTGCTCCCTCGGTTGGCGGCGAGCCAGTCGCGGATCACAACTCGCTTGTGGACAGCGTAGTTGTCCACCACCAGGTGCAGGTAGCTGGTCAGGTGGGCGCAGAAGGCCAGGAACTGCTGTTAGCGATGCCCGGGTTTGCAGGCTGCAGTCACTTTCCCGGTGGCAATGTCCAACGCGGCGGACAGCATCGTGGTGCATGCCGGCAGCAGTCGTGGGCCCTCAGGGCAGCCGGCCTGCTGCATCGGCGGCGTCTGCGCGATCCGGTCCAGGCCCTGGATGTGGCGGGTCGGAGCGGCGTGCAGCATCTCGGCTGTCGGTCACCCGTCTGCGCGGGCCGAACCCGGCGTGCGGGTTGCTCGCACCGATGATGAGCAGACTGCAGGGCGCAACAGCGTAATGACCTCACCTCAGAGTTGCGCTAGTCACGGTCCGCCGACTGAGGTGCCCACCCCACGAGCGAACCGAGCACTGCGCCCACCAAGGCCGAGAGGACGACGACACCAGACCACAGCTCTGCAGGCCAGCTCAGGCCGTCGACCAGCTCGACCGCGATCAGCTGCGCTGTCCACAGCAGCATCGGGACCGTGGCTCCGAGGACCACCAACCGCACGGGCCCAACCAGCCCGACACGGCCGAAGAAGTCGACCACGAACTCGCTGACAGCCGCGACGAGCGTCACTAAGATCGCCGCGCTCAGGCCATAATCGGTGAAGCCGTTCGTCCCGACGGACAGCCAGGCTACCGTGCCGACTAGCACCACGATGAGGCCTCTCGGCCGTCGGTTGAGGCGCTCGGCGAGTAGTAGCGGGACGAGCAGCAGCACTGTGGTGACCAGATATCCGACGACCCCGATCACTACGGGTGCCTCAGCTTCGTGGTGTCCAGGCGCGTCCTCAGGAACGCGCACGTACGCCGCAGAAGCCGCCGGACCAGCGAAGACCGAGGCGTAGAGCAGAAAGAAAGCGGCCAGCGCGGTCACCAGGCTCAACGACACGGCCGCCGGCAGTTCATCGCGCAATGATGGCCGGCCGGGAAGAGAGGGCCTCGCCCAGCCGGAGCGAAGCGGGGCCGTGAGAAGCAGGGCCGCGCCGGTGAGCAGCATGAGGTGCGTTGGGCTCAGCAGTGCGTCGATGCCCGACTCCACTCCGCGCACCACATGCCACACCATGTCACCGAGCCCGGCGGCACCGAAGATGATGACCCCGGCGGCCGCCATCGAGTAGCCCACCGGCAGCGCCAGCGGCCATGCCCATCCCCGTCGGTGACTTCGCAGCGCCAGGAGTCCGATCCAACCCGCGCTGGCCGCGAATCCGCCGTAGAGCAGCCCGTGCCAAGGCGTGAAGAACGTCTCCAGTCCGGGCATGTGCAGATGCGCCCAGCCGTCGGTGAACAGACCTATGATCAACCAGAGCCCTAAAGCACCGGTTGCTAGATCCTCACCCACTGAGCTGGCGGGCCGCCTCGCCTTGGTGGTATCCAGCGGCCGTTGCTTTATACCCATGGGGGGTATCTACACCTCTACCTCCGGTTCGTCAAGCCCTGCACGGCCGTCGAGGTCGCGCGAGCAGAAGCGCTGTCGCCGGCGCCGAAGCGTCGCCAACCACGCTCTACTAACATGTATAGTAGTTTGCGGACGACGAAGCCACAGAGTCAGGGCTGCAAACGTGCACGTTCGGCCGGCTGGTGATCGGAGGTGTGCGGCGGCGGTGATGGTTTCATCGATTTTGCCCTCTGCTAACCGCTCGACTAGCTGGCGCTATCAGTGCGCCTCGTACTGTCGTTGAGTGAGTTCATGTCGGTTACTGAGTAGGCCCGCGAACGAGGCTTCAAGACATAGTTCGGGTGCGCGGCCGTCCGCCGAACCACGGACGCGGCCCAACGGTTGGGCAGGTCGCTCACTGTCGGCCTTGAGTGCGGTGTCGCCGATGGCGGCAAGCTGAGGCCGGAGGCGATTTTGATAGCAGGTGCTGGACATCGCCGCCGAGCTGCACGGCGACGGCCGATACGACGTAGACAGGTGATGGCCGATGACAGTTGATGGGGCGCAACAATTCATTGACAGTTCCGCCGATGGTTCACAGTTGCCGGTACTGATCGCGGGGGCCGGAGCCCCCATCGGGCTGGCTGTCGCTGGGGGCCTTCGTGACAGCGGCGTACCACTTGTTGGTGCAACCCACGACTGGACGGCGCCGGCCTGCCGGTCAAAGCTGTGGCATAGCATCGTTCCGGTCCGGTCGCAAAGCGAACAGGGGTGGTTGGAGGCCCTCAACGCGGCACACGACCGGTATGGCCGGATGGTGCTGCTCGCCGCCGAGGAGTATGTGGTGCGGATCATCGCTCAACATGCCCGCGAGCTTGAGAAGCGGTTCGACTTTGTGTCGCCGGATCTGCCAACCGTCGATCGCTTGATGGACAAGGCGATCTTCCATGACTGGGCGCTCACCAACGGCTTCCCCGTGCCGCGCACGATGACCGTCAGAAACGCCGATGAGTTGCGTGCGGCACTGCGCGAGATCGGCTTTCCTGTGGTCTTCAA
Source organism: Pseudonocardia sp. (assembly GCA_029263115.1). GTDB lineage: Bacteria > Actinomycetota > Actinomycetes > Mycobacteriales > Pseudonocardiaceae > Pseudonocardia. The sequence goes on along the minus strand of JAJCYC010000083.1, from coordinate 40,833 downwards.
ACCGTTCGTGGAGACTCTGCAGTGGCGGATCGTCAGCCCGAGGGACAAGGTCTACCGCTTCAACACGAACGCCGATCGTGAACGGCTTTCATTCGATCCGTTCGAGGCGGCCGACCACTTCGTTGTTCAGGAGTGGATCCCGGGCCGGGACAGCGACGTCTACTTCTGCCTGACCTACCGCGATCGCCAGGGTGTCGAGGTGGCGTCGCAGACTGGTCGAAAGCTCGCCCAGTGGCGGGTAGATACCGGCAACACCGCGCTCGGCGTCACCCACCAAAATGAGGAGTTGCACAAGCTGACCCACCGGCTGTTCGATGCCGCCGGCCACGTCGGATTCGGCTCTCTCGAAGTACGGCTGAGCAGCAAGGACGGTCGCATGCTCATCACCGAGCCGACGGTCGGTCGACCGAACATGCAGAGCGCACTGGCCACCGCAGCCGGGGTGAATCTCTTCGAGGCGGCATACCGCGACGCGCTGGGGCTCGCGCCCGCGCCGAGCCGCCCCGGCCGAGAGGCGATCTGGATCCACGAGACCACGGTGGCGGCATCGTTCATGGTGGCCGCACGTCGTCGCAGCCTCGACGTTCGCGCGATCCTTGCCGCGCTGCGCACCAGGCGGACCCCTACCGGCGCCTTCTTCTCCGCCGGTGATCCGCTACCGCTCCTGCTTGAGGTCCTCAGACTGGCTGGCAAGGTCCTCCGGCTAGCCTTGAGCAGGGTGAGCATCCGCCAGCGGGGCTAGCCGTCGCCGACGGAAACCCACGCGAATCGAGCCAGCAACCGGCCGGTACAGGTGCGGATGCCTCCTCCGTGCGGCCGTCGGCGCCCCTGAGTCAGCTACCTCCGGGCATCCGGGCACGTACTTCGCCGAGGGCCTTCGACAAAGTGCCCGTCATCATGGCGAGGACCAACCCGAAACAGAGTGCAGCGAGGGAGCCCAGCGCGACAGTGATCACGAGCTGCGGCAGTAGCTCGTGCACCTTCTCCTGCACGAGCCAGTGTCCGAGCGCCGCGGCGGGCAAGATCGCGGCCGTGGCCGTGGCGGCGCCGACCAGCCGCCGCCGGTCGAGAAACCGCTCCGGTCGGATGGCCCTACGAACCTTCGTCAGAGAGAGCGTAGCGGCGACCACGTCGGCCACCAGTACCGCGCACGCCAGACCGGCCAGCCGGTAGCCGCCGGCCGGCAGCAGTAGGCAGGGCAGCGCAACGGCCAACCGGACAGGAAAGATGATGATGCTGATCAATCGTGGACCGCGATCGTCCAGTCGCGCGAACAGCGCTTGCCGGCCGGTCTCGTTCAGCGCAGCGGCGAACTGCGCGACCGCGAATACGACAAGGCACCCGCTCAACCAGCTGACTACGTCTGAGTCTCGTAGTTCGCCCTGGGCAAGCAGCGATGCCACAGGTTCGGTGAAGGCCAGCAGCAAGAGCATGGCGGGCAGGCTCGCGGTCACGCCGAGGGACAGCCCCTCACGCCAGGCGGCCGCAAATCCGACCGCGTCTCGCCCCACTACGGCGGCACTCAGGCCGGGTAGGGACGCCGCCGTCACCGCTTTGGCCCCCAGAGCGGAGATCACGAAGTAGACCGACATGGCCGCTTGAAACACGAACACACCGCCCGGCACGGTGGCGGCGATCGCCAGTATCGCGAACATCGACACCGTCGGTAACGCAGCGACCATCACTGAGCGGCGAAGCCGGCGGGTCACTTCGATCGCCGCCGGGTCCGACCGCCAGCCACACCTCGGTCGCATCGGCAGCCCGACACGGTAGGCACCGAAGACCTGCATCGCGGCGTGAACGGCGGTCGAGACGGTGGCACCGACTCCGAGCATGATCACCATGCTCGTGGGAACGTCCTGTACATCCAGACCCGGCCGGTACACCAGGGCGACCAGCCCCATGGTGGCTATCAGCCCCACATTGTCGAGCGATTGCGCGGCCGCGGCCAACGCGAACCGCCCACGGGCCTGCTGGACCGCAACGCCAATGCCGGCCAGGGCATAGCACAAGATCTGCGGCGCGACGAAGAGCGACACCAGCATGGTGAGCTCCCAGGCCTGCTTCCGAGCCGCTTCGTCCGGAATGCCCGCCGTCACGGCCAGCGCCAACAGCGGGGAGGCCAAGGCCAGGACAGCGGTGGCCGCAGCGGCCACCATGAGCAGGTAGCCGGTGATCTTCGACACCAGAGTGACGGATCCCGCGACCCCAACCTCCGTCACGGACTTCACCATCGCCGGGACCAGCACCAGAGCCAGCACCGGCCCGGCCATCGCGTTGTAGACCAGACCCGGGACCGTGTTCGCGACAAGGAATGCGTTGGCGAAGAACGTCGGACCGAGCACGGCGCCGATCACGACCACGCGGAGCAGCCCACTGATACGGCTGACCATCGTCCACGCTGAGACTGTTACCGCGCTCCGGGCAGTCGACCGCGCCGCCGGCTTGACGATAACGGGTTCCACACGGCCTCCGTCTGCATGCCGCCTTTGTCGCACTGCGCCGTCGACTCCCGCAACGAGACTCACGCCGCCCGAACCGTCCGTTGGACGAGGCCAGGGCGGTCCTTGCGAGCAGCGAGGCACCACACGAAGCCGATTACGAGCTTACGTGCCGCTGCCGGGCGGCCGCCTTTGGTGTCCCGCACCGAGGACCCCGCCGGGACGAGACCGTCTGACCCCGACGCTGGAGGTTTCAGCTTGCGCCCTGTGTCAATGGCCAGTCGGTTGCCGACAAGCTCAGATTGACTTGATCCCCCGGCGCAACTGGAGGTCCGTCACCCTGGCTTCGTCGTAGAAAGGCTGCCAGTGGCGGCGTTCGGCGAGTTGCTCAGCAGGTACTGAGGTCGGCTCGACCGAGGCGCCGGGCGGCGGCCCACCCATGGGGTGCCGGCGGACTCGGTCGGCCTCGCTGGCGAGGTGTTGTCCGGGTCCGCAGACGCGGGCGCCACGGCGGGGTACGGCGTCGCGGATAGCGCGCAGGGCGGCGGGTTTCCAGCGGGTGTGCCATTCGGCGGGCAGGTGTGGGGCTGCGCCGGGCTGGTGAGCGGCTTGGTGGGCGCGATGGAGCCAGGCTAGTTCGATGACGGCGGGGCGGTGGAGCGCCCAGCAGTCCGGTAGCTGGTCGCGTGTGATCTCGAACCACGGCACGAGGGTCTGTTCGATCCAGCGGGCCAACGTGTCCCATTCAACTGATGCTCGATCGGCATCCATCGCGGCCCAGTCGTGGGAACCGTCACCGATGGTGGTGCCGGTGTCGAGCAGTTGCCGGATCTGTGCAGCGTGCTCGGCAAGTCGGGGTAGGACCTGGTCGGCGATGGCGTCGGCGAGTCCGTTGCCGCGGGTGTCGAGGTCGTCGACGTGGTCGGCGAGCCGGCAGAGGCGCGCGGCGAGGGCGGTCAGCTCCGCGGTGGGGCTGGGATTGTCCGGTCCCGATGGTGGCGGGGTGCCATGGCCGTTCGGAGAGGTCGGCGTCACGGATGTCATGGTCAGTGCTCCGCTCCCAGGTCGAGGTCGTGACTGTGCTCTTGTCCTGTTTCCGCGGGGTCGTGTGCGCGGCGCAGGTAGGCGGCGTGGTCATCGTGCTCGGGGTGGCTGACACTTTCTTGGCGCTCGAGGTCGGCCAGCGCGTCGGCGAGTCGGGGGTGTCGCCTGCGGAGGTCTGTGGCGATGTCGACGTGGCGTCGGGCATCACCAACGGTGATGTGAGCGTGGATGCCGGCGATCCGATTTCGGGTGTCTCGAAGGGGCTGTGCGGCGGCGATGTCGCTGGTGCGCGGAGTCAAGCTGAACAGCGGAGGTTGATCGGCGATCTCGCCCGCGTGGACGTCGGCCTCGTGCGCCTGGGTTGTTTGATGGGTGGCCGGTGCGGCGCCGGTGTGGACGTGGTCGGGCAGGGGCAGCTGTTCGGCGAGTTCGGGTGTGAGGTCTCGGGGTAGGCCGCGCCGGGTGAGTTCGTCGCCGGCGTGCTCGTACTGGACGCGCGCGGTTTCGGTGTCGCCGTGCCATTGGCGGCGGGCAGTGTCGATGACGGTGAGGTGCTCGACGCGGGCCTGGTAGGTCGCTGCGAGCTGTTGCGCGGTGTGGACGTCGAGCTCAGCGCGGACACCTTCAGCAGAGCCGGGTGCCAGCAACCGGCCTTCTGCCTGCCAGAGCGCGGTGTCCTGCTCACAGCGGGCGGCGGCGAGCCGGGCGTCGCGGAGCTCGTCGTGAACCCAGTGCGGGGCCCAGACGAGTTCACGCCGGTACACGTCGCGCAGGTGGCGGAGTTGGGTCTCGGTGGCGGTGGTGTAGTCGAGCTGGTCGCTCGGGGCGCCGGCGGCGGTGTGGGCGTGGGTCCACAGTGCGCGGAGTAGGACCTGCTCGCGTGGCGGTGCCGGGCCGAGAGTGACGGTGTCGTCGGGTAGAGCGCGCAGGTCGCGGTAGGCGGCGAGGATACCGGCGCGCCGCTCCCATTCCTCCCGATCGGACTGTTGATCGGGAGGCGGGCCGAGGTGTGTGGTGGCCCATAACGGCTGTTGGGTGACCGCGCGCTGGGCGAGCTCGTCCTGCCGGTCGTCGGCGGCTGCAGCGAGGGCGGTCAGGTACTCCCCCACCGGACCACCGCACCGCGGAGTCATCGCCATCCAGCTGACGGCGGTGTCGTGCTCAGGTACCCGGGATGCGGTGGCGATGCTGATCCGCCAGCGCAACACATCGGACATCGAGTCGGCGCCGAACAGGGAGCGGGTGCCGACAGCGTCGGTGAGGACGGTTGCGCGGTCGTGGCCGGCCAGCTCGGCGCCCCAGATCGCGCGGACCAGTCGTGGATAGCCGGGTTCGGCGAGCAGCGTGCGGGCGGTGGCCGGGTCCAGTAGCTCACCGAGCAGGGCTGTGCACTGGTCACGGCGTGCCTCGCCCGTGACGAGGTCCCACTGGGTGACCACCCACGCCAGTGATCGCCGTTCGTCGATGCCGGCGCGCCGCGCGAGCTCGGCCGGCCGGCCGGTGCCGTCATCGACGGCGGCCACCACGACAGCCATCTGGGCGCGGGCGGTAGAAGCCAGGCGTTCCGGAAGGTGACCGTCCGGATCGCGTTCGCACACCACATACGCGGTGTTGCACTCCCGACCCCGGGTCAGCGCAACGTAGGCCGACCGTCGGTCCCAACCCGGTTCGATCAGGGCGTGGCAGGTGTCGACAGTGCGGCCCTGCGCGGCATGCACAGTGGAGACATACGCCAGCGTCACATGCTCAGCGACGTAGTCGGCCGGCAGATGAGCAACCCGACCTAGCGGGTCCACCACCCGCAGCACACCGGAGTCGCGGTCTCGGCCGAGGACGCGGTAGGTCAGTCGGTTGGTGACCATCCCATCCCCGGCAAGGCTGCTGTCGACTCGGATGGTGGCGTCGTTGCGGCGAGCCTGGATCAGGTCTCCGACGCCAATCGAGTTGCCGTCCCGGGTTGTGCACAACACCTGTGGATGGACGCGGCCCAGATGCACGAGTTCGTCGCGGATCTTCCCGGAAAGGTCGGTCGCTTGGTGGTTGCTGGCGACGAGGAGTAGCGATTGGTGGCCGGTGACGGTGTCGGCGAGGTAGGCGCGCACCACGGTCTCGGCAAGGTCCTCAACGGTGCCGCCGACCAGCCGACCGTGCCGCTCATAGACATCCAGAACGGCGGGGTCCCCGGCCCGCAGGCCGACCGAGGCGGCGCGTTCCCAGTCGTGGGTGAAACGGTGGATCTCGGTGAGGGTGTAGCAGCCGTTGTCGGTGACCAGCAGGTCCAGCATGCCGCCGGCGCCGATCGCGGCCAGCTGTTCATGGTCACCGGTGTAGAGCAGCTTCCCCCCGGCGGCGGTAACCAGGTGCGCGATCTGGGCGAGTTCGGCGGTGCTGGTCATCCCCACCTCGTCCAGCACGACCAGATCCCCCGGCCGGACTCGGTCTCCGCTATCGCCTGGGTTGGTGAAGGAGGTGAGGAAGCGGGTGGTGTTCATCGCTTCCAGGCCGTTGTCGGCCAGCTCCATCGCCGCCACCTGCGAGGTGGCCAGCCCGAGCACTCGCCCGCCCACCTGTCTGCGCCAGGTTTGGGCAAGCACGCCGACGGTGTGGGACTTGCCGGTACCGGCCGGGCCGATCAGCACATCCGCGGCCCGCCCTGAGGACACGATCCCGACTACCGCCGCGACCTGATCAGGGGCGAGACCAGCGGAATCGAGCTCGCGCCGCAGCCCATTCGCGGTGTGCGGGTCGAGCGCGGGCGCGCCCAAGGTGCGAGCGGCCACGATGATCCCGGTTTCCACGCCCAACTGGGCGGTGGTGGTGTAGCGCTCGTCGTGGTGTGGACGGTAGCGGCTCTTGCCGTCCGCCCGCCGCAACTGTTCCGGGATTGGCACCGGATCCGAGGCGCTGACCTGCACAATCCCGAACCGTTGCGGGTCGGCCAGCACGCGCGCGGTCAGCTGCGGCAACGGTTCGGTCACCCCGCACGGGGTGCGGGTGAGCTCGTCGGCGATCGCTTTCTGCAGCAGCCCGACGTCCCAGGTGGCGTGCCGCTGCTGCACCGCCGACACCGCCGCCGCTAGGACGATGTCGAGTGAGCGGGTCGGCTGATTCCGCTGGTCGCGATACCCGGCCGGAGCCGCGTGACCTCCGTGATGCTCGACCTCAGCCACCGACTGGCTCAGTCGAACCGTCCGAGGGGCACACCAGCGGCGGATCTGCTCCAACGGCGCCAAGTGTGACTTCGCCGCGCGGGTGGACAACGCCGCCGCACGGGACAACTTCGTTCGGACCGCCGGGGACGGTTGATGACCGTGCCGCTGCTGGTACTCGGCAATTAGTTTCTCGGCGCCCTCGACGACGTCGTGGCGACGTGACGACGCTTCGGTGAGAAGCCGTCGCTCGATTCCGACGATCTCGCGGGCTTTCCCGTCGGGTCGCCATTCGAACCGCACCCCTAGCGAGTCGCGCAGATGCCGCTCATAGCTCTGCGCGTAGATCGCGTCGATGCCATGCTTGATCGCTTTGAAGCCGCGTCCGTCCAGAGCCCGGATCTGCCCATCGGAGGCGGTGACCACACGGTTCAGCACCGCGACGTGGGAATGCAGCTGCGGCTCGCACGCCCGGCTGGTGGAGTGGTCCCACCGGGTCCACACCAACCCGCTCGCGTGCTCGTACCGGCCCACCGACCGCCCCGACGCCGTCCGCCCGTGATAACCCACTCGCGTCCACGCCACCTCGCCCTCGGCCCACGCCATCGCTTCCGCGATGGCCTCCCGGTGCGCCCGCACCACCAGCTCGGCCTCGTTGTACCGGGCCTGCGACATCAGCGCCGCCCAGTACACCGACACACTCTTCACCGGCGAGAACGTCAGGTCGTAGTACCCGACAGCCTTGCGGCGATCCCCGCGTACTTGGTGGGCGATCTCCTGCCGGCGCTCCTCCCCCGCGTCCGGCTCCGCCGCCCACGCCCGCTCTATCCGCTCCTCCACAGCAGCGAATGTGCGGGGTGCACGCCCGAGGAGGACCGGCTCCTCCTCGCTAGAGGCGGGGTGTCGTAGGTGTCCGAACACCGCACGAACGTCATCGGCTCGCGCGTGCTCTCCGGCGATCATCCCGACCATCGGCAGACCTGCGCCGAACCACACGCCCGCCGGCTCCCTCGCCGCCGACGACACCAGATACTCCGCCCCGGCAGGCTGGGCGGCCGCACCCTCACGATCAGCGGACCGGTGGTCGTGACCGGCACATCCCGACCCCTTCAGCAGATAGTCGATCGCCCCAGCGGAAACGGCGGTAATCGACAACACCCAACCACCGTACCATGATCATTAACTAATGCATGGGTGTATTGGCTTTTGATTTTGAGGAGGCGAGTGAAGCTTCATTGTCGTTAGTAGTCGTCATTTGTCAATATCAACTTTCGGTGCTGTGGACAAATACCTGATAAGCGGACTTACAGACGGATATGGCCAGCCGGCAGGACTGCTGCGTGTCGCCCCCTGATCGGTCGTCCTGGCCCCGGCCTGCGCGGCCGCCGGGCAGTGCGGCGATCAGCCAAGCCGGGTTACCTGACACCGCGAGCCCAGCCCACCGACGATGCTCCGGTGCTCCAGGCGGGCCGCCAGGGCGCTGCCCGTCGGCACACTGCCGCGATTTCGCAGCCTGCGGGCGCGGCTGGATGACCCGCATGATGCACAGCCGCGCCGGCCGGCGAAGGTGGCCGCACCCCGTCTTGTGGATCATCTTGGTCCAGTGGTTAGACCGGTTTGGTGATCTCACCCTGATGTGCGGTGGTGTGCATCGACGCGCCCCCACAGCACAGCGGTGATCCGCCGATCGGTCAACGACCCAGGGGGTGGAGCAGTCGCCCCCTACGTCGGCGCTCGACGGTGATCAGGCCGGGTTGGGCTCTTGTTGCGTGATTCGTCGTGGTAGCCGCCGGCCGTAGGCCAGTCCGTCACGCAGGTCGTTGTCGACCTCGGCCTCGGTGCAGTCGGTACCGATGTGGAGGCAGGCCGCATCGCGCAGCGCGGCCATCGCCTCGTGCTCGGCCATCTCCTGTCCACCCACGAGCCGGCCGAGGGTCCGGGCGGCCTTGAGTCGGGTGTGGTGGCGCTGTCCGACCTGGGCGGTCGCGACGCCATGGGTTTCGCGTTCCACGATGGCGCGTACGTAGGCGCTGGCGCGTGTCCGGCTGAGCTCCCGGGAGCCGCTGGTGGCCGCCAGCACCGGGGCGGCGGGGGTGAGTGCGATGACCAGCCAGGCCGGGAGCTCGGCGATCGAGAGGGTGTTGGCCGGGCGGTAGTAGCCCTGCTCGCGGGCCGACCCGGCGGCCACGATGTACCCGCCGTGAGCGCGGGTGTCGATCTTCCAGCCCAGCGCGCCGGCGCTGTTGCGCAGCCGCACCCCGGCCGGGGCCTGGTAGTACAAGTGGGCGCCACCGGTCGGAGTGCTCACCGTCCAGGTATCGAACGGTACGGGTTCGCCGGCACGCTCAGCCAGCATCGCCAGTACGTCACGTCCACCGGTCGCGCCGGCGAACGGTTCGGGGGCCGGGTCGCCGTGCCCGTCATCCAGGTCGATGACCACGAGCCCGGACGGCCCGGCGGCTGCGCCGATATTGTACGGCGGCCCCTCGGACCACCAAGCGGTGATCTGATCGCGGTCGCGGGTGGCGGCCTGCTCCCAGCCCGACACCGCCGGCGTCTTGCCATGCGGGATGCATGGAAACACATGTAGCCCAAAGTCAGCCGCCGCCAGCGCGGCGTCGCGCAGTCGAGTCGGCCGCCGGGTCACCGTCCTGCGCTCCCTTCGCTGATCGTTCTGGAGCCCAGGGTCCCAGGCCCGGGCGCCACCTGGGGCGGATTCGCCGGCGTTGCCCCGTCCGGGGTGGTGTGTGCTGGTCATGGCTCGCTGGTCCTCGGTATTCGGCGTAGGGATGTAGCGCGGCTCGTCACTGGTCGTTGCTCACCGGTCGGCGCCCACCAGCTGCGAGTCCTCGGCCTGGCCGCGCTCGGCCCAGCGCTCGGCCGTGCGGAGGCAGCGACCTCCTCCGCGACCTCGGCAGGTGCCGCGCCGGCGCGCAGCGCCTTCCGCCCAGCGGCGGCCCTCTCCTGGGTGGCGGCCGCAGGTCGGCGCAACATGGGCCGGGTCAGGCCCCGCTTGACGTTGAGATTGTTGCGCTCGTCCTCGGTGAGTCCGCCGTCGATCCCGAGAGGCTGGACTGTAGCGCCCGGACCGGGTATTTCTCGCGGACCGGGCAGCGCCGGCAGACGGGCCTGGCCTCCTCGCCCTGTCGCAGGGCCGGGCCGGCGTTGCCGACGGGCAAGAACAGCTCCGGATCCTCGTCCCGGCAGGAATCTCGGTGGCGCCAGTCCATGTCGATCACTCCTCTCGTCGGCCGGTGGCGTTGGATGGTGGCCCCGATGTGCGGGGCGGCGGGCTGCTGCCTGCCGCTTAGAAGCGCCCCGTGGTCGGCGCAGAGGCCCCCGTCCAACGCGGTTCGCGCTGGTCCGGACGAGGTGAGATCGCGCAGCGACCCCCGAGGGGCGTGTCTCACCCGGGCAGATCGGCCGGGGCTCGCCTTGCGCGGAGGGGGCGCCCGCCGCAAGCTTCGGTGCCAGCAACCCCGGATCCGGAATACGCGCGGTGTCCGGCCCAGGATGGAGATGTCGCGCCCGGCCGGCCGGGTGTCGTCGCCTCGACGACGCGTGGAAGTTCTCGTGGTCGGAAGTGAGGACACGCGAAAGGGCGGACCCGAGTGAGCCCCGCCCAGCACCCGGCGCTCAGAAACCGGGCTCGGCGAGGGCGCTGGTCAGATCGGCACCGATGGCGTCCTCGCGGGCGGCGCGGTCGTCGAACTGGCGCCAGTCGGTCGTGGACTCGGCGAGAGTGGCGGCGCGCGACATCAGGGCCTCCGGTGGTTGGTGCGGCTGGAACGCGGCGCTGCCTCCGGACGGGGGGTGGGTCCCCGAAGGGGACGGCGGGGGTTCTGGCTGGCCCATCCCGCGTGTGATCGCTTCACCCCGGCCGCCGGCCGAACACCTGACCGCAGCGCGATCTCACCGGGATGGGTCGGCCAGGTTCATCGACGCTTGCCCACCCCCCGCCCGGACCTTCAGGGCGGTCCAAACGTGCCGGCCACCGGCGGCAACCCGAGCGCACCGCCATCGGTGAGCACCCCGCCACCGGCACCCGGCCGCTGCTCAAGGTGAGGCGAGCTCACCTGCCGGCCCACGGGTCTTTGCCAGACCTGCCAGGAAGTGGAGGTGCCATTACTGCGCGCAGCGGCGGTGTGATGCACGAGTGGGGCGGCGCCGGGGTGTCCGGCGCCGCCCCATCGGGCTGGTGGCCTCAGCCGCCGGCGGCCACGGTCTCGGGCTCGGCGTTGCTGCCGCGCCGCGGGTTCTTGGTGATCGCCACGGTGGCGAACCGCAGGCTGGCCGCGATGTCGGCCGCGAGCACCTGGGTGCGGTAGATCTTCCGGTCGCTGTCCTCGGGTGTCCAGGAGTCGTCGGCGAGCTCGCCGGTGACGGCGACCGAGGCGCCCTTGGGGAGGTTGGCGGCGTTCTCGGCCAGCTGCCCGAAGGCGACCACCCGGTGGAAGACCGGCGCGAGGTCGACCCAGCGGTTGGCCTGGCGGTCGAAGCGCCGGCGGTTGACCGCGACGGTGAAGTTGACCGCTGCCTTGGCCTCGCTGGAGTAGCGGATGATGGGCTCGTCGGTGAGGTTGCCGTGGATGGTGATCTCGTTCATGGGTGTGGCTCCCGTGTTTGGGTGGGTGTTGAGGACGCGGCTTGCCTCAGCGCGCTGGGCCAGGGGTGGCGGGGGTTCCGACCTCGTCCGAGCGGGTGGGAACGCCGCAGGCGTCCGAGCGCAGCGAGGCTTGTCCCACCCGTGTCGGATCGGGGCCGGGTTCATCGGTGATCCCCTGGAGTGGTGTGCTGACCTTCGGGCGTCTTCCATCGCCGCCCGCACAGATCACGACGGCCCGCCGTGACCGCGCGGGATCTCCGCGGACCGGCCCGGTCCGCCCACCCAACCCCGGGCCGGCCCGGAAGGATCACACTCGGCGCGGCCCCGCCGCCGCTGGCGGTTCGCAAACCGGCGGTGGGTGGATAGGCTCGCCAGGGGCGTTCACGGGCGCGTGAGGAGAGATGGCTGATGGCCGGCGACGGTCCCTGGGACCTCGCGGACGCGATGACGATCTGGGCGGTACCTGGGCTGGTGGACGACCCGGCCCATCCCGCGCTCGGATCGGTGGCCGTGGTGACGGTCATTCCCTCGATGACCGTGCACACCCGCGATGACTACCCGGACGCGGACGTTGTCGACATGATCGCCTCAGGCCTGCTGGCGCGCGGGTTCGCCCTGCTGGGCGGGCCGGAGGTTCACCAGCTGCTGGAGCTACCCGTCCTGAGCGACTCGCGCGCCGAGCTGCGCGAGCGGGATGCCCGGCTGCGGATCACCGACGGGGATTCAGCGCTGTACGAGGGCGGGCTCGGCCAGGCCCCGGCGGGCTGGGCGGCGGCCGCGCGCCGTCGCGGACGGCTGGTGGTGCTGGTCAGCGCCGCCGTCGAGCCGCACGCCACCGACCGGGCCGCCCGGGTCGCGCAAGCCTGCGCGGCCGGCGCCGTCGTGGCCGCCCAGGTCGAGGTGGCAGGATAGGGCCGGGATCGCCGCCGCGGGCTGATCAGGCGGTCCCAGCGGGCGCGGTGAGCTGATCGGCCACGAGGTGGGCGGTGGCGCTCTGGCGCAGCTCGACCAGAGCGGCGGTGACCCACGCCGGATCCGGAGCGCCCGACGGATCCCGGCCCGGAGACAGGACAGCCTCCGGGCGGCCGTCGATGGCCACCTGCAGGTCGGGCAGCTGCCCGTCGAGCAGGCCCCGGCGGGCCGCGCGCAGCGCGCCCGTCCAGGCGTCGGTCCAGGTGTCGGCGACGTCGGCAGCGAAGGCCTCGCCGGCACCGATGGCGGAGATGGTCCAGTGGTGGCTTGTCATGCCCTCCACGCTGCCGCACCCGAGGTGTCGGGGCCAGCGACCCGGCTGGTGTTGTGGGCCAAGCGCTGGGGTGTGCACAAAAACCGCCCCCGGGCGGGGGTTCCCCCGGGTGGGTTGCCCCCCACAACCCCGGCCCCGGGCCGGTTACTGCGGCTGGCTCTGGCGCTGCGCTTCGCTTCGAACAGAGCGTCGCTGATGGCCGTCCAGGCCTGCAGATCACACACCTGCCAGACCACCCGGCGGTCGACCTGCACCCGCAGATAGGCCGGGGTCCGGGTGGTCTGTCGCCCGGTGGTCCACCGGGCGGACAGCTCCACGTCGCCGGACAGCTGCACGGTCGCGGCGAGCGGGTAGCGCTCGGGGTCGTGACCCAACCAGGTCTGCGACACCCGCTCGGGCAGCCGCCCGGCGAGGTAGCGGGTGGCGTCCCACTTCTGCCGCAGCACCGCGACAGCGTCCGGGTCGGCCAGGTCGAGCAGGACATCGCCGAGCCGGACACAGATCCGCTGCTCGGGGTGGCCGACCGCGTGAGCTCGGACGCCGGTGATCACCGGCCCGGCCACTCTGACGATCAAGGCGAGGACGTTCGAGGCGAGATGGGGGTTGCTGTGCGGCATGGCGGTCATCCGTCGTCGCCATCCTCGCCTATTCGATTCACCGCCTGGTGACGGTTGAGCACGTATGTCGTGCCGCAGTCCGAGCACGCCGAGTCCCCGATCAGCCGGGCAACAGCGTCGGAGAGCCGCGCGGCGAACGCGCGGAGCTGCTCAGCGGTGCCCTCTACCGCGAGACACCCCCCGCCGTCCCCGCCCAGGGCGAGCACGAAGGGCGCAGTGACCTTTCCTGCCAAGTCCAAGTCCTCGTTAGCGGTGTCGCGGGCGAGGGTGCTGATGGCGCAACTGCGGGCCTCGTCCCACTCGGTATGCATGGTCATAGCTGCTCTCTCCGTTCTTCGTTGTCGTCGGACGTCGGGCTCAGTACCAGTCGACGCGGCGCCTGCGGGTGTGGGCGTAGACCGCGATCCCGCGCAACTCGCCGAGCCGGTCCTGCAGCCAGCCGGGCCGGCGGCCGCACTCGGTCGTGCGGGTGTCGAGTGCGTGCCAGGGCAGTCCGGCGTCGGCCGGGGCCAGGGCGAGCGCGAGGTCGACGCGGCCGAGCAGGTCGCTGCTGTCGCACTCCCCGTCCAGGTAGTCCACGTTGCTCGGATCGTGTTTCTGGTCGTGGGTCGCGGTGGCGACCGCGGCGGCGCCGAGCTCGGGCACCAGACCCAGCGCGCGCAGCAGCGTGCGGGCGTTCGCGTTGCTCACGTTGAGCGTCGGTTCGTCGACGCCGCCGAGGCGAATCCGGTCGGGACGGACTCGGAAGGTGACGGACATTGCCAGGCCTCCTGTCACAGGCGAAGGCGGCGGGACCCGAGAGGGCCCCGCCGCCGGCGGGAGGATCAGAACGGGGGGACGAGGTCGGCGTCCACGCCGGGGGAAACGGGGAACGGGCCGGCGGTCTCGTCGTAGGCCGGCGGCTCGTAGGAGTCGTCGTAGTAGCGGCTGAGCTCGATGCTGAGGGGGTCGGTGATGCGGAACATGACGGCCTCCGGTGGTCGGTGCGGGTGGAGCGCGGCCTGCCTCCGCACGCCGGGGTGGGGTCCCCGGAGGGGACGGCGGGGGTTCTGGCTGGCCCATCCCGCGTGTGATCGCTTCACCCGACCGCCGGCCGAACAGCGCACCGCAGCGCGATCTCACCGGGATGGGTCGGCCAGGTTCATCGCCGCGTGCCCCACCCCGGTGTGCGGGACCCTCCGGGGCGTCCACCTGTGCCGGGCACCGGAGGCCGCCACCGCGCCACCGGCACCCGCCGCGCTCCGCACCCGACCACCACCCGGCCCGACCGCCGGCGGTGACCCGGGCGAACCTCGGGAACGCGCTCTCCCCGCACTCTGCGGCCAGTGTCATGGCCAGCGCATATCGGCGCCCGCGCCGTCAGGCGCGGGGAAGAGGTGCCAAATCATCCAGCGATTGGCCCCGGGGAGTTGAATCCCACCGCGACGCGGCGGGATGCTGTTTCGCTACGGCTGGTCCTCCCGGACCCAGCGCTGATAGCGCAGCCGGGGCTGAGTCGGACCGACCGGCGCCCCGGTCAGCCAGTCGGCGTTGCCCGGCAGGACGTGACGGCCGGGCTCAGGGGTGAGGAAGCGGTGGAACTCGCACCGCTGTGTCGTGTGCTCGACCAGGGTTCGCGCGCCCCCGTCGGCCGGCTCGATGTCCTCGTACCCGACGCTCGGGTCGCCGGTCAGAAACACCAGGGCGGCCGCGCACTCGGTGCAGTCCGATCGCCGGTGCACACGCGCAGCCATGGGCTCAGTGTCGCACCGTCGGGCTAGGTGCGGGCAATGTCGCTTCCTGCCGGGGGGCGTACCGGCTCCCAGCGGCGCTTGCCCGCGCGGTGTTGATACCGGCCCAGGGCGTTGCCAGGCTGGTCGAGCCACAGCAGAGTCTGCTCGGCGGTGGCGGTCAACCCGAATCGTTCCCATGCCGGCTGCCCGGCCGCACGCCAGGTTCGGTAGGCGTCCTCCACGAGGGTCCAGAGGGCGGTGGGCCCGGCCTCCTGGAGCCGGCGTCGCGATCCGGCCTCGGGCTCGGACACTTCTCGTGGGTCGAGAGCGACCTCGCACCACGAGCCGTCGGGTGCGGACAGCCGTCCAGCGCGCGGCGCGCGGTTGTCGGGACCGAGCGCGTAGCCGTGGACGGTGCCGGCGGGCAGGCGCAGGGCGGCGAGCATCCACGCCTCGCGGTGGGTCGCCCACGGCTGGGGCGGGGCTGTCGTCTCGCGCTGTGAGGCGCCCGCCGCCACGGGTGTCACCGCATATCGGGGCCCGGGGACAGC
The DNA here is from genome assembly GCA_029263115.1 of Pseudonocardia sp. Taxonomy (GTDB): domain Bacteria; phylum Actinomycetota; class Actinomycetes; order Mycobacteriales; family Pseudonocardiaceae; genus Pseudonocardia. The sequence continues at coordinate 25,467 of JAJCYC010000083.1, read as the reverse complement.
GGGTGCCGTCCGGGCGGCCATGAACCCGGCCCACCTCGTCGTGAACCGGCCCCGCAGCTGGTGGCCGTCGCGCCGCAGGACAGCGAGGTTGCCTGCGCCGGGGCCGAGTTTGACGTCGGCGAGCACGAGGCCCTCGGGTTGGAGCTGCTCGGCCCACGCCCACGGGATCGCCGGCAACGAGCAGGTGGCGATGATCCGGTCGTAGGGCGCGTGGTCGGGGCACCCGGTCTGGCCGTCGCGCGCGGCCAGGCGAGGCCTCAGATCGATGGCGGCGAGACGCTCGCGGGCGGTGGCCACGAGCTCCGGTTCGACGTCGACGCTGAACACCTGCTGGTCGCTGAGGCGGTGACACAGCAACGCCGCGTTGTAGCCGGTCCCGGTGCCGATCTCCAGCACGCGCATCCCGTCCTGGATCTCCAGCGCCTCCAGCATCCGCACCATCAGGTCAGGTTTGGTACTGGACGAGACCGCCTCCCCGCCTCGGACCGCGCTGACCAGGGTGGCGGTGGAGTACACCCGGGCCAGGGCGGCCGAGACATCGTCGCCGGAGCTGTGCTCGTCGGCGGCCCATGCCCCGGCGGGGTCCTGCCGGTAGCTGATCGGCACCAGGTGGTGGCGGGGAGTCTCCGCGATCGCTGCCGCCCAACGGGGGTCGTGGATGTCTCCGGTGGCCACGAGCTGTTCGGCCAGGTGGCGGGCGTGGCCGCGCCAGGCGTCGGCCTGGTCGGTCGTCGTGCTCACGCGGCGAGTCATGGTTGCGCTCCGGTCAGCAGCTCAGCGAGGTGCTCGGTCAACGGAGCACCCGTCTGATCCTCGATCCACCCATACTGCCCGGCGGGGTTCAGTTCGAGGAACACCCACTCCTCGTCGGGAGTGATCACGAAGTCCAACGCCGCGTAGCACAGCCCCAGCCCGGCCATCAGCTCTCGAACGCCCTCGGTGACCGTGCCAGGTGGGCTGACCAGCTCATAGGACAGGGAGCCGTAGTCGCGCCGATAATCCACATAAGCCTCGGGACTGTCCGTGGTGATCGTCGCGGTGGTGACCTTGCCGCCGATGACGATCATGCGGGCCTCGCGGGCCTTGGGTACCCACCGCTGGAACAGGTGGGTGGTGTGTTCGACCCCGCGCAGGTCGGCCAGCTCCTCAGTGCCGACGCGGCGGGTGTAGACATTCTTGCGGACTCCCTGCTCGTCGAGCGCCATACCGCCCACGAGCTTGGTGACCAACGGGCCGCCACCTGCGAAATCCCGGACCGTTCGCTGTTCATTGGTGATCAGAGTGTCTGGGACCGCCAGGCCGGCCGCGCTCGCGCGGGACAGCTGGACCGGTTTGTAGGCCGCGTCGGCGATCCGGCCGGGATGGTTGCACCACAGCGCGGGCAAGGAGGACAGCACACCGCCGAGGCCGTACTTCGCCTCGACCCTCGCGTGAGCGGCCTCGGCGTCGCTGAGCTGCTCGGGCATCCGGTAGGCCTCCGGCGCGCGGTACCAGACCGCCCGCACAGACTCCAGCTCTATCGCTCCTCGTGGCGTGGCCAGCCGCCCGCACCAACGCCCGCCAAGCAGCTGCGCGCTGACCTGGGCCTGGGTGGGAAACCATGCTGTGTTGACCCGGGCGACCTCGACCCCGCGCCCGGCCAGGGTCGTCACCAGCCGGTCGGCGCTGGGGTCGAGGTCGCGGGTCAGAACCAGAACGCTCACCACGGGGTCCCGGGGAGGTCGGGGCAGAAGTCGTAGCTCCAGTCCTCGCTGCGCCCCTCGTCGCCGTCGAGGTCGCTGACCGAGTTGGCGGTGACATCGGCGGCGAGCACGTCGGCCAGGGGCCGGCCGTCGGCGGCCACGGCGATCTGACGGTCATGGTCGTAGCGCCAGCCAGTCAGCGGCGTGCGCTGGTTCTGGGGCGGCCGCGCGGCGCGCAGGTTCCATGGCCGTGCCCCGTCCGGGGACGGCTCGTCGGTCCCGATCGGCACCCCGATCGGGCGGGCCAGCCCGAACTGGCCGGAGTGCGACGCGAGCGGGTCGTCCGCGAATCCCGGCGGGGTCGTGGGTATGCCCGAGTTGGTCGAGGAGATCGTCATGGCAGGGACTTCCTTCCGGTATTGATGTGACGTGATGGGTACAAGGGATCCCGGCCCGAGTCTTCCGCCGGCCGCCCGAGCCGGTCGGCCGGTACTGATCAGGCCTGGTGGTCGTTGACCCAGGCGGTGATGACGGCGCGGTCGGCTGTGCTGGCCCGCCGGTACTCCGCCCTCAGGGCGGGCAGCCCGCCGCAGCCGGTGGTGTCGGTGTCGGCGATGTGCTGGCAGCGAGCCCGGACCGCGTCGGCTCGGGTGTGCCCGGCCGGGAGCGGCGGGATCCCGCGGTGGCCGGCGTCGCGGCACTCGCCGCACAGCCCGTCGTCCTGCCCGCGTCGCTGATCGGCCCGGGTGCGCTCGATCCAGCACCCGACGCACGGGGTGCCCCGCACCGGGTGCACGGCGGCGAGGTCGTAGTCCAGCTCGTAGCCGATCGGCCGCTCGGCCCCCGAGTCGCGGACCTCGCCGGGAGCCGAGTCGGTCTCGGCGAGGTAGCTGACGATCACTCCGGAGTCTCCGGAGCGGGCCGGGGCGCTGACCGGGCCGCGCCGCACCCGGACCCGCGACGGCGGAACCCACCGGACCGCTCGCATCCAGGCCGGCGCAACCGGCTCCGTCGGCAGGTCCGGGCGGTAGTCGGCCCCGGGCAGGCAGGCGGTGATGAGCGCGGCGTCCTGCTCGGAGGCGGTCAGCCAGAGCTCATCGAGGGCCGCGGTCGCGGTGTGCCGGTCGGCCTGCAGGGCCTCGGCGCAGCGGGCGATCAACCCGAGGGTGTGCGGGTCCGCCTGGTCGATCAGGCTCGCGGCCGCGCGGCGGGCGGCGGCGAACTTGCCCTGCGCGACCAGCCCCGCCAGCCGGGCCACGACCTCGGGAACCTCGGTGGTGGGGGCGGTGTCGGCGGGGCGGTGGCGAGTCATCAGGGCCTCCAGCGGCGGGCGGTGGGTGGAACGCGGCCCTGCCTGCGCGCGCCGGGTCGGGGTCCCGAAGGGGACGGCGGGGGTTCCGGGGTCGCCCATCCCGCGTGTGATCGCTACTCCCGGCCGCCGGCCGAGCAGCTGCCCGGTGCGCGATCTCACCGGGATGGGTCGGGGCCGGGTTCATCGCCGCGTAGCCCCGGCTCGGTGCGCGCACCCTTCGGGGCGTTCACCCCACCTCGCCGCTCCCAGGCCCCTCAGGTGACGCCACCCGCCGGAAACGCATGCGCCACCCACCCGAGAAACTCCCGCAATCCGGGCCCAACCCGGGCGGACCCATCGTGGAATCCGCCCGGGCCCGCTTCCTGGCTACCCGACTTGGTCGGGCTCCTCGCCATCACCTGCCTCGGGGCCGCGGGCTTCCTCGGCCCCGTCCCCAACCGCTTCCTCGTCCTCCGATTCGTCGCCGGCGTTGGGGTCGTCCGCAGGGTCGGCGTCGTCGGCCTGGTCGGCGTCGGGATCGAGCACGAGGCACTCGACGTCGCTGAGCGGGTAGCGCCAGGCCTGCAGAGCGGTGAAGTAGGCGACCGTCTCGCCGGTCGGTGAGCGCCAGCTGTTGCGGCTGGTGCCGTCCTCGTATCCGCCCAGCAACACCGCCAGACTCAACTGCGTCGCCCGCGCTCCGGCCGCGGTCCTGGCCGCCTCGACCAGCGGGCGCGGCCCGCTCGCGTAGTACCCGGCCGGCGCGGGAAGCCCGAGCAGCGCGCACGCCGTAGGGCTGCCGGACTCCATCGCCTTGCGGACGTCGTGGCTGCCGGCGGCAAGGGTGAGGGCGATGAACGCGGCCGCGTCGACCGGAGGCTTCTTGCGCGCGATGAACTCAGCCAGCCACTGCCGCCGGTGCGCCGCCGCCGATTCCCACTTCTTGTTGTTGGCGATGACCCGCCGGCGCTCCGCCCGCTGCTGCTCCTTCGCCTCCTCCACCTGATGCTCGCTGAACTCCAGCGCCGGACCGGAGCCGGTGTCGCGGTCGAAGCGCGGCGCGTGCCAGTCGGCCTCGGTGCAGTACGGGGTGGCCTCGATCCGCTGCTCCTTAGTCGACCAGTCCATCCGCATGCTCAGGTGCACCGCGTGGCCGGGGCAACAGGTGTGCTCCTGCGGGTCTATCTGGGTTCCGGGCGGTGAGTCAGCCGTGGGCCGCAGCATGCACAGCTCCGTGGTGGCTGCCGACTCGTCATCGGTCAACACCCGCAACCCCTGGGCGGTCAGGGTCTGGGTGTGCTCGGCGACCAGCCGGCGCTCGTCCCGGTCGTCACGCAGCCGCTGCGCGATGTGCCCGAACCGCTCCGGGCTTCGCTCGGCGGCCTCCAGCAGTACCTCCACCGCCTCGGCCGAGTCCGCGGCGCCGTCATCGAACTCGGCCACCACAGCAGCGTGGTCGAGCCGTAAGGCCGGCCCACCGATGCCGCTCAGTGCCGCCCGCGCCATCGGGCTGGCGGTGACCGCGTGCAGCGCGCGGACCCGCGGTGCGGGGGTGTGGGTGCGCCGGGCGATCTGCCCGGCGGTCAGCCCCAGATCGAGCAACTGCTGGTGTGCCCTCGCCTCGTCGGCCTCGCTCAACGCGGCCCGGTGGAAGTTCTCCCCGTACTGATCGACGATTCGCTCCACCTGCCCGGTGACATCGTCCTCGGGTGCGTTGGGCTCGGCCTCGATGAGCACCCGCACCAGCGGCAGCCGGGACCGCACGGCCGCCAAAGTTCGGCGCTGCCCCTTGCGTACCACCAGGCGGCCATCACCGTCGCGGCGGACGATGATGGGCTCGCGCACCCCCCGGTCTGCGATATCGCGGCAGAAGTGCGGATCCAGCTGCACCTCGCGTCGGCTATTCACCCCGATCACCAACGTGGTCGGGTCGACCTGGGCCAGCTCACCAAGCTGGCCGTCGGACTCGGTCTGGGTGTGGTCGTCAATTGCGCTCATCGGCGCTGTCCTTCCTGGTAGATGGGCCGCGACCGATGCGCGGCTCCCTGGTCGGTGTCCCGTCGGTGGTACGCGGCACCCGACCGGCGGCCCGGCCGGGATGTGGTGGGGGTTCCGCCCGCCCCGGGCGGTGTGGACCGACATGCACAACCGGCCGCCCGACCGCGTGAGCGTGTGGTCGGTTCACCCGGGCGGTGCGACTGCGGTCCATCACCGGCAGCCCCGGCCGGGCCGCCAGGGTGTGTACGACCCACCCGGCGACACCTCCCCGGCAGCCGCCGGCACCTGGGGCAACGGTTGCCGGGCCTGCTCAGGCGGGGCGGATGCTGACGTTGGTGGCCGCCCCGGTCGGCGCCGCGAGCGCGACGATGTGCTCGTGGTCGCCGTGCGGACACGGCACCGACTCACCTGCGTAGACGTGACCAGGTACCGCGCACTCCGCGCGACCACAGTCATCGTCGAACGCGACCAGCGTCACCGGCACTGTCTGGATCCCGGAATGGTTCCGCTCGGCGGTGATGGCCTCGCGGATGCGCTCGACCAGGGCGAGCAGCTCGGTATAGGTGCCTGTGACGGCCAAGCACCCACCGCCGTCGCCTCCAAGTACGAGCACAGGCGAAGGGGCCGGCTCGTCGGTGCCGTGGATCTGCATCGCCTCATCAGCGGTTCGGACATGGACCTGGCAGGTCGCGGCGGTGTCCCATTCGGTGTGGATCGGCATGACTGCCTCCAAAGCAGTCCGAGCGACTGACCGGCGCCCATCCCGGGTGAAGTGGGTGCCGGTCCGATCGCGCGCGACAAGTGACCTCAGCGGGGTCGGCTGGCGAACCCGGCGGCAGTGGTCATCGCCCGCAGCCCTAGCGCTTCCATGGCGTAGGCCTCGTCGGCATCAGCGATCAGCTGCGCGGCCGAGGTGACCGCGTGCAACACCCCGCCGGAGGTGGTGTCTCCGCCCTTGATGAAGTGGGCGAACACGCTGTCGCGCTGGGCGTTGGTGAACCGCAGCACCCCGGCGACGTGCTCGATCGTGGCCTGCGGCGCGGTGACCTCCACACGCGCGGCTTCCTGGATCTCAGCCAGCTTGGCGCGGACGTAGTCGCGGTCGAGGAACGTGGTCACCGCATCACGGGCCTGCCGCGAGATCAGCTCGATCTCCGCCCGGCGGGTGTCCTCGCTCCAGCGCACGACCCCCTCGTCCATCCGCGCCCCGAGGTGGGTCTCCCGCAGCGCGTCCTTGGTGATGGTTACCCCGTTCGCGCAGACCTCGACGGTCAACTGCGGGGTGATCGTGGTCCGGGCGGCACCGACCTCGCTGTTGGAGATCACGAACCCGGCGAACACGAGCGGGTTGTCCGCGCCCTTGGCCCCGGAGAACGGGGAGGTGTAGCCCCGCAGTAGGTCCGGCGCGTACTCCGCGATATCGGGGCAGCTGACCTTGACGTACATGCGGGTCTCGGACAAGTCGCACTGGCTAATCTCGACCGGTACGCCGGCCGCCCGGACGCCCTCGAGGACGGTGTAGAGCACGTCCAGGTTGTCGATCACCCGATACGAGGAGGACAGCAGCGCCCGCGCGACGCCGGTGCTGTCGCCGTCGTCGACCAGGGCACGGGTGAACAGCTTGTAGTCGCCCAGCTCACGCAGCCACGTGTTGACGTTGTGGTCGTAGAGCTCGACCTTGCCCTCAGCGCGCAGCCGCCGCAGATACCTGACCGGGATACCCAGCTTGTCCGAGATGTCGCCGTCCGCCGAGGCGGTGGGCCGCAGCGCCACGTCCGTGTCCGACACCCCGTCGAGGGTGAGCAGCTTCTTCCCAGCGCCGGCGACCACCAGCCTGCCGCCCTCGGCGCGCAGCTTGCTCGCGGCCGCGACCACGTCGAGCTTGCGCGTGTGCTGGTCCTCCAGCAACGACACGAGCTCACGCAGCGACGCCTTGCGAGCAGTCAACATCGAGTCGTCGGTCGGATCGTTGTGCTGAGCAACCATGACAGGTGCCTCTCGGTGCGAAAGCGACAGACACCCGAGCCACCGGGCGAGCGGCGGAAAGGGTGTCGCCCACCGCGTCCGGGCGGTGGGCGTGACTCGCCCGCCCGGCGCACCGAGGACGGGGCGGGGACTGCCGCTGACCCGATCGGGGTGACCTCGCTGCCCTCAACCGCCGGCGAGCGCTCCGGCCGGCGCGGCGAGGTCACCCGCATCGGCGTCGGCACTGGCGGTCATCGGCCCGGCCCGGGGAGTGGGGCAGAGTCACAACGTCCACCCACGGGCCGCGGGGTGGTCACCTGCCTTCCGACCACCCGCACGAACCCGGACCGCGCCTTGCAGCGGCAGGACCCACCGCCCGGCACCGCCCAGCACTACCGCCCAATCCGAGGCCTCGCTTCGCTGCCCTACCCGGCGGGTATCAACGCCGCCAACGTCGACACCAGCGATGGGGCGCCCGGCCGGTCGTCGGTAGAGTCCCGCGAAGTGTTCGTCACCGATCTGCACCACTTCCTCGACCTGCCCGAGGACACCCCGGGCCCGGCCCGCCGGCTAGCCGAGCACCTCGGCGACATCGTCCGCGCGGCAACCGCGGGCGACGCTGGAACCGCGTGGGATAGCGCCCTGACCTGCCGACGCCGGCCGGGCAATCGTCGCTGTCCGGGCCGGATGATCGTGCGACGGACCGCGCCAGGAGCGCCGATCGGGTGGCGATGCGGCGTCTGCGACGACGACGGCGTGATCAGCAACTGGGAGGACTCCCCATTCGACCTGCGCCGCCGACAGCTCGCGGTCGCCGGCGCCGTCACCGAGATCGTCATCTCTGGACAGGTCGCCGCGACGCTGCGCGACCTGCGGCTGCTCGACATCGACTGCGAACGGCAGGTGTTCCGAACCCGGGCCCACAACGACGGGGCTGTCCTCGCAGCCACCGCCGAGGAGCTCGACGAACTGATCGGGTGCGTGGCCGCCGAGGCCAACCACGAACCGAACCGGCGTCGCCAACAGCGGCTTGACGCCGCATTCGACGCGCTCAACACCGCGGCCTCCACCATCGACGGCTGGTGATCCCATGGCCCCGCCCGAACTGGATGTTGCGCGAGTACGGCGGTGGTGCACCGCGCGGGTGCCCGAGCACGCCCGCCACCAGGTCCGCATCGAGTGCGAAATCGGTCCGCGGCACCTCACGATCCTCGAGCGCCGCGCTCCTTGGCGCGAGGACTTCGGGCCGGAATGGACCAGCCTCCCGATCGCCCGACTGCGCTACACCGCCGCCGACCAGTCGTGGACGTTGTACTGGCGCGACCGCAATCTCCGCTTCCACCGCTACGACCAGCTCGCTCCCTCACAACAAGTCGGGGATCTCCTCACCGAGCTCGACCGCGACCCCACCTGCATCTTCTGGGGATAACCCAAGCACCTGGACCATCATCGACAACGGCAACAACTCGTGCTTCGAGTCGTCGCGCGACCGAAGATGCCCAAAGCGGTCGAGGCCATTGCCTGGCCGTTCGACGGGTCAGCAGTCGGTGACCGCGTGCAACGCCGTCCGCGACATCGTCTCGTCGCCGAGGCGGGCCGTCGCGAACTCCGGATGCTCGGCCGGCAACCCGCGCAGGCCATCCAGGTCCCCGAGGCGAATCACCCCTGCCCCACGCACCGCGATCGGATGATCAGCAGGGACGGTACGTACCCCACTATGGCCAACCCTTCGCTGAGAGCGAGCTCCCCCGTCCCGCGCCCGGCTCAGGTTGAGCGCGTGCCGGGCTGTGGGTTGTCGCGCTCGGCCCGATAGAACCTCACCACACCAGCCGCGGTACGGCGGCGCCCGACGGCGCAGGCTTCATCGAAACCGGCCTCTCGCATGAGGCGGACCACGTCGGCGGCTGATGCGGTCTCGGGGCCGCGCAGGGCGGCGGGCCTGTCAGCGGGGCTCTGATCGCCGCGGGGGGCCTGGTCGTTGTGCTCGTGCCGCCGGTGCATGAGGCGTCCGATGACGCCGGGCTGCTCGCCATCCAGGTCGACGAGGTGCAGGCTCCCGCCGGGGTTGAGCACGCGGTGCGCCTCGCGCAGGGCCGCCACCTTCTCGGCACCGGGCAGGTGGTGGAACATCAACGCCGAGAGCACCCGGTCGACGCTGCCGTCGGGGTAGGGCAGACGATCGGCGTAGCCATGGTCGAGCCGCAGCTGCAGACCGTCATGCACGGCGCGACGGCGGGCGAACGCCAGAGCCTGCACGTCGGGGTCGAGCCCGATGACGGTCGCGGACCCCACGGCGCGCTTGGCCAGTAGCAACACCGTGCCGGTCCCCGCGCCGATCTCGAGCACCGTGTGGCCCGGCGCGATCCCGGCCTGCGCCACCAGCTGCCACTGGGCGCTACGGACACCGACCAGCCGGGTGAACGCGTCGTAGAACCGCAGCAGGCGTGGGTTGCCCATCGCCGGCAGGTACGGCCGGTCCTCCGGAGACGAAGCTGAGGGGTGCTCGACCCCGTCCTGGCTCGTCATCGGGTGCGACACGGCGGCCTCCTTCGATAGATGATGGAACGGGATTGATCGGTCGAACTCACCATTGCAAGTCGTGGAACTGCGAACAAGGGACGATGCATGGGCACCACGGGACGTTCTTCGGGTGCCGCACCCGCATCACCAACCGATTCCGTCACGGCGCGCCCGGTCGGGCACACAGCCGACGGCGTACCGCTGATGGGCTATCCGCGGATAGCGGGGCTGCCGCCGGTGAGCGTTGCGCGGTGGAGCGGCGCGGACCCCCGGGCCGCGGGCACGACCATCGGGACGCACGCGCACGACTTCCTGGTCCTGCTCTACGTCGAGCACGGCGATGGGCCGGTCCGGGTCGACGGGCGGGACTGGCATCTCGCGGTCGGCGACGCGTTCGTCATCGCCCCGGGCGCCGTCGTCGCCGACCCTGACGCCCACATCGAGCCCGATGTGACGGCGTGGGCGGTGTTCTTTCCTACCGACGCGGTCGACCCCGCGGGTGTCGCGCCGCTGGTCTCCTGGCGGACCCATCCCCTCCTGTCGCCCTTCATCAACGCCCGGAACGGGGGCGCGCAGCGGCTTTCGGTCCCATCGACGCAGCAGGCGGCCTGGAGCGCCCAACTGGCCGTCCTCGCCGACGAACTCAATGGGCGACGAGAGCACTACACCGACGCGGTCCGCGCGCACCTCACTGTGCTACTGGTGTGGCTGGGGCGCCTCGTCGTCGACACCCCGAGCGCACTGACCGACGACCCGCTGCTCGCCAGCGTCTTCGACGTCATCGAACGCCGCTACGCCGACATCGACCCCCCGATCGGGCTGCGCGACGTGGCCGACTCGCTGGGGCTCACGACCGGGCACCTCGCTACTGTCGTCGCGCGCCGCACCGGCCGCACCGTCATGCAGTGGATCACCGAGCGGCGGATGCGGGAGGCACGGCGGCTGCTCGCCGACACCGACCTCACCATCGCGGCCCTCGCCCGACGGGTCGGTTACCGCGACCCGGGGTATTTCGTACGCCGCTTCCGTAGGGAACACGGTGTGCCCCCGCTCGCCTGGCGACGGGCCTGAGCCGCCGCGCTCCGGTCGAGAACCAAACGAGTCGTCGGGGGTCGCCTTGCCGTACGGTGCCTCCCGAGTTCGTCGCTGACCGGACCGATCAGGCACGTGTATGGTCCTCGGTCGCCGTGCATCCCCAGGCCCCGATCACCGCTCGATGCCCCATCAATCCGTCCGACCCCGCGCCTAACCTCACCTATCGAGGGGGTGGTCCGGATGTTCGAGAACTGGCGGGACCGCGAGCGGGAGGATCAACTCCGGCGCACTCGCTACGACGATGACCATCAGCGACGGGCCCACGACTACCACGACGAGCTGCGCCGCGAGCGCGACCGCGATGACGACGATCGACTCCGCCGCGACCGCGACGAGAACGACCGGCGCGCGCGGCAGCGGGGCTCTGTCTGGTCGGCGAGTTCGGCGCGCAGGCACTGGTGAAGATCATGTATTCCGCGGGCCGCGGTACTCCTGCCGATGGGACGGCGGCCGGGCGCCACTCACCGTGATCAACCGCGACGCGGGCGCGAACGCCTGGGACGGGTGAACACCCGCGCCCGCCCGGCGGAAGTGCTGCGCGATGCGCGCCAGCCCAGCCGGCCCGCGACCAGTGGGCTGGGCGAAAGCCCAGCCCCGCTAGCCTGCACACCGATCTGGAACTGGCTCGCGCCGAGATCACCCTACACGCCGAACGCGACCAGTTCCGAAACGCGATGCGTCACCAACTCGGCCGCGAACTCGACACCCTCGACCGGGCTGACCACCACCCGAATTGACGAACTCACCCAACGCAACCAGCAACTGGCCGTCGGGCATCGCGGTCCTGCGCCGAATGATCCGAGAAACAGAACACTGAACCGACCTGAACACCAGCGCTCCGCCATCGCCGCCCGCGTCGTCCTTAGCCTCGATTCCGGGGTGCAGGCTGACGTCCAGCGCTCGCGTTGTCCGGATCCCGGTCGTCACGATGTGCTGGTGGCGCGGTGTTCCGTACGCCACCGATCGGTGAGCTCGGCGTCGAATCCGAACTCGCGTGCTCATCACCTCCAGCCGGGAGTACGTGCCCGATAAACGAGACGCGCTACCGTCTAGCGGTGACCGCCGAGCCCGCCCACGAGCACGCCCCTCCACCCGCCAGCGCAGCGTCGCCGCGCGGCATCCGCGCCGCGCTGTTGCCCGAGGAGGCAGGTCAGTTTGACAGCGAGTGGCGGGTCGCGATGTCCCGCGCGGCGGAGAGCCTGGATCTCACCGAGGTCTACCGGGCGCTGGAACGCTGGCAATTGATCGCCGAGATGACCCGCGCGAACCCCGATGCGCACCGCCACATGCTGCGCCGGGCCGCTCAGATCCTCGCTGGTGAACACGTCGGCAGCATCACCGCGGATGACCAGCGCGCCATGATCGCACGGCGACTCGGCGAACGCCGGTAGCGGCTGATGTACCAGGTCGTCACAGACGACGAGGTCAACGCCCAGGTCGAAGCCCTGCCCGACGAGCTCCTCCTCCACTACGCCCAAGTACTCGATCTGCTCGAGCTGGCGCCGTGGAACAGCCTGCCCTACAACGCCGCGAAACCTGATGGCGTCATGCGCACGCTGCGTGTAGGCCCGGAGGGTCGGACCGCCGAAGTGATCTTCTTGATCCTTGAGCGCACTCGGCGCGTCGAGATCGTTCGGGTGCATTGGATTCACTGACCCGTCGATGGCCACGTCAGCAAAGACCGCCCCACTCAATGTCACCCCCGGTGGTCCGGTTAACAGCGGCGCCCAATGGCCATGAACACGCACCCAATGATCCACGGCTGTTTCTGCTGGTCGTCGAGTTCCTCGAACTGGCGGGTCCAGCGCTCCAGGTCCTCCGTCGTGGCCACGCCTTCCTCGACCATCGCGCGCCGGGCGGCCCAGGACGGCCCCCTCTCGCCGCTTCCCCGCCGGCGGGGCGCGCACGCTGTCCGGAAGGTCTCCACCTGCAGTCCGGCCGCCTCCAGCAGTTCGGGCAGCCGCAGCCCGACAGCAGGGTCGTTCCCGCGAGCGCGCTGGTAGGCCTGGTAGCGCTCGTGCAGCTCGGAGATCGGCGCCGTCGTGCCGGGTATGTACCGGATCATGGTGGAGTCGAGGTCGATCAGCAGGACCCGGCCGCCGGGGCGGACCAGCGATGCCGCGTGGTCGACGATCTCCTGCTCGCGGCCGCCGTTGTGGATCAGGACCAGCCGCACGATGGCGCAGTCGAAGGATCCCGGGGCCAGGCCGGAGTCCTCGGCGAGTCCTTGGCGGACGATGACGTTGTCCGCTCCGGCCGCCGCGACGGCGGCCTGCCCGCGCTCCACCATGTCCGGATCGGCGTCGACTCCGGTGAGGGTTCCCTCGGGGCCGACTAACGAGGCGAGTTCGAGCATCACCGCCGCCGGGCCGCAGCCGAGGTCGACGACGTCGGCTCCGGTCGCCACACCCGCGAGTGCCCAGATCTCGCCGGCGCCGGCGCCGGCGGCTTGCGCGCGCAGCCGCGCGTGCTCGGTGTTGTCCAGTTCTAGCCCGTAGCGGCTCATCAACTCACCTTCGCACAGGCCTACGCCGAGACCCTGAAGCCGCCGAGGCTCAGCGCGTCGAGTTCGGCGGCCAGCTCGACCAGCACGGTGATGTCCTCTTCCAGGGCGTTGCCGGGCTGCGGTGGGACACCCTCGCCGTCGAGCGTCTGGTCATCGATCCTGGGCGAGATGATGTCGATGACGGACTTGTCGGGGTGTTCGGCGTCGTAGCGCTCGACGGCCGCGCGCAGGCGCGCCGCGGCGGCTTGCCCCGCCGGGGTCGCGGCGGGTGCGTCGTGCACGAGGAGTTTGGCGAGCCCGTCGAAGGACTCCACGATGATCCGCGCCTGGATGTGGTGGTTGGAGACGAGCAGCCGGGCCCGTTCGCCGATGCCGGCGGGTGGGAGCTGGATCTCCGGGTACGCGGTCCGGCAGGTCTGTGCGGTCACCTTGGCGCGCTCGCAGATCTTCCTGCGGGTCCTCCACTGCTGGAACGCGGCCCATCTGCTGGCGAGCAGCGGGAAGCTCAGCCCGATGAACACCAGCGGGAAGGCCGTCGAGGTGACGGTGTCGCGCAGCCACTCGGGTGCGATGCTCGGCGGGCCGCCCAGGTAGCGGATCGCCGCCGTCGCGGCGCGGGTGTAGCCCAACCCGGCCATGCCGAACAGCCCGATCGCCGCGACGCGCGTACCGAGGAGGATCCGCAACGGCCGGTGGGCCACGTAGCGCCACATCCAGACCGCGACCAGGAGCATGACCGTGCCGAAGTAGGCACCGGACCCGACTGAATACAGGACATCCAGAGGCGCGCGAGAGGGCCCGTTTATCAGCGGACGGCCTAGGGCTGCCGCGACGGCGATGGTCGCGGCGTTCCAGCAGCAGAACAGCACGCCGCCGCCGATGGCGCGGCGCACCGCTCGATCGCGCAGGGCGTTGCCTTCCACGGCCAGCCGCACGAGGTAGAGGCCCAGGCACGAGCCGGTGATGAAGACGTGGTGGATGAACAGGATGTACTGGTAGGCGGCGGGGCTGGGCGGGTAGGTGTCGCTGATCCGGGCGGTCGCGCTGTTCGCTAGGGTCGAGGCGAGACTGACCAGGATGCCGGCGTGGCCGAGGCCGCTGAGCCGTTCTCGCAGCTTGTACGCCTGCCAGCACATCAGGTAGGTGGCCAGCATCGCGATGAGGGAGATGGGCATGGCTACCAGGCCGCTACGTCGCCGAGGAGGTCCTCGAGCGGATCGGCCGCGTCGCGGCCCCTCGGGTGGCCACCGAGGGCGGGGATCCACTCGCTCATGATCGTGGCCATGGTCTCTGCCTCCCATTCCGCCGGTTCGTCGTAGAGGCTCGCGGCGAACTTCTCCCGGCGGCGGCCGCCGATCCGCCTCGGTGGTCGCGGTGGTGCTGTGCCCAGGACTTCGGCCAGCGCGAGGGGTGAGATCTCCTGGAACTCTCGCTCGTGGTCGGCGCGGTAGGAGTGGTCGATCGCGGTGCCGGGATGCTCACAGATCAGGTGCGCCAGCTCGTGCAGGATGATCATCATTTGGTGCGTCCAGGTGGTCCGCGCGTCGTACATGATCAGGACGGCGCCGGCGGCGGGGTCGTCCCAGGTGAAGCCGAAGCGCCGGCGCCCGGCGAGGTCGTCGCTGGGCGCGATGATGATCGGCCGCTCGCGGTGCTGGCCAATGCGGTCACACAGCAGTTGCACGTCCAGCGGCGGGTGTAGGTCGAGTTCGCGGAAGGTCCGCTGGCACAACTTGCGTAGCTGGTTACGGTTCATCGCTCCCCCGGCGCTGATCAACATGATTCTTACCGGTCCAGCCTCCCGGCGAGACCTGATTCGCCGAACCGCCACCAGATTGGCCACCACTGGTCGGTGCCGGGGGGCGCGAGGCGGCGAGGTCACGGCGCGATACTCATGCGCCCGCGCGCCGTTCGAGCTGGTCGCGCACCTGGCGGTGCAGCGAGTGCAGCTCCTCAACGCCCCACTCCGCGCCGCGCATGCGGCACGGGCCGATCACCTTCACGCGACGCTCGGCGGCATCCCGGGCGAAGAGGATGCGGTCGTCGGCGGCGCGGCGGACGGCCTTGTCGCGGAAGTAGCCCACGGGCAGCCGGAACATGTCCTCCACGATTGCGAGATACCTGCGGGAGTGCGGCGCGTCGACATCGGCGTCCTCGCCGCGCATCGCGGCAAGCCAGGCGCGTGCGTCGGCCCGCGCGACGAGGCGGGCGCCGCCGGCCGGCCCGGCCAGAGCGTCTACCAGGTCCTCCGGGTCGAATCGTTCGGGCGCGCCGGGCCGGCGTGGGATGGAGCGCAGGAGCCAGTCCAGCCGCTCGCCGAAGCGGTCGCTCTGGCGCGGGCGGGTCACCGATCCCGCCGCTGGCCTCGGCGCCGCCAGAAGGCTTGCACCATCTCGGTGAAGGCCTCTCGCTCGGTGTCGTCTAGCTCGGCGGTACGCATGTTGATGTTGACTTGCATCTCGGCGATCTCGGCGAGTTCGGGTCTGGACTGTCGCATCTGGATCAGACGGTCCAGCTCGGCATCGACGCGTTCGGCGACCTCGGGATCGGTGAAGTAGCCGGCGGGCACCCCGAAAGCCGTAGCGATGCCGATCAGGTGCTCGAGAGTCGGGTTGCCCCTGATCCCGCTGCGCAGCTGCGAGATGTAGGCCTGCGAGATCGAACCGCCCTGCTCCCGGATGCGCACCGCGAGCTCCCGGTTCGTCAGCGGCCGACCCCCGGCCGGGTGCAGGACCTCGAACAGCCGGTTGAGCTTGTCGGCGATCATGCGCGGCGGTGCTGATCCGATGCCCGAAACTTCGCTGTCACTCACTTCGATGGACCTCTCGTGATTCCAGACCGTCGCCGACCTGGCCCGATCGTTAGCTCACCATGCCAGCCTAAGCACCGCTACGCCAAGTTGAGCTATTTTTTTCTTGCATATGTGTTACTGACATGGTCTAGTGACGTCCATAGCCGACAGTCGTCGAGCGCGGTGCAGCGGTTTCTGAGTGCTAGAGGTAGCGGCCGGCTTTGCTGCGGCATCGACAGCTCGCGGGGGAAGGGCCAGTAGGAGATGTTCACTCGTCGATCCACGCCTGAGGCGGTTCCGGCCTGGGGCATCGCCCCGGGCCACCGCCCGGGCCGCCCGCAACTGCTGTCGCCGGCGCCGGCGCGACCCGCCGCGGCCGAGGTTTCTGCGGTGGAACCGGCCACGCCGGCGAACCGGTCCACCGGACACCTCGTGAGCGGTGCGGCGGCGGCCGATGCTGACTCGTCCCGTTTCTTGGCCCATCCGAGGGCGGTCGCGTCCGCGTCTGCGGTGATCGGCTCCTCGGCGGGGTCTGAGCGCGACCTCATCGCAACTCCGACCTTCACGGACCAGGGCGCGGCCACCCCGCTGTGGCTGGAGCCGCCAGCCTGGAGTGAGTTCACCGACCGTTCTCGGTCTGGCCGCGGAAACCTGTGGCGTGAGCGCCGCAGGTCGTTGGCTCCAGCCGCCGCGCTGGCCGACGTATCGGCGACGGTGGGGCGTTCCATCGGCGCCTACGAGCAGGTGCCCGTCGCGGAAGCGACCGGAGTAGCGGTTCGGTTCGCCGCCGACTATCTGTCCTGGGACGAGGACGAGCCGGAACGGCGGGAGGCTGCGCTTCGCCAGTACGTCGCCGACCCCCGGTCGGCGGTGCTGGGTTGGTCCGGGGTCGGCCGGCAGCGGGTCGAGCTGGTCGTGCCCGGGCGCACGGTGGATTTCCGGGGCGCGATCGTAGTTGAGATCAACGCCCGGGTCGCGCTCTACGAGCGCGTAGGTCCGCCTCCGTCTCGGCTGCGCGACCGCCTGGGTGCGTCGAATGACCCCGACTGGCCTCCGCCGGGTGAATCCACCCCGCCGCACGCCACGTTCCCGGCCAGCTCTCCCCCGCCGTCCGCCCCCGGATGGGCGTCGGGCGCGGGTTGGTGGGTTCCGCTCGCTCCTCCGGTGCGCCGCCACCACGACGGGCGGCTGGTCGTCGACCTCGGCCTGGATCTGTCCGCACCGAGCTGACCCTCTCGCACCGACCGCGCAAAGAGCCGGAGGCACCCGTGACCGCACCACAGCCACCAGGCGACACGACCTGGCTGAACTCGGCCATGACTCCGTGGCGTATCGAGTCCCAGGCCGCGCATTCCCACGCCGACCACCCCTGCGCGCTGGCCGACTCGCCACGCGGTCCCAGGAGGGAGGTTCTGGGCGCGGCGGTACCCGAGGGCATCGCCCAGCCCGATGTCGAACCGTCTCGCCTTGACGGTGCCGCTCCAGCAGACTCGTCGCCCGAGCGGAGCGGCGCGAGCCTCGCGGCTGGGCCCGGCAGTGTGGCCTGTGCGGAGTTGAGCTCGTCGCTGGATGCGCGGCGTCCATCGCCGGAGTTCCAACCGTCCTCCGTGGTGCGTCCGCGTCGATCCTGCCCCGAGAGCGGATGGCGCTCGGCCGCCTACGTGCTGACCGGCGGACTGTGGAACCCCGGGATCTCGGTTGTCGAGGCAACCCGCCGCGAGCTGACCAGCAGGGTGCGCACTCAGCTGTCCGGATGGCACTCGATCACGGTGTCGTCGATGAAGGGCGGGGTCGGTAAAACCACGGTCACCGCCGGTCTGGGCCTGACCTTGGCTGAGCATCGAGGCGACCGGATCGTCGCCCTGGATGCCAACCCGGACGCCGGCACGCTCGCCGACCGACTCACCGGCCACGTCGGCATCACCATCCGCGACCTGATCGACAACCTTGACACGGTGAGTTCGTGGACCGACATGGCCCACTACACCTCGCTGGCCGGGCGCCTGCAGGTGTTGGCCTCCGAGCAGGACCCGGCCATGAGTGAGGCCTTCAGCCGCACGGAGTACGAGGCCGTGGTCGCGGTCCTCGCCCGCTTCTACAACATCATCCTCACTGACTCCGGTACCGGCGTCGTGCACTCCGCCATGGGTGGTGCGCTCGACGGCACCCACACCCTGGTCCTGGCGGGCGCCCCCAACCTCGACGGGGCCAGTCGAGCATCCAAGACACTCGACTGGCTCGAGGCTCACGGCTACGGCGACCTGGTGCGCCGCGCAATCGTCGCCCTCGCCTTCGACCGCTGCAGCCCCTACGTCGACGCTGAGGCCATCCGGGCCCACTTCGCTGCCCGCTGCCGCGCCGTCGTGGACATCCCACCGGACCCGCATCTGGCCATCGGAGGCCAGATCGAGCTATCTGATCTCCGACCCCGCACCCGGGACGCGTTCCTCGAACTGGCCGCTCACGTCGCCGAGCAGTTCAGCTGGGCGCCTTCCTCACCCGCCACTGACTACGTCTCGACCAAGAGGGGGCAGAGATCATGAGATACCCCGCCTACCTGGACTACCCGCCCCGCCGCCGCCGGCTGCTGGTAGCAACATCCGTGCCGGCCGCCGGCCTGGTCGCGGCCCTCGCGCTCGGTCAGCTGCCCTGGGCCGCTGTGTCCAGCGCGCTCGCCTCCCCGAGCAAGCGCACGGTCATCGCCGAACGGGCGACCGAGCACCCTTCCGGCGGCGTTGGCAGGTCCGGGTCGGACGACGCCGAGGCCGACGCCGAGCGGGCCGGCGACTCCAGTGGCGGCGACTCCGGGTCGTCCGATCGGGAGGACGAGGAGTCGGGGGGTAAGGACTCCGATGCCGCGGATCCGGCCGATGGTGGCTCCAGCTCGGATGCGGACAGTCAGAACCGTGCTCCGGCGGCCGATCCGATCCCCGGCATGCCCGCGAGCGCTGGCTCGGAGGGCGAGGGTCCGCAGGTGACTCCTGGGGTGGGCGGTGGCCGCGCAGCTGGCCCAGCCAGCCACCCGAGGATCGCCACCCCACCGGTGCCGCGGGCGCTGGCGCCGTCCAGCTTGGCGGCGTCCACCGCGGTTCCTGACCGCGCGTCCGAGCAGAGGGGCGCGGACAACGAGTCCTCCGAGAAGGACACGGACGACCAGGGTTCGGACGACCAGGGTTCGGACGACAGCGGATCGGACGGCCAGGGTTCGGACGACAGCGGATCGGACGGCCAGAAGCGCAGTGAGGCATCTGATGGTGGTGTCCGGCCGCGCTCCGGCTCGGGGTCGGACTCGTCGGGTGACTTCGATGACGCTCCGCCGGCGCCTGACGTGTCGTTGCCTGCACCGGGCGGGGCTGCTCGGTCCTCCCTCCCGGCGGCGGCCGACAACCGGTCCGTCCCCACCTCGGTGGCGTGCACCCGGACGGTGAGCATCGCGGAGCTGGCCCGGGCCGCCGCGAGCGCAAGCCCGGATGAGGTGCTGTGCGTTGAGCCCAATCGGCAACGTGCGCCGTCAGCGCCCGCCACAGAGCCGTCCCGGTCGAGGGGTCAGGCTCCCATCGGGTCGGGCACCCCGCGCGACGGCGCCGCCACCGGTGCGACCTCGGCCTCGAGCGCAGGCACCGGCGAACGGTGGACGATCCGGATCCCGTGGCTATCGGGGATGGGCTGCATGACGATGCCCAACTCGCAGGGTGACGGTGATCAGCAGGGTCCGCGAGAGATCACTGTGTGCGGGTCGGACGGCGACTCGGCGGCTTCGCCGCGGAGCTCGGCCTCGCGGTCGTCGGGTGACGAGAGCGGCGACCGATGAACACCCGTCGTGGCCTGGTGCTGGCGTGCTGACGTCGCTGATCTCCACCGCGGCCTCGGCGGCGCTCACCGTGATCATCGTGGTTGTCCCGCCCGGGGACGACCAGCCCGGTGGCGCAGCGGCATCGCGCGGGGTGCCCGGGGTGCCGGCTGCAGGGCTTGGGACCGCAGCCGGTACCTCAACCCCTGCGGCCACGGAGTCCGACCCGGTTTCGACGCACTGCACTGCCCAGGCGACGGACGCCTCAAGCCTGCGGCGAGCGCTGTCCTCGGCCGGTGGTGGATCGCACGTGTGCGTCGACGGGAACATCGACTCCCGCCTGACGATCGAGCAGGGCGGATCCGCCCAGCAACCGCTGGTCATCTCGGGCGGTGGCCGGTCGGTCGTCAGGGGCATCAGCGTCGACGCCGACCACGTCGTGGTCGATGGCTTCCAGGTACTCGGCGCGGAGGCCCCCGGGATCGAGCTCACCGGCAACGGCATCACCGCGTCCAACAACCTCGTCAAGCACCCCACCGGCGGCGACTTCGACGGTCTGCGGTTCTTCGGCAACGACCTGCGGATCCTGCACAACACGATCACCGACATCTCCCCGGGCAGCTCCGGCGCACACGCCGACTGCATGCAGACCTTCACCAGCGGCCGCCCGGCCAGCGAGAACGTCGTGATCAGCGGCAACCTGTGCGACAGCATCGACAATCAGTGTCTGATGGCCGAGGGCCCCGGCGACGTTGGAGACGGTGGCGGCGGGGACGGGATCTCCGCGAACTGGTTGCTGAGCAACAACTACTGCGAGTACGGCTCCAGTCAGGCCTACATGATCGAGGCGGTCCAGGACGTCACGATCCGTAACAACGAGTTCGTCGGCAGCAGCGACAAGGCCATCGGTCTGGACGTCGGCGCCACCGGCGCGAAGGTCAGCGCGAACAAGCTGGTCGGGATCAAGGCAGCCGTCGGGATGTCCGAGGACTCGCGGAGCGGCTACCAGGGCCCCGAACCTCAAGGTGGCCCGTGATGACTGCCCTGTCGCCCTTCCTCCGCCTCGCGTCCGACCCGAGGTACGTGCGCAGCGCCGGCGAGCCGGATCAGTCGGGCGGGAGCTCGGCGACCGATGAGCGCGCTCAGGTTCCCGGTGCGACCTCGCGGATCGTCGGGCAGGACTACCGGTCCTTCGGCGTGGTGTTGCCGGTGCTCGCCGGCTCGGCCGGCGCGGGCGCGTCGGTTCTCGCCGCCGCGCTGACCGACACGCTGCGCGCGGCGGGACGGTGTGCCCTGCTGGTGGATACCGCGGGCCCGGCGCGCTCGGGGCTGATCAGCGCCAGCGAAACCGACGGCCAGTGGACCACCGGCGGTAGCGGCGGGGTGTGGGCCCGGTACTCCTGGCGGGACGGAGTGGGCGGGTCGCTGATCGCTCGCGTCGAGACCGACCAGCCGCACGCCCTGAGCCCGTGGCTGCCCCCGCCCGCTTGGGCTCTGGACCCGGCGCCGTCGGTCGAGATCACAGTGGCGGACCTGGGCCAGGGCTGGCTGTGGCCGGCCGACGACCCGCTGTCCGGGCCAGGGGCCTGGCTCCGGCCCGGTATTCCGGCCGCACCCCGGCCGCTGCTGGTCGTGCGCGCGACCCGCCCGTCACTGATGGCGGCCGAGGCCGCCCTCGCCCAGCTCGATCCATGGGTGCGCGCCGGCGCGGCCGTCGCACCGGCGCAGCTGGTGGTGATGGCGGCCTGGAAGCGCGCGGGATGGCCAGCCGGCGTGGTCGGGGCGGCCGGCGCCCGGGTAGCCGCGCTGCTCGATGACGCCGTGGTCGTGCCCTACGAGCAGCACACCGAGCTGGGTGGGGTCACCGAGGAACCCACCTCCCGGCGCCTGCAGGCCGCGGTCGCGCCGTTGCTGTGTCGATGGGGACTGCTCGGCCGGCCTCATCCACGACCGCGACGCCGCTGACCAGGTTCCCGAGACATCGCCCCACTTCGCCGAGAAAGGCGCACCATGCTCAGCTCGCATCTGCTGCATGAGTTGATGACTACGCTCGCCCATCTCCCCGGCCCGGAGACGCTGCCGCCGGATCCGGCGCCGGCGCCGCCGCCCGGGAACGCCGCGACCGCGATCAACAAGGTCGTGTCCTACATCAAGTGGGGCGCCGGAATCTCGCTGATCGCCTGCTTCTTCGCCGGGCTGATCGCGTTCGCCGGCGGCCGGATCTGGGATCACCACCGGGCCGGCCGGATGGGCACCACGATGATCCTCTGCAGCATGTTCGGGGGCTTGCTCTACGGCACCGGCTACACGCTGCTCGCGACCTTCGCCGGCGGGTGAGCCGGATGCGGATCACGACAGGACCGACCCTGGAAGCGGATCGGTCCGCGATGGTTGCGGAGGGCTCCGCATTGGTCGCCCGCCGCCACGCCCGCCTCACCCTGGCCGGTCTCGCCGCCGCCCTGGTGCTGGCGGTGCTGCTGGCCGCGTGGCTGATCACCGGGGATCTCACCCCTCACCCGCCGGCTGCCCCTCAACCCCCGACCGCCATGGAAGACGACTGGGACTGGGCAGGCGAGACGGCCTTGGCCACTCGACCGATGCCGTATCTGCCCCTCGCGGCGGCCATGCCACAGCCTCTCGCGCCCAAGTCCGATCGACCACCACTACGGTTACCCGCTCCGCGAGCCGGCGGGGGTTGGATCGCCGGTGGCTTCCCCGGCAGCCCGGAGGGAGCCGTCGCGCAGCTGTCCGCGATGACTACCCAGGGTCTGCGCGACGGTGATCCAGACGTCTACCAGCGCGCCTACGCGTCGCTAGCCGCCCCGGGTGCTCCGTCGCCGGCGGCCGCGAAGCTGACCTCGGTCCTGACCACGCTGCGCGCGACGGCCCACCTGTCGCCCACCGGCGCGATCCCCGAACTGTCGTTCTCCTTCGTCCCGACGCACGCGCAGATCAAAGGGGTGCTCGACGGAGGCCGCTACGCGGTGGTCTGCGTGCTCGGTGAGATGACCACGAGCTATCAGGAGCGAGTGATCAACGCGATCGGTCTGGGTGACTGCCAGGCGATGCGTTACCTGGCGGACCCTGCCAACCCTACCGGCGGCACGTGGCGGATCAGCCCGGGTGCGGCGGCCGCCGCCAGTCCCGACGCGTGGCCGGGCAGTCAGGACAGCATCAACGTCGGTTTCCAGGCGATCGACCGATGATGCCCGGGACGCCGCTCGCGCCGGCCGTTCCGCCTGTTCCGGTTCCCGCGCCGCCACCTCCGCCGGCCCCGGCCCCCGTGCCCGGTCAGACCGGCGTCGGTGGGGCGATCGGCAATGTGGTCAGCGGTGCGATGAGCTCAGCGCTGGACTCGATGATGCGTTCGGTCTGGGTGGCTTGCCTGGAGGTGCTGCAGGCGGTGTTCGGGCTGGTTGACAGCTTCTCGACGTTCACCATCACCACCGGCGTCGAGGCCGCTCCCACAGGTCCGGGTGGGCCGTCGGTTGTCGCGCTGGGATCGCTGTGGCCGACGCTGCTGTGGCTGTCCGGGATCATCGCCTTCGGGTTGTTCCTTTGGCAGCTGACCATCTCGGCGGCGCGCGGCGGCCGAGGCATGTGGCACGCCGCCACCGGCCCGCTCGCCTACGGCATCGCGCTGGCGATCACAGTGGCCGGGGTCGTGGCCGTGCTGGAACTGGCCGACGGGTTGACCACCGCGATCTTGTCCGCCGGGCTGCGGGCGGAGAACTTCACGGCCACCTGGACCCACGTCCCCTTCTCCTCCGCCCAAGCGCTCGACGGGGTCAAGGCGGTGGTGCTGGGCCTGGCCGGGCTGTTCGGGGTGCTGCCCGTCGCGCTCGGCTACGCCATCGAGATCATCTGGCGGCAGGCCGCGATCCTTGTCCTGGTCGCCACCATCCCGATTTCCGCCGCCGGGTTGCTGGCCCAGGCCACCGCCTCCTGGTACTGGCGCACCCTGCGCTGGACGCTTGCGGCGATCGCGATGAAGCCGCTGCTGGCCCTCACGGTGGTGCTGGGTGTGTCCACCCTCGCCGGCCAGTCCGGTGTCGTCGGCCTCCTGGCGGGGATCGGTGTCCTCGCGGTCTCGTTGCTGTGCCCGTTCGCGCTGTTCCGTCTCTTCGCGTTCGTCGACCCGAACACCCAGGCCGGGGCCGGACTGCGGGAGGCCTTCTCGGGTATCGCCTCGCGTGCCACCACCGGCATCGGCGGGTTGCTCGAGTCCGCTGGAGGCAGCAGCGGCGCCGGTGGGCAATCCGCTGGCGGGTCCGGGGGTGTCGGTGCCATGGAGACGGCCAACACCTCCCGCTTCGATGCCGCTGGCGGCACGTCGACTGCTCCGACGGGAACCACCGGTGGTTCCGCGACCGCTCCGGCCGGTGCGGGCTGGTCAGAGGCGACCCCTCCCCCGCCCGCGTCAGCTTCGGCAGCCGGCGCGGCGGCGGACCAGGGGCCTCGTGGGAGCACGTACGGAGGTGCGGCCGGACCGGGTGAGGACCCACCGCCCGAACCTCCGCCGACCGACCCTGGCCCCCCTGGTGGCCAGCCGCGGCCGCCCGATGGCGGCGGTCCGCGAGGTGGACCACGTGGCGGCGGCGGCAGGGCCGCTTCGGCGGCAGAGATCGAGGAAGCGGCGGTGATCCTGTGAGCACGGCGAACGCGACGCCCCTGACCGGAGCGGGCCCGAGGGTGTACCGAGGGCTGAACCACCGGGAGCGCGTGGGCTGGATCATGGGGCTGACCCCGGTGCAGGCCACCACCTGCCTGGTGCTGTTCGTGCCGGTGCTGCTGGCGTTCTCCGCGGGCCGCTGGCGCCAGGCGCTGGCGCTCGCGGTCATCGACAGCGTCCTGGCCGCCCTGGTGGTGCTCCCGGTGCGCGGCCGCCCAGCCGCGCGGTGGCTCGGACATCTGCTGCTGCACCAGCTCGGGGCCGCCCTGGGCTGGTCGGCCTGGCAGTCCCGCGCCGCCGCCGGGATCCCGGCCCCAGCCGGAGAGCCCGACCTGCCGGGAGTACTTGCCCGGTTCGGGTTCCCGGACGGCCCCACCTTTCGGGGACAGGGGCGGGTCTGCCTGATTCACGACACCGGTGACGGCCGGTGGGGCGCCACCGCGCGGCTGACCCACGGCGGTGTCGGGATGCTCTCCGACACCCAGTGCGAGCTGCTGGCCAACCGCCTCGGCAGCCTGCTGCTGTCGGTCGGGCACCGCGACGTGGTGGACCGGCTGTCACTACTGGTACGCACCGTGCCCGACGACAGCACCGAGTACCGGGTGTGGCGGGCCCGGAACCAAAGCGCGGATGCACCACCCCTGGCGGCGCGGGCCACCGCGGAGCTGGACCAGGCGGTCGGGTCAGTGGCGGTACGCCACGAACTGTTCCTGACCGTATCGGGCACCGAGTCTGCGCTGCGCAAACCGGCCGCGGCAGCCGGCGGCGGGGTCGCCGGTCGGGCCCACGCGCTCTACCGGGTGCTGGACGGCATCGAGGACGCGGTGAAGGCCCTCGGGGTGACCTCCGCGTCCTGGCTGTCCAGCCCCGCGCTGGCGTCGGCGATCCGCACCGGCTTCAACCCGGCGGAGGCCGCCGGGCTTCAGCACACCACGCTGACCCGGCCCGATGTCGAGGGGCTGCCGTGGGCGCTGGCCGGGCCGGCGCAGGCCCCACCGGCCGCTCCGAGGTCGTACGTGCACGACGGGTTCACCACCGTCTCCTACGCGGTGCTCATGCCGGAGGCCGGGACGGTGTTCGGCTCGCTCGGGCCGCTGCTGGCGGTCAAGACCGCCGGTGAGCGCCGCACCGTCGCCCTGCACTACGAGGTGCTCGGC
>JAJCYC010000082.1 GCA_029263115.1 Pseudonocardia sp. | reverse complement strand
TGGTCCTGGTCAGCGGCATGTTCATGGTGGTGCTGGACATCAGCATCGTGAACGTGGCCATCCCCACCATCCAGAACGACTTCGGCGCGGCCGTCGACGACATCGAGTGGATCTCCACCGCGTACAACCTGACCCTGGCCGCGACCGTCCCGATGGCCGGTTGGCTGGGCGACCGGCTCGGCCTGACCAGGGTATGGCTGGTCTGCCTGGCCGGTTTCGCGATGGGCTCCGCGCTCTGCGGTCTGGCTTGGGACCTGGACAGCCTGATCGCGTTCCGGATCGTGCAGGCCGTGCCGGGCGGCGTGCTGCCGGTGATCACCATGGCACTGCTCTACCGGATCGTGCCCCGGGCGAAGCTCGGCATCGCGATGGGCGTATTCGGCCTGGGCATCCTGGTGGGCCCGGCGATCGGCCCGACCCTGGGTGGCTACCTGGTGGAGTACGTGGACTGGCGGTTGATCTTCCTGATCAACGTGCCGGTCGCGGTCGGCGGGGTGGTCGCCGGGTTGCTGCTGTTGCCCCGGCTCCCGCCGACGTCAACCCGACCGTTCGACTGGTGGGGATTCATCACCGCCGGCGCGGGGCTCTTCGCGCTGCTGCTGGCGGTGTCCGAGGGCGACAACTGGGGCTGGGACTCCTACCCGATCCTGATCCTGGCGGTCTTCGCCGCGCTCTCGCTGTCGCTGTTCGTGGTGATCGAACTGGGCCGGGACGACCCGCTGATCGACCTGCGGGTGCTGCGCAACCGGGTGTACGTCAAC
The DNA here is from genome assembly GCA_029263115.1 of Pseudonocardia sp. Lineage (GTDB taxonomy): Bacteria > Actinomycetota > Actinomycetes > Mycobacteriales > Pseudonocardiaceae > Pseudonocardia. The sequence goes on along the minus strand of JAJCYC010000082.1, from coordinate 41,068 downwards.
TCGTTGCTGATCATGATGGTGCTGGTCGTCGGGTTGTTCGCGGTGCTGTTCTACCTGCCGCTGTACATGCAGGGCAGCCTGGGCTACCAGCCGCTGCACACCGGGCTGATCCTGATGCCCGAGGCGATCGTGCTCACCATCCTGATGCCGATCGCCGGGATGCTCTACGACCGGATCGGCCCATTCTGGCCGGCGGTCATCGGGCTGACGATCGCCACCGCAGGGGGCTTCATGTTGACCGGGATCGGCCCGGACATGACCGAGGGCGACATCATCCTCTGGACCTGCGTCCGGGCCGCCGGCAACGGGCTGGCCATGATGCCGATCATCACCGCCGGACTGGCCTCGATCCCGCCCGCGCTGACCACCTCGGCCAGCCTGATGAACAACGTGGTCCAGCAGCTGTCCTCGGCGCTGGGCCTGGCCGGGATGACGGTGCTGGCCACCAACCAGCACTCGCAGCTGTCCGCCGACCGGGCGGCGCTGATACCGGCCACTCCGGCCGAGCTGGCCGCCCACGGCATCGACCCCTCCGACACCGTCGGCCTCTACGGCATGTACCGCGAGCTGGAGGTTCAGGTGCTCGGCCAGACCTACAGCGAGGTGTTCTTCATCGCCGCCCTGCTCACCGCCGCCGGGCTGGTGCTCGCCTTCTTCATCCGCAAGCCGCCGACCCAGCAGGACGGCCCGCCGACCGGGCGTCCGACCGCGGCTGGCCCGTCCACCGAGGACGCCCGGGCGGCGGGGGTCGCAACCCGCCGGACACACGCGACGGCGTGACTCGGTCTCGTTCAGCCCGGCGCGCCACTCTGGTGGGCGTGTTCGGCGGTGCCGCCGCGCAGCGGGCCACCGTGGATCGGGCCGTCCCGCTCGGCGAGCCGGTTGCCACCCCCGCCCCAATGCATCGCGATCATCTCGGCGGCGATCGACACGGCGGTCTCCTCCGGCGTGCGCGCCCCCAGGTCGAGGCCGATCGGGCTGGACATCCGGGACAGTTCGGCCTCGGTGAGCCCGATCTCGCGCAACCGCTGCAACCGGTCGTCATGCGTCCGCCGCGAGCCCATCGCACCGACGTAGCCGACCTCCGGCAGCCGCAGCGCGACCTCCAGCACCGGCACGTCGAACTTCGGATCGTGGGTGAGCACGCAGATCGCCGTGCGGGCATCGATACGGCCAGCCGCCGCCTCCGCCTCGAGGTAGCGGTGCGGCCACTCCACGACGACCTCGTTCGCGCCGGGGAACCGGGACGCGGTGGCGAACACCGGGCGGGCGTCGCACACCGTGACCCGGTAGCCGAGGAACCCGCCGATCCGGGCGACCGCCGCCGCGAAGTCGATCGCGCCGAAGACGATCATCCGGGGTGGCGGGGCGAACGACTCGACGAACACGTCCAGGCCCTCGCCGCGACGCTGACCGTCGACGCCGTAGCGCAGCAACCCGTTCCGACCGACATCCAGCAGCCCGCGGGCGTCGTCACGCAACGCGGCGTCCAGTCTGGCCGAGCCGGTGGTCCCGGCGACCGATCGGTTCGACCCGGTCGCGCCCTCCACCCGGTCCGGGCAGATCACCAGCCGCCGCCCCAACCGCTCCACCGGGCCGGCCACCACCGTCGCCAGCGCCACCGGCCGCTCCTGCTCGATCGCCTCGGCGACCGCGCCCAGCTGCGGGAAGGTCTGCGTGTCGATCTTCTCCACGAACACGTCGAGGATGCCGCCGCAGGTCAGGCCCACGCTCAACGCGTCCTCGTCGGACACCCCGTAGCGCTGCAGGACCGGACGGCCACCCCGCAGCACCTCGGAGCCCAGCTCGTAGACCGCGCCCTCCACGCATCCGCCGGAGACGCTGCCCACCGCCTCCCCGCCCGGGCCGACCAGCATCGACGCCCCGGGCTGGCGGGGCGCGGAACGGAAGGTCGCGACCACGGTGGCCAGCGCGACCGAGCTGCCGTCGGCCCACCACGAGGTCAACTGCGCCAGAACGTCACGCATGAGTCGTCACCTGACTCCGTTCACCGTGTCATCGCCTCCACCAACCGCTCCAGGGTGGCCAGGCTGTGCCCGGCCAGCAGCTGGTCCAAGTACGGCAGCACCGCGACTATTCCACCCTGCACCGGCGCGTAGCCCTCCTTGCCGGCGTGCGGGTTCACCCAGATCACCCGGTGGGCCAACCGGCGCAACCGGCTCATCTGGACGGCCAGCTCGTCGGGTTCGCCGCGCTCCCACCCGTCGGAGAAGACCACGACCACCGCCCGCCGCGCCACCCCCCGCCGGCCCCAGCGCTCGACGAACGCGCCCAGCACGTCGCCCAGCCGGGTGCCACCCGACCAGTCCGGGATCGCCCGGCCGGCCGCGGCCAACGCCAGCTCGGGGTCGCGGTGGCGCAGCTCGCGGGTGATCCGGGTCAGCCGGGTGCCGATGGTGAACACCTCCACCGCGCCGGCCCCACGGCGGACCAGCACGTGCGCGAACCGCACCAGGGTGTCGGCGTAGGGCGCCATCGAGCCGGACACGTCGATCAGCAGGGCCACCCGGCGGGGCCGCCGGCTCGGCCCGGTGTGGCGCAGCTCGCGCAGCTCGCCGTGGTTGCGCAGGGCGGCACGCAGGGTGCGCTCGGGGTCGGCCGGACCGCGCCGGGTGGGGTGGCGGCGGCGCGAGGCACGGGTTGGCAGGCCGACCCGCAGCAACGCCAGCAACGCCCGCAGGTGCTCGCGCTCGGCCGGCGACAGCTCGCCCAGGTCGCGGTGCCGCAGCACCTCGCGTGCGCTGGCCGACACCCGCAGCCGGGGCTCGTCCGGCCCGTCGGGGCCGTCGGATTCGTCGCCGTCCTCACCGGAGGTCAACGACGCCAGCCGGGACGGCGGTGGCCTGCGCTGGTCGCGCACCGGGGTGCCCCGGGGGGACCGGTCCGGCCCGAACCAGGCCGGGAACGCCATGTCGTAGCGCGCGAGGTCGTCCGGGTCGGAGCACAGGGTCAGCCGGCCGGCCCAGTAGGTGGCCGTCCGACTGGTCACGTCCAGCTCGTCCAGCGCGGTGAGGAACGCCGCGACCCGGTCGGTGGTGACCGCCAGGCCGGCGTGTCGCAGTGCGGCGGCGAACCCGACCAGGCCGGGCAGCGGGTCCGTGACCACCGCCGGTCTCAGATCAGCAGTGTGTCGAGCTGCGCGCGGACCCGGTCGGCGTCCTCGCGGTACTTCAGCACCGCACCCAGGGACGCGGCGGCGGAGGCGACGTCCAGCTCATCCGCGCCGAGCAGCTGCAGCGCCCGCGCCCAGTCCAGCGACTCGGCCACCCCGGGCGGTTTGAGCAGCTCCAGCTCACGCATCCGTCGGACGGCGGCGGCGACCTGGCCGGCCAGCCGCTCGGGCACCCCCGGCAGCCGGCTGCGCAGGATGGCGATCTCCCGGGTGAGGTCCGGGTGGTCGAGCCACAGGTACAGGCAGCGGCGCTTGAGCGCGTCGTGCACGTCGCGGGTGCGGTTGGAGGTGAGCACCACCAGCGGCGGGGTCTTCGCCCGGATCTCGCCCACCTCGGGGATGCTCACCGCGTGCTCGGTGAGCACCTCGAGCAGGAACGCCTCGAACTCGTCGTCGGCCCGGTCGACCTCGTCGACCAGCAGTACGCTGGGAGAGGTCTGCAGCGCCTTGAGCACCGGGCGGGCGATGAGGAACCTGGGGTCGTAGAGCGAGGCCTCCACCACGTCGGCGTCCAGCTTCTCCGCGCTCGCCCCGGCGGCGGCCTCCAGCGCGCGCAGGTGCAGCAGTTGGCGGGGGAAGTCCCAGTCGTAGAGCGCCTGGCTGGCGTCGATGCCCTCGTGGCACTGCAGGCGGATCAGCGGCGCGTCCAGCACCTGTGCCATCGCCTGGGCCAGCGCCGTCTTGCCGGTGCCCGGCTCGCCCTCGCAGAACAGCGGCCGGTCCATCCGCAGCGCGAGAAACGCCGCGGTCGCCAGACCGTCGTCGGGCAGGTACCCGGTGGCCCGCAGCCTTACCGCCAGCTCGGCGGGGGAACCGGGACGGCCGCTCGTCGTACTCCCCGTCATGTCGTCCCCGTCACGCCGTCACCCTCACCGGGACAGCATGGCCGAGCGTGCCGAACGGCGGCCAGTCGGACCGCCCGGCGAGCCCCGCCGCCGGGCCCGGCATCCGCCCGAAGCATTCGTTCCCACTTCGAAAACAATTCGGCGCGGGATTATTACACAACTCCCGTACCGCAATTACCTGCGAGAACGACGAATCGGCCGACTTGCCCACAGCACCCGAAAGGATGAGGTGACCTGCGTCGCGTTCCGAGGTTCTTGACGAACGTCGTCCCATGGTCCGTACGGTCGCTGGCGGCCGGCATCTGCCCGGCCCGAATGCCCCCGGTCGGCCGCGCCCAACCTTGTCCAGCCGATCGGGTGCCGTCGAGAAGAAACGGCATCGGACAGGGGTGGGGAAACGGGTTCGACTCCGATCTCCGTCAGCGCGGTGCGGAGACACCATGGCTCGATCTCGAGACATCGTCCGATCGTCCGGAAACACGAACCCGGCGAGGCGGATCGTCGCACGGGTCGCGACCGGCGCGCTGATCGTGGGCAGCCCACTGCTGCTCGGCGGCACCGCGAACGCCGCCCCGGCGACACCGACCCCCCAGGCGGCACCGATCGACCGGGCGGACGTGTGGGACGACATCGCGCGCTGCGAGAGCGGCGGCAAGTGGAGCACCGACACCGGCAACGGCTACTCCGGTGGCCTGCAGTTCGCCCCGAGCACGTGGAAGGCGTACGGAGGTAAGGGGGACGCCAGCGACGCCAGCCCGGCGGAGCAGAAGCGGGTCGCGCGGAAGGTCCAGGCCGCGCAGGGCTGGGACGCCTGGCCCACCTGCTCGAAGAAGGCCGGACTGAGCGGTGGCTCGTCGGGCGGCTCGTCCGACGAGGATTCCGGCGCCGACTCCGGCGGTTCGGACGATGATTCCGGATCCGGCGGATCGGAGTCGGAGTCGGATTCCGACTCCGACGACTGATCGCCCGGGCCGCGTGACCGCGCGGTCGTGACCCACCCCGGGTGGCCCGGTCAGTGCTTCGAATTCGCCCGGCCGGGCCATCCCGAGAGCGATCGCGCAGGTCAGAGTGGGTGCCCGGGCACTGTGGCGCAGCTCATTCCAATGCCCCGATTCAACGTGATCTAGATCGCTACTTTCGATTTTGAAGCAACTTCCCCCGAAAGTTTCGTCTCCGTGATACACCCGTGATGACCTGGGAAAACGCGATGTTTATCGCGTAAGACAACAGTGATCCGCGCGACATCGTGACCTGGGTCGCAAAAGGCGCGCTTGACGGAACCCCGGGAGCGGTCCGTAACGTCCGTTCCGGCCGGCAACGAGTCGGCCAAGACATCAGCTGAATCACCGCGTCGAGCCCTGCCCGGTGAATCCAGCGTCACCGAGAGGAATCAGCACCGGGCAGGGACGGGGGAAACCATTCACAGGTGGATCGTTCACCGGCGGGATTACTTCGGTGGGAACCGAGGGGGCGGCACCACGTGCCCTTACCCGGCAGCTAACCCTGTACGCGCAGTGTGGAGACAGTCATGACCCGATCTCGAGGCAAGTCCCGCGCGCCGCTGTTCAGCGCACGGAATGTGGCTCGTGTCGTCGTCGCCGGCACCGTACTCGCCGGCAGCCAGGTCGCCCTTTCGGGCACCGCCAACGCCGCTCCGGACGAGGTCTGGGACCGCGTCGCCAAATGCGAGAGCGGCGGCCGGTGGAACACCAACACCGGCAACGGCTACTCCGGTGGCCTCCAGTTCAGCCCGTCCACCTGGCGGGCACACGGCGGCAAGGGCAGCGCCGCGGGCGCCAGCCGCGCCGAGCAGATCCGCGTGGCCGAGAAGGTGCTCGCCTCCCAAGGTTGGGGCGCGTGGCCGTCCTGCTCGAAGAAGGTCGGCGCCAAGGGCAAAGCCACCCCCCGGCCGGCCACCAAGCAGCCCGCCTCGCAGGTGACCGGGCGTACCCAGGTCAAGCCGAACGCCGCGAAGCCGGCACCCACGGCGCCGCAGACGTCCGTCCTGGCCGTCAAGCCGGCACCCCAGCCGGCCGCCCCGGCACCCAGCGCCGTCGCTCCGGGCGAGGTGCACACCGTTGCCCCCGGCGACAGCCTCTCCAAGATCGCCAAGTCGAGGAACCTGCCCGGCGGCTGGCAGGGCCTGCACCAGCGCAACCGCGACCAGGTGGGCAATCCCAACGCCCTGAAGATCGGCCAGCAGCTCAAGCTCGGCTGATCCGGCTCGCTCGGCCCCGGGGTGGATGTCCGCTCCGGGGCCGAGCGCTCGGGGAATCCCTCAGGGGCAGTTGACCCATTCGTCGGAGCCGTCGTCGAACACCTGCCGCTTCCAGATCGGCAACCGGCGCTTGACCTCGTCCACGAGCTCCGCGCACACCACGAACGCCTCCCGGCGGTGGTCGGCCGCCACCGCGCAGGCCAGTGCCACGTCCCCGATCCGCAACGGTCCGATCCGGTGGCTGACCGCGATCGCCCGCACGCCCGAGGCGCCGGCCGCCACGTCGCGCGCCACCTCCTGGATGATCCGCTCGGCGCTGGGGTGCCCGCTGTACTCCAGCTCCCGTACCCCGCGCCCGCCGTCGTGGTCGCGCACCACCCCGGCGAAGGTGACCAGGGCCCCGGCCGCGGCGGCCGAGACCAACGCGGCGTGCTCGTCTACCACCAGCGGCGTCCCGACGACGCTCGCGCGCACCACCCGCGCTCCGGTCCGCTCCGGCGCGGCGCTCACCGCTGGGTTCCGCTGATCATCGGTGATCGCCTCCTCGTAACTGGTCGACGGCATGCTCCAGTACGCCGTCCAACACCCGCAGCCCGTCGCGCACACCACCGGTGGAACCCGGCAGGTTCACCACCAGGGTGCGTCCGGCCACCCCGGCCATGCCGCGCGACAGCACCGCGGTGGGCACCGCCGGCGCGCCGGCCGCCCGGATCGCGTCGGCCAGCCCGGGGATCTCGTAGTCCAGCACCGCGCGGGTCACCTCCGGGGTGGCGTCGGTGGGCGAGATACCGGTGCCGCCGGTGGTGATCACCACGTCGACCCGGGCGATGACCGCGCGGCGCAACAGCTCGCCCACCGGGTCGCCGTCGGGCACCACCGCCGGATCCGGGCAGTCGAAGCCGCGCTCACGCAGCCAGCTCGCGATCAGCGGGCCGCCGCGGTCGGGGTAGACGCCGGCGGCGGCCCGGTTGGACGCGGTGACCACCCGCGCGGTGCGGCTCATGCCGGGCGCACCCAGGAGCCGGTCTTGCCGCCGTCCTTGCGTTCCACCCGTACCGCGTCCAGCACCGCCGCCGGGTCGACCGCCTTGACCATGTCGTGCAGCGTCAGCCCGGCCACCGCGACAGCGGTGAGCGCCTCCATCTCCACCCCGGTCCGGTCGGTGGTCCGCACCGTGGCGGTGATCTGGACGGTGGTGTCGGTGGGCACCAGCTCGACGGTGACCCCGGTCAGCGCGATCGGATGACACAGTGGCACCAGGTCCGCGGTGCGTTTGGCGCCCATGATCCCGGCAATCCGGGCGGTGGCCAGCGCGTCGCCCTTGGGCAACCCGTCGCGGCGCAACAGATCGATCACCTCGGCGGTGCTGCGCAGCATCCCGGTGGCCACCGCGACCCGGGCACCGGGCTGCTTGTCCGATACGTCCACCATCCGGGCCGCGCCGGCCTGGTCGACATGAGTCAGCTCCACGACTGCACCCTACGGCGGTCTCGGAGACGTCCGTCCGGGCCGGCGTCTTGTGATGTGTGGCACATAAGCAGGTCTCGGTCTCGTTGTCGATCTGTGTCCTTTTTGTGACCATGGTGGTCGCTGAGTAGCGCGTACGGTCACCGACTCGCGTGAACCTACTCCAAATGGGAGATGCCTATCGACTGAGGACTCGACTTTCCGTGGCCGCGATGCTCGCCTAACGTGACGGCCGGCTCCCGAACCCAGCACCTACCGGCGAGCCCCGGCGGCCGCCGGGCTCCCTGTCCAGCGGCTGCCGGCCCCCGAGCACGAGAGCCGGACAGGACCGGAACGGCCGCGGCGGTCTCGCCGCGCGGCTCACCAGCTCCCCGGCGGCCACCAGGGCGGGCTCCAGTTCGCCCCGTCCACCTGGCGCGGCTTCGGCGGTGCCAAGTACGCGCCCTCCGCACACAAGGCCACCCGCGAGGAGCAGATCGCGGTCGCGGAGAAGGTGCTGGCCGGCCAGGGCTGGGGCGCCTGGCCGGAGTGCTCGCGCAAGGCCGGCGCGCGCGGCACCGTCGCCACCCCCCGCGCGGTACGATTCCCGGTCGCACCTCAGACGTCCGCTCCCCAGCAGGCGGCCGCGCCGGCCGTGGCGCCGCCCGGTGGACCTCGGATCTACCAGGTCCGAGCCGGTGACACCCTGTCCGGCATCGCTGCCGCACAGGGTGTCACCGGCGGCTGGCGGGCGATCTACGACGGCAACCGCACCGCCCTGCGCGACGCGAACGTGATCCGGCCGGGCCAGCAGCTCACGCTCGGCTGAGGGCGCCGGTACCGGTCACTGTCGCGCGGTCCCCGGCCTGTCACCGGACCACCGGCGTGTCGCAGTCTCTCCGGCGGCTGCTGTCGGCCATGTGCCGAATTCAGCACATCGGCGGCCGGACCCACTCGGGAGACCGGTCCTGGCACTCGGCGCGCGACCCGGCAGAGCCGGCGCCGCCCGCACCCGGCGGCCGGCGCGAGTCGGCCTCAGCGGCCCTCAGCGCGGGCCACCCCGGCGACGGCCCGGGCGACCTCCACGGACACCGTCGGGTCGAACACACTGGGCACGATGAACGACGGGTTCGGGTCGGCCACCACCCCGGCCACCGCTGCCGCGGCCGCGCGCAGCATCGGGTCGGTCACCCGGCGCGCCTGGGCGTCCAGCAGCCCGCGGAACACGCCGGGGAACACCAGCACGTTGTTGATCTGGTTCGGGTAGTCCGAGCGCCCGGTGGCCACCACGGCGGCGTGCCGGTGGGCGAGCAGCGGGTCGACCTCCGGATCCGGGTTGGCCAGCGCGAACACCACCGCGTCGGCGGCCATCGAGGCCAGTTCCGGCTCACCGAGCAGGTTCGGCGCCGACACCCCGACGAACACGTCCGCCCCGACCAGGGCCTCGGCCAGGGCGCCGGAGGTGCGCGCGGAGTTGGTGTGCGCGGCGATCCAGGCCAGGTTGTCGTCCAGGTCCTTCCGCCCGGGGTGCACGATCCCGCCGAGGTCGACCGCCAGCACCTCACCGGGCCGCTCCGGCAGCATCAGCCGGATGATCGCCGAGCCGGCTGCGCCGACCCCGCACACCACCACCTTGCAGTCCGCCAGCCGCTTGCCGACCACCCGCATCGCGTTACGCAGCGCGGCGAGCACCACCACCGCGGTGCCGTGCTGGTCGTCGTGGAAGACCGGGATGTCCAGCTCGGCGCGCAGCCGCGACTCGATGGCGAAACACCGGGGCGCCGCGATGTCCTCCAGGTTGATCCCGCCGTAGGCCGGGGCGATCGCCCGCACGATCGAGACGATCTCGTCCGGGTCCTGGGTGTCCAGCACCACCGGCCAGGCGTCCACCCCGGCGAACCGCTTGAACAGCGCCGCCTTGCCCTCCATCACCGGCAGCGCGGCGGCCGCGCCGAGGTTGCCCAGCCCGAGCACCGCCGAGCCGTCGGTGACCACCGCGACGGTGTTGCGCTTGATGGTCAGCCGGCGCGCGTCGTCCGGGTTGGCCGCGATCGCCTGGCACACCCGGGCCACCCCGGGGGTGTAGGCCCGGGACAGGTCGTCCCGGTTGCGCAGGCTGATCTTGGGGGTGACCTCCAGCTTCCCGCCGAGGTGCATCAGGAACGTACGGTCGGAGACCTTCCGAACCTCGACCCCGGCCAGCGCGGTGAGCGCCTCGGTGATGGTCCGGACGTGATCGGCGCTCAGCGCGTTGCAGCTGATGTCGATCAGGATCCGGTCGGCGGAGGCGTCGACCACGTCGAACGCGGTGACCACCCCGCCGGCCCGGCCGATCGCCGCGGCCAGCTCGCCGGCCGCGCCGGACGACGCGGGCGCGGACACCCGCGCCGTGATCGAGTAACCGGGACCGGGCACGGGCACGTGATCAGCCTAGCGCTGGACCGCCGGCCCCGCGTAACGCTTCCGGGGTGTCCATGTCGCGCGGATCGGCGACGTCGGCGCACTCCACCAGCCGCAGCCCGGGGTGCCCGGCCAGGTAGCCGCGGGCGCCGGCGTCGCCGACCGCGCCGTCCGCCACCGCCGCCCAGTGCGCCCGCCCGAGCAGCACCGGGTGCCCGGGCACGCCACCATAGGCCGCCCGGGCCAGCACGTCCGTCGTGGAAGCGATCCCGGCCAGCCGGGCCACCGCCTCCGGGCCGATCCCGGGCAGGTCGACCAGGTGCACGACAGCGGCCTCCACATCCACCAGCCCGGCCAGCGCGGCCAACCCGGCGCGCAGCGAGGCGCCCATCCCGCCCGACCAGTCCCCGGCGGTCACCACCAGGGCGTCGTCGCCGACCACCCGGGCGACCTCGTCGGCCGCCGCGCCGACCACCACCAGCAGCGGCGTGCAGCCGCCGTCGCGCAGCACACCGAGCGAGCGGCGCACCAACGGAACGCCGTCCAGCTCGACCAACGCCTTCGGCCGGCCCATCCGCCGACCGGCACCGGCGGCCAGCAACAACCCGGCCGGGGCGCTCACCGACGCGTCGTGGTCAGCGGATGATGGCGCCGTCAGCGGTTGATCTCGGTGACCGGGTGCTCATAGGGCACCTCGGGCAGCGGGAACTCCACGTCGCCGAACGGCGAGAACGAGGCCTGCACCGGGGCGCACAGCTCGCTCAGCGGGTGCTCGCCGTCGGGCACGTTCGGCCAGGCCGGGTCGATACGCTCGGGGTCAACCGACTTGCCCACCGTGTCCTCCAGTGTCGCCGTGCCGCGCGGGTCCGCCGGACGCCCCGCCTCAGCGGAGCGTCCTACCGGGGCAAGGCTACCGTGGACGGGATGGCCGGCACCTCCCTGCTCGACTGGCTACGCGCGCGCGACGACGCGGCGTTGGCCACCCTGCTGCGCCTGCGACCCGATCTGGGGGTGCCCGCGCCGCCGGACCTGACGGTGCTGGCCACCCGGATCGGCATCCGGGCGTCGGTGAACCGGGCCTGTGAGGACCTGGACACCGTCGCACTCGCGGTGCTGGAGGCCCTGCTGGTGGCCGGCGCTTACGCCGAACCGGTGCCGGCGGACGAGCTGGGTCGGCTGCTCGGCCCGGAGCTGGCCGCGTTCCGGGTGCCGGCCGCGCTTGAGCAATTGCGCGAGCGCGCCCTGGTCTGGGAGGACGGCGGCGACCCGGACGATCCGGACGGCGGCGGCCTGCGGGTGGTGCCGGCGGCCAACGAGGTGACCTCGCGCTACCCCGGCGGGCTGGGCCGCGGGTCGGCGGCGCTGGCCGACCCGGCTGTGCTCGACGACCTGCTCGCCGACACCCCGCCGGAGCAGCGCCGGATGCTCGACGCGCTGGCCGACGGGCCGCCGATCGGGCGCAGCCGGGCTCCGGCCGGCGGGCCGCCCAGCCCGGTGCAGCGGCTGGTCAGCCGGGGGCTGCTGCTGCGGGTGGACCCGGAGACCGTCGAGCTGCCGCGCGAGGTGGGGCTGGCGTTGCGCGGGCCGGCGCCGCTGGCCCGGCTGGTCGCCGAGGAGCCCGAGCTGGTCACCGCCGACCCGGGCCGCGACCGGATCGACTCCACCGCCGCCGGCGCGGTGCTGGAGCTGCTGCGCCGGGTGGAGACGCTGATCGGGTCCTGGTCGGACGCGCCGCCGCCGGTGCTGCGCTCGGGCGGCCTCGGGGTCCGCGAGCTGCGCCGGACCGCCCGCGAGCTGGCCGTGGACCCCGCCGAGGCGGCGCTGCTGATCGAGGTGGTGGTGGCCGCCGGGCTGGTCGCGGACTCGGAGAGCTCGAGCGCGCCGGAGTGGGTGCCGACCACCAACGCCGACCTGTGGCGGGCCGGCGGGCCCGAGCAGCGTTGGGTGCCGCTGGCCCGGGCCTGGCTGGAGCTGCCCCGGCTGCCCGGGCTGGTCGGGCAGCGCGGCAGCGACAACCCGGCCGACAAGGTGCTCGCTCCGCTGTCCGACGAGCTGCGCCGCCCGCTGGCCCCCCGGGACCGCCGCCGGGTGCTGGACCTGCTGGCCACGTTGCCGCCGGGCCGCGCGGTCGACGGTCCCGACACCCTGGCCGCTGCGCTGAGCTGGCGGGCGCCCCGGCGTGGCGGGCGACTGCGCGACGAGCAGGTGGCCTGGACGCTGGCCGAGGCGACCCGGCTGGGGATCGTCGCGCTCAACGGGCTGGCCGGGCACGGCCGGGCGCTGCTGGCCGCCGACCTCTCCGTCGGCGGGGTCAGCGCCTCGGTGCTGACCGCCCTGCGCGCCGCGCTGCCCGAACCGGTCGACCAGGTGCTGCTGCAGGCCGACCTGACCGCGGTGGCCCCCGGCCCGCTGCGCGCCGATGTGGCCGAGGAGTTCGCCCTGGTCGCCGACCTGGAGTCCACCGGCGGCGCCGACGTGTACCGGATCACCGAGGCCAGCATCCGGCGCGCGCTGGACACCGGCCGGGCGGCGGCGGAGCTGCACGAGCTGTTCGCGAAACGCTCGATCACCCCGGTGCCGCAGGGGCTGAGCTACCTGGTCGACGACGTGGCGCGCCGGCACGGCCGGCTGCGCGGGGGCAGCGCGCGGGCGTTCCTGCGGGCCGACGACGAGGTGCTGCTGGCCGAGGTGCTGGCCCACCGGTCGGCGGAGTCCTTCGAGCTGCGTCGGATCGCGCCGACCGTGCTGGTCAGCGAGCTGAGCCTGGCCGACCTGCTGGACCGGCTGCGGGCCGCCGGGTTCGCCCCCGGTGCCGAGGCCGGCGACGGCACGCTGCTCGACCTGCGCCCGAGCGGGCGGCGGATCCCGGCCCGACCCCGCCCGGCGTCCCGCCCGGCGCTGGCCGCCCCGGACGAGGCGCACACCGCCGCGCTGGTCGCCGCGATCCGGGCCGGCGACCGGGCCGCCGTGCTGCGACCGCGCACGCTGGACCATCCGCACTCCGGTACCAACGGCGCGGACACCCTGCAACTGCTGCGCGACGCCGCCCGCCAGCGACGCAGCGTGTGGATCGGCTACGTCAACTCGCTCGGGGTGGCCAGCCGGCGGATCGTCGAGCCGGTCAGCGTGGGCGGCGGGGTGCTGGAGGGTTACGACCGCGCGCAGGGCGACCTGCGCCGCTTCATGCTGCACCGGATCACCTCGGCCGCCGTGGTCGAGGGCGCCGGCGAGCCCGGCTGACCCTGGTGGCCGGGCGGACCCTGGGCAGCGACGGCCGGTCGGCCCGGGCCGGCGGGTTCGTCCAGCAGGTGCGGCTGGCCAGCGCCGGCGGGTACCGGGCTTACCCGGACCGCGCCATCCAGAACTGCATGGCGTGCTCGACCAGCCCGATCAGGGTCTGCTTGGTCGACTCGCGGTTGCGGGCGTCGCACTGCACCATCGGTATCGACGGGTCGATCGCCATCGCCTCCCGGACGTCCTCGATCCGGTGCGCGAGCATTCCGTCGAAGCAGTTGAGCCCGACCACGTAGGGCAGGCCGCGGTCCTCGAAGAAATCCACGGCGGCGAACGAGTCGGCCAGTCGGCGGGTGTCGACGAGCACCACCGCGCCGATCGCGCCGCGCACCAGGTCGTCCCACATGAACCAGAACCGGTGCTGACCCGGCGTGCCGAACAGGTAGAGGATCAGGTCGGAGTCCAGCGAGACCCGACCGAAGTCCATCGCTACCGTGGTGGTCCGCTTGTTCGGCGTGGAGCCGAGGTCGTCGACGCCGGCGCTGGCCTCGGTCATCACCGCCTCGGTGGTGAGCGGAACGATCTCGGAGACCGATCCCACGAATGTCGTCTTGCCGACGCCGAACCCGCCCGCGACGACGATCTTCGCCGACGTGGTTGCGGAGGTGGCGACCGTTGGCGCCGAGGGCGACGACCTATAGCCGGCGGAGTCCACTGAGTACCCTTTCCATCAACGAGAGGTCAGGTACGTCCCCATTGGCGCTGACCGACTGATGTACCGCGACTAGGCCGAGCCCCGCCATGTCCCCCACCAGAACTTTTGCCACGCCGAGCGGCACCCGCAGCAGCGCGGCGACCTCGGCGACCGAGCGTGCCTGCTCGCAGATTTCCGCGACGGCCCGGTGCTCTACCTGCAACAGCGCCACCTGCTCACGCCCGCGCGAGCTGGTGGACACCAACGTCTCGATCTCCAGCGCGTAGCCCGACCTGGTCCGGCCGCGGGTCCAGGCGTACGGGCGGACCGACGTGGAGCCGAGCCCGTCCGGTGCCGGATCGTCGTCGATCTCCTCCGCCACCCCGTGCCGGGTCAGGGAGCGTCCCGGGTCGGTGACCTCGGACGGCTGGGGGGTGACGGCGGCACCCGGTGCCGCGTCGTCGTCACGCCGACGGCCCCAGAGCCTGCGCTTGGGCTTGCGTCCGCTGTCGAAGCTGAAGCCGTTCATCACGTCCGCGAACGTCGGCTCGGCACGGCCAGGGGGCGGCTCGTCGTCCGGACCGGTTGTCATCGACGCTCACCCCCTTGTCTCGGCCTCCACGGCGTAACCGGCAGCATCAGCGGCCCAGCGACCCCTGCAGCTCGGCGCGCAGCTCCGGGGTGAGCAGCTGACCGACCCGGTCGACCAGCAGCGTCATCTCGTAGCCGATCAGGCCGATGTCGCAGGTCGGCGAGGCCAGCACGGCCAGGCACGAACCGTCGCTGATTGACATGAGCAGGACGATGCCCCGCTCCATCTCGACCACGGTCTGCACCACGCCGCCGGCCTCGAAACACCGGGCCGCACCCTGGGTCAGGCTGATCAGACCGGACGAGACCGCCGCGAGCTGGTCGGCCCGGTCACGGGGCAGCCGCGCTGACGCGGTGAGCAGCAGACCGTCGGTGGAGACGACCACCGCGTGTGCCACCCCGGGCACCCGCTCGGCGAAGTTGTTGACCAACCACCCGAAGCGGCCCGGTTGATTGTCCGAACCACTCACGACATCTCCTCCATCACAACGGTCGAGGACGGCATCAGCTGTCGGCCTCGGTGGTGTCCACGCTCGCCCGGTGCCGGTTCTGCCGGCCCTGCCTGACGCCTTGTTGGTAGCTGGCCAGCCGGCCGCGCACCTGCTCGGCGCTGCGCGTCGGCACCGACACGGCCGCCGGGTGGGAATCCGGGCTCGCGGCCACCGACCCGCCGGGGATCAGCTGCGATCCACGCTGCCGCCGGGGCAGACCGGCCGAGGTGAGCTCGGACGGGGACGAGTCGGCGAACGGCGTCAGCATCGGCTCGACGGCGTCCCACCCGTCGCCGTCGCCGGCCGGCGGCAGCGGTGGGGCAGGGACCTCGGGGGCCGGCACCAGCCGGGCCTCCTCCCCGGCGACCGGGGCGTCCCACTGCTCGCGGAACCAGGCGGAGGCCATCGCCTCGAAGATCGGCGACTCGCTGCCGGCTTCGGCCTCGGTCCGGGCCGGCGGCACCGGCGACGAGCGCTCGGTCGGCCGGGAGCCGAGCCGCTCCGCCTGCGGTGTGTCGTCTCCGGACCCGAAGTCGACCGGCCGGCTGGGCGGCTCCGGCCGCGAGCGCTCCAGCGGCTGGGAGCGCTCTAACGGCTGGGAGCGAGCGACCGGCTGCGAACGCTCCACCGGCTGCGAACGCTCCACCGGCTGCGAACGCTCCACCGGACCGGAGCCCTCGGCGCGGTTGGGCAGCGGCGGCGCTCCGTCCGGGCGGCCGGCATCCCGGTCCGGACGGCGGGGCAACCCGAACGAGGGGTCCGACGAGCGCCGGTCAGCGGGCGCGGGGCGACCGGGCGACTCCGGTGATCCGGGCTGTTCGGCCTGGCGCTGCTTCTCCAGTGCGTGCAGTTCCGACCGGCGCATCGGTCGGCCGCCGTCCCGGGGACGGGTCGGGAGCGGCCCGCCCTGCCCGGAGCGCTCCGGTGCGGGCTGGGCGTCGCCCGGGCGGGACGGCTCGCCGGTACGCGGCGACCCGCCGACCGGCGGCTCACCGGAGCGGGGCGGCTCGGCGGTACGGGGCGGCTCGGCGGTACGGGGCGACCCGCCGACCGGCGGCTCACCGGAGCGGGGCGGCTCGGCGGTACGGGGCGGCTCGGCGGTACGGGGCGGCTCGGCGGTACGGGGCGGCGGGGTCTGCCGGGGACCGGCGGGGGTTCGCAGTGAGCGCAGCCCGTCCGGCGACCGCAGACTGCCCGGCCGGGCGGCGCCCGGGGGAACGCGGTTGCCGCCCGATCCCTCCACGGCCGGTGTCCGGCGCGTCGGCGGTTGACTCTGCCGGGGCGGCGCTGACGGGGAGTCGGCGCGGGCCAGCGGTCCGGCGGCCAGCGCCGCGCCGGCCGCCCGGCGGGGCAGCGACGGCCCCCCCTCGGCGGACTCGGCGGCGGTAGCGGCGGTCCCAGCCGCGGCCGCCGCGGCAGCCGTTCCGGCGGCGGCCACCCCGGGCGCCACGGACCCGCTGTCGACAGCGGCGGGACCGGCGACAGCCGGTCCTGTGACCGGTCCGGCCGGCGCCGCGGCGGCGGGCAGCCCACCGCTGGCGGCCACCGCGGCCCCGGGACGGCGGGTGGGCAACTGGCCGTTCGCCGGAGGCTCGACGGCATCAGGCCGGGCCGGGCGCGGCGAGCCGTTGGCCGGTATCGGGCTGGAGCTGCCGTTGACCCGGTTGGTGGCCGGGGAGAAGGAGCTGAACGCGGCGGTCCGATCGCTCCCCGGACGACCCGTCAGCTCCGGCCGGGAGGCCCGCACCGCGTCCAGGGCCTCAGTGCCGGACAACGCCCCGGACACCAGGTAGTTGGGCACGTTGACCGAGGCGGTGACCCCCGAGCTGGCGCCCCGTCCCGGGTCGGAACTGGCCAGCCGGACACCGATGCCGTGCCGGGAGGCCAGCCGGCCGACCACGAACAGGCCCATCCGCCGCGACGCCGAGACGTTCACCTCGGACGGGCCGGAGAGCCGGTTGTTGGCGCTGATCAGTTCCTCGCCGGGCATCCCGACGCCCTGGTCGGCGATCTCCACCAGCACCGAGCCGTCCGGGGTGCGGGTGGAACTCACCACCACCTGGGTCTCGGGCGCGGAGAAACTGGTGGCGTTGTCCAGGAGCTCGGCGACCAGGTGCACCAGGTCGCTCGCCGCCCGGCCCATGATCTGTACGTCCGGTGGCGTCTGCACGACCACCCGCTGGTACTGCTCGATCTCCGAGACCGCCGCGCGCAGCACGTCGACCACCGGCACGGTCTGGTTGTTCCGCTTGGCCAGGTCGCTGCCCGCGAGCACCAGCAGGTTCTCGCTGTTGCGCCGCATGCGGGTGGCCAGGTGGTCGAGCTGGAACAGGTTGGCCAGCTGCTCGGAGTCCTGCTCGTTGCGTTCCAGCTGCTCGATCAGCTGCAGCTGCCGCTCCACCAGGCCCTGGCTGCGCCGGGACAGGTTGACGAACATGCTGCTGATGTTTGTCTGCAGGGTCGCCTGCTCGGCGGCGAGCCGGACGGCCTGCCCGTGCACGGCGTCGAACGCCCGGGCCACCTGACCGATCTCCTCGCGGGTGGTCACCGGAACCGGCTCCACGGCGATGTCGGGCACCCTGCCCTCGCGCATGCTCTGCACGGCCTCGGGCAGGCGTCGGTCGGCCACGTCCAGGGCGGTCTTGCGCAGCACTCGCAGCGGCTTGAGCAGCGAACGCCCGATCAGGTACACGACCGAGGCGGCGGCCAACATGCCCAGCAGCAGGATCACCGAGTTGATCCCGGCGGCGTTGCGCGCCTGCTCCTGCTGCGCCTTGCTGGTCGCGGTGAGCTCTTCGCGCAGCCCGGACTCCGCCGTGCGCAGCTCGTCGAGCACCGCCTCGTAGGAGCCGTCCCAGTCGACCTGGCTGATCCCCAGCTGGCCCGGGGCGCCGATCCGGCTGAGCGCCTGCTGCTTGAGCTGCTTGCGCTGCGCGTCGGCGGGGCTGGTCGCCCAGCCCGCGAGCCGCTGCTGCTGGCCGGCGTCCAACCCGGCACGGAACTGGTCGACCGCGGTGCCCAGCCGGGCGTCGGTGGCCCGCACCGTGTCCGCGTCGGTCGGGAACATCACCCCGCGCCCGATCGCCACCGAGATCACCGCGTGCTGCAGCGAGATCTGCTCCCGCGCGGAGTTCATCGCGGTCAGGCCGGCGGCCAGGCCGGCCAGCGCCGGAGTGTTCAGCTGGCGGTCCAGCGACGCCTCGAACACCAGCAGCGGCTCGATCAGCCCGGTGTAGCGGGCGACCACGCCCGGCGCGTCGACGCCGAACGCGGAGACCTGGTCGCGCAGGGTGGCCAGCCGGGGCAGGTTGTCCTTGACCCGCCGGTAGGCCGTCTCTGGGCCGCCGCCGAGGGAGGCCGGGTTGCCGATCGCGGCCTCGGCCTCGGCCAGCCCGCCGTCCACCGCGCCGAACACGCTCTTGAGCACCGAACGGTCGCCGATGCGGTTGCCTGCGACGAAGACCGCCGCCTGGTCACGCTCGCGCTGCAACTGGCCGATCAGAGTGGACACCCGGTCCTGCAGGACGATGTAGCGGTCGCGGGCGCCCAGGTCGGTGGCATCGTTGATCTCGTCCGCGACCCGCAGCACACCGAGCGTCAGCGCGAGGATGATCGGCACGGCGAGCACGGCGGCCAGCTTGACCGGCAGGCTCCAGTTCCTGGGCTGCAGCCGGACGAAGCGGTCCGACCCGGGGTCGGTGCTGATCACGTCAGCGCCTCCTGCTCGTCGGGGTGTCGGTCAGGGACGCCGAGCTGGTCTTCGGCGGGCTGGTCATCGGCACAGCCTGCCGCAGGGTGGATCTTTGGGGAACCGGGAACACCCCGATGGGCGCATCGCCGATCGACCGAATGGTGGCCTCGGGGTTGGCCTCTCCGGGGGGAGATCCGCGACGCAGCGCCGCTGCGATGTCCAAAGTCGGTCGGTGTCCTACGGCTCGGGTGCCGCCGGTGGGTGCCCAACGGCGTGGGTGGTACGTCTTCGACACGCGCCCGAATTACAGGTCCACGGGCCGGAGACCGGCTAAAATCCAGCTAGCCGTCGTACGTCCTGGTGCAGGCGGGGAGTATAGCGTTGGTGAAGACCGCCGCTTTCAGTATGGCCCGCCTTCCTTGCCGAGGGTCCACCGCATCCCGATAGTGGAGCCGCCGGGCACCCGTGTGCGCCTGGCGGGGACGATGGGCCCGGTACCGATGTCCGAGTACGGAAGTCCGCCGGAAGGAGCCCCCGGAGTGTCCGACGGCCCGTTGATCGTGCAATCCGACAAGACCCTGCTGCTCGAGGTCGACCACCCGGGCGCCCCCGAGGCCCGCGCCGCGATCGCACCGTTCGCCGAGCTGGAGCGCGCGCCCGAGCACGTACACACCTACCGGGTCACCCCGCTGGCGCTGTGGAACGCCCGCGCCGCCGGGCACGACGCCGAGCAGGTGGTCGACGCGCTGGTCCGGTTCTCCCGGTACGCGGTGCCGCAGCCGCTGCTGGTCGACGTGGTGGACACGATGGGCCGCTACGGGCGGCTGCAGCTGACCAAGTCCCCGGTGCACGGCCTGGTCCTGGTCTCGCTGGACCGCGCGGTGCTGGAGGAGATCCTCCGGCAGAAGAAGATCGCCCCGCTACTCGGCGCCCGGATCGACGACGACACCGTGGTGGTGCACCCCTCGGCGCGCGGCACGCTGAAGCAGGCGTTGCTGAAGGTGGGCTGGCCGGCCGAGGACCTGGCCGGCTACGTGGACGGCGAGGCGCACCCGATCTCCCTGGCCGAGGACGGCTGGAACCTGCGCGACTACCAGCGCGACGCGGTCACCGGGTTCTGGGCCGGCGGCTCCGGCGTGGTGGTGCTGCCCTGCGGGTCGGGCAAGACGCTGGTCGGGGCGGCCGCGATGGCCGAGGCGCAGGCGACCACGCTGATCCTGGTCACCAACACCGTGGCCGGCCGGCAATGGAAGAGAGAACTGGTAGCGAGAACGTCATTGACCGAGGACGAGATCGGCGAGTACTCCGGCGAGCGCAAGGAGATCCGCCCGGTCACCATCGCCACCTATCAGGTGATGACCCGCAAGTCCAAGGGCGAGTACCGGCACCTGGAGCTGTTCGACTCCCGGGACTGGGGTCTGATCATCTACGACGAGGTGCACCTGCTGCCCGCGCCGGTGTTCCGGATGACCGCCGACCTGCAGTCCCGTCGCCGGCTCGGGCTGACCGCCACCCTGGTCCGCGAGGACGGCCGGGAGGGCGACGTGTTCTCGCTGATCGGCCCGAAGCGCTACGACGCGCCGTGGCGCGACATCGAGCAGCAGGGCTGGATCGCCCCGGCCGACTGCGTCGAGGTGCGGGTCACCCTGACCGACGCCGAACGGATGGCCTACGCCACCGCCGAGGCGGACGAGCGGTACAAGCTCTGCGCCACCGCGCGCACCAAGGCCCCGGTGGTCAAGGCCATCCTGGACCGCCACCCCGGTGAACCCGCGCTGGTGATCGGGGCCTACCTGGAGCAGCTGCACGAGCTGGCCGCCGAGCTGGACTGCCCGGTGATCGAGGGCTCCACCAGCAACA
Organism: Pseudonocardia sp.; assembly: GCA_029263115.1. Taxonomy (GTDB): domain Bacteria; phylum Actinomycetota; class Actinomycetes; order Mycobacteriales; family Pseudonocardiaceae; genus Pseudonocardia. Next base: position 20,405 of record JAJCYC010000082.1, on the reverse strand, counting down.
AGGAGCGTGAGGCGCTGTACCAGGCGTTCCGCACCGGGGAGATCCCCCGGCTCGTGGTCTCCAAGGTGGCCAACTTCTCCATCGACCTACCGGAGGCCTCGGTCGCGGTGCAGGTCAGCGGCACCTTCGGCTCCCGGCAGGAGGAGGCCCAGCGACTGGGGCGTCTGCTGCGACCCAAGGGCGACCACCGGCAGGCCCACTTCTACTCGGTGGTCAGCCGCGACACCCTGGACACCGAATACGCCGCGCACCGCCAGCGGTTCCTGGCCGAGCAGGGCTACGCCTACCGGATCATGGACGCCGACGACCTGCTCGGCCCCCCGGTCCCCGAGGTCGGCACCGCCTGACCGTCGCGGGTCGTGGTGATCAGGCGTGCCCGTGCGGGTCGGCGTGCCGGGCCAGGTCGCGCCGCTCGGCGAACGCGTGGGTCTCGAAGCTGAGCCGGCCCAGGGTGCGGTACTTGAACGCCACCAGGCCGAGCAGGTACAGCGCCGCCCCGCCGTAGAGCGCGGCGAGCGGCAACCCGTAGATCGGATCGGTGAGGGTGTGTCCGTCGTCGCCGGCGACGTAGCCGAGCACCTTCTTCAGCCCGAGCGCGACCAGGATCACCCCGACGATCAGCGGCAGGTGCAGGAACGTGTACGCGGTATGCACCAGCACGCCGCGGATCAGCCCGGACGCCGTCACGTCGTCCGCCATCAGCGCGGTCACCTGCGTCAGCGCAAACACGAACACCAGGTCGAAGAACAACTCCAGCGGGGTGACCGAGGACTGCTCGGTCACCGCCTCCAGGCGGGTGCGCCGCGGCGTGGACATGGTCCCGAACTCTGCCACCCGCGCGCCGACCCGACCGGCGCTCGTTGCGGCCGTCGCTCGCCACCGTCCACCCACCGTCCCGGCCGCCTGCGGCACCGCCGGTCCGCTGCCCCACCCCACCAACCATCCCGGCCGCCCACGGCACCGCCGTCCGCTGCCACCGAGCTGTACACCAGTCGTGATCTGGTCGCGCACATCCTGACCGACGTACAAATGATCATTCTCCTCTCCGGATCGGGCCACAGATTCGCCGAAACGCCCAGTCCCGCGGCCGCGACCGGCAGGGTGCCGGCATGGGCATCGACGGGGCCTTCCGCGGATCTGCGGCGCTGGCCAACGGACGGCTGACCCGAGGACGGCGGCACGGGTCGCGCTACCAGCGGATCTTCTCGGTCGCGTACTGCCGCGCCGACCTGTCGCTCGATCTGGAGATCCGATCGCGCGCCGCCTACCTGCTGGTCCGCGATCGCGGCGGCGTGCTGGCCGGGTACTCCGCCGCGTGGGCGCTCGGCGCCGGCCGCGCGACCGCCGGCACCCCCGCCGAGGTTCTGGTGCGCCGTGCCTGCCGGACCCACCCAGGCCTGGTGGTGCGGCAGGAGGCGACAGCCGAGCAGGACGTGGTCGAGGCCGCCGGGTGTCGGGTCACATCGCCGCCCCGGACGGCCTGGGACCTGTGCCGGCGGCTATCGCCCGTCGAAGCGGTGGTGGCGCTCGACGCCGTGGCACCGATCGGACGCTTCGCGCCGGATGAGCTGTTGGTCCGCAGGCTGCGCGAGCCCGGTCGGCGGGGCTGTCGGCGGCCGGACGAGATCGTCGCGGGACCGGCAGCGTGACGCGTCGCTGGCCGACCTCGCGGCCAGGCGTGACGAACCCACGGACCACGGACCGACGGGGTGGACGGTCGTTGAGGCCGGGCCACGAATGCCCGCACACGACTGCGGGGCGGCGCCCGTAGGCACCGCCCCGCCGTCGAACCGTCGAACTGGACTCAGAAGTCCATGCCGCCCATGTCGGGGGCGCCGCCCCCGGCCGGGGCCGGGTGCTTCTCCGGCTTCTCCGCCACCACGGCCTCCGTGGTGAGGAACAGTGCCGCGATCGATGCCGCGTTCTGCAGCGCGGACCGGGTGACCTTGGCCGGGTCGATGATGCCGGCCTTGATCAGGTCCACGTACTCGCCGGTGGCGGCGTTGAGACCGTGACCGGCCTCCAGGTTGCGCACCTTCTCGGCCACCACGCCGCCCTCGAGGCCGGCGTTGATCGCGATCTGCTTGAGCGGAGCCTCGAGGGCAACCCGGACGATGTTCGCCCCGGTCGCCTCGTCGCCGTCCAGGCCGAGGCCGTCGAACAGCGAGCCGGCACCGGCCTGCAGCAGGGCAACCCCGCCACCGGCGACGATGCCCTCCTCGACGGCGGCCTTCGCGTTGCGAACGGCGTCCTCGATGCGGTGCTTGCGCTCCTTGAGTTCCACCTCGGTGGCCGCTCCGGCCTTGATCACCGCAACACCGCCGGCCAGCTTGGCCAGGCGCTCCTGCAGCTTCTCGCGGTCGTAGTCGGAGTCGCTCTTCTCGATCTCGTTGCGGATCTGGGCGACCCGTCCCGCGATCTGGTCGGCGTCACCGGCACCGTCGACGATGGTGGTCTCGTCCTTGGTGACCACCACCTTGCGGGCCCGGCCCAGCAGCGCCAGGTCGGCGTTCTCCAACTTCAGGCCGACCTTCTCCGAGATGACCTCGCCACCGGTGAGGATGGCCATGTCGGCCAGCATCGCCTCGCGGCGGTCACCGAAGCCCGGGGCCTTGACGGCCACGGACTTGAAGGTGCCGCGGATCTTGTTGACGACCAGGGTGGCCAGGGCCTCGCCCTCGACGTCCTCGGCGATGATCGCCAGCGGCTTGCCGCCCTGCATGACCTTCTCCAGCACCGGCAGCAGGTCCTTGACGGTCGAGATCTTGGAGCTGACCAGGAGGATGTAGGGGTCCTCCAGCTCGGCCTCCATGCGCTCGGCGTCGGTCACGAAGTAGGGCGAGATGTAGCCCTTGTCGAAGCGCATGCCCTCGGTGAGCTCGAGCTCGAGCCCGAAGGTCTGCGACTCCTCGACCGTGATGACGCCTTCCTTGCCGACCTTGTCCATCGCCTCGGCGATGAGCTCGCCGATGGAGGAGTCGCCCGCGGAGATGGACGCGGTGGCCGCGATCTGCTCCTTGGTCTCGACCTCCTTGGCGGACTTCAGCAGCTCCTGCGCGACGGCCTCGACGGCCTTCTCGATGCCCTTCTTCAGGGCCATCGGGTTGGCGCCGGCGGCGACGTTGCGCAGACCCTCGCGCACCAGCGCCTGGGCCAGCACCGTGGCGGTGGTGGTGCCGTCACCGGCGATGTCGTCGGTCTTCTTGGCAACTTCCTTGACGAGCTCGGCCCCGATCTTCTCCCACGGGTCCTCGAGCTCGATCTCCTTTGCGATGGAGACGCCGTCGTTGGTGATCGTCGGCGCGCCCCACTTCTTCTCGAGCACGACGTTGCGGCCACGCGGGCCGAGCGTCACCTTGACGGCATCGGCGAGGACGTTCATGCCGCGCTCTAGCCCGCGGCGTGCCTCCTCGTCGAAAGCGATCATCTTGGCCATTGCGGTGTGGTCCTCCGATAGGGATGACACGTATAGCCGGGGTGGTGCCCGCGACGGACGACCGGCAACCCTGCGCTCGGTCTCACCGTCCCGACCTGGTTGGCACTCTACCCTGGCGAGTGCCAGCGTGTGCCAGTGCCGTGTCTAGCACTCGGCCCCGTTGAGTGCAAGCAAGTGTCGCCGGGCAGGATGACCCCCGGAGGTGGGGCTCATGTGGCACAGGTCTCGATCGGGTCGGGCATGTCTATCGGTGGTCGGCCTGGCACTGGCCGGCGCGTTGGCCGCTTCCGGGCTGGCCGCGTGCGCACCTGCGGGGTCCGCCCCCGAGGGCGGGGTCGACCTCGCCTACGAGCAGTACACGCTGGGCAACGGGCTGAACGTGATCTTGCGCAAGGACGACCGGTTGCCGATCGCCGCGGTGAACCTCTGGTACCACGTGGGCCCGGCGAACGAGGTGCGCGACCGCACCGGCTTCGCCCACCTGTTCGAGCACCTGATGTTCCAGGGCTCCCGGCACACCGGCAAGGACCGGCACTTCGCCGAGCTGGAGTCGGTCGGGGCGTCGTCGGTGAACGGGACCACCAGCCTGGACCGGACCAACTACCTGGAGAACGTGCCGTCCAACGCGCTGGAGACGGCGCTGTGGCTGGAGAGCGACCGGATGGGTTTCCTGCTGGACACCCTGGACCAGGCTGAGCTGGCGAACCAGCAGTCGGTGGTGCGCAACGAGCGGCGGCAGACCCGCGAGGTGCCGCCCTACGCGCAGTCCGACGAGAAGGCCATGGCGCTGCTGTTCCCGGCCGACCACCCCTACCACGCGAACATCATGGGCTCGCACGCCGACATCCAGTCCGCCACGCTGGACGAGGCCCGGGACTTCTTCAAGCGCTACTACGTGCCCAACAACGCCAGCCTGGCCATCGTGGGCAACATCGACGTGGCCGCCACCAAGGAGCTGGTGGAGAAGTACTTCGGCTCCCTCCCGCGCGGCGCCGACGTGCCGCAGCCCCAGATCGCCACCCCCCAGCTGACCGCCGAGCGCCGCGCGACGGTCACCGACCAGGTACAGCTGCCCCGGGTGCACATGTCCTGGATCACCTCGCCGGCGTTCGCGCCGGGCGACGCCGAGGCCGATCTGGCCGCGCACCTGCTGGGCAGCGGCAACGCCAGCCGGCTCTACGGGTCGATGGTGCGGGCCGGGATAGCCCAGGAGGTCTCGGCGTACCAGCAGTCGCTGAAGCACGGCTCGGTGTTCCAGATCGAGGCGACCGCCAAGCCCGGACGCACCGCCGACGAGCTGGAAGCGGCGATCCAGAAGGAGCTGGACACCCTGGCGGCCACCCCGCCGACCCCGGCCGAACTGGACGCCGCGAAGTTGGCCATCCGCTCGAGCCTGCTGTTCGGCCTGGAGGACCTGGGCGCGCAGGCGGACATGTTCAACCGCTACGACCACTACCTCGGCAACCCCGGCTACCTGGCCAAGGACCTGCAGCGCTACGTCGACGCGGACGCCGCCGGAGTGACCAGGTTCGTCACCGACCAGCTGCGCTCGGACCGCCGGGTGGTGGTGCGCACGGTGCCCGGGCCGAAGGTGATCCCGCCGGAGCCGGCCGCGCCGGCCGCCGCACCGCGCACCCCCGCGGCCCCGCCGGCCGCCGCACCGGATGCTCCGAAGCCGCCGCCGGCCGAGCCGTGGCGCACCACCGTGCCCCGGCCGGGGCCGGCCCCGGCGATCGCGCTGCCCAGCGCGCAGCGGTTCGAGCTGGGCAACGGCCTTCCGGTGTATCTGCTGGAGTCGCACGGCCTGCCGCTGGTCGTGGCCTCGCTGACCTCGCGCTGGGGCAGCGCGGCCGATCCGGCTGACAAGCCGGGCCTGGCCAGCTTCGCCACCGCGATGCTCGACCGGGGCACCCAGACCCGGGACGCGCAGACCCTCGCCCGGGAGATCGACGCGCTCGGCGCGAAGTTCTCGGTCGACCAGGTGGACGACGACGGCAGCTCGGTGGTGCTGCAGGCGCTGAGCCCGCAGATGGGCCGGGCGATGGCGGTGATGTCCGACGCGGTGCGCGCGCCGGCGTTCCCGGCGGCTGAGCTGGCACGGGTGCGCAGCGAGCACCTGGTGAAGCTGCAACAGCAGGGCGAGAGCCTGACCACGGTCGGGGAGAAGGTGACCCGCCGCGAGCTCTACGGCGCCGAGCACCCCTACGGACACCTGGCCAAGGGCACGGCGGCGGCGGTCGGCTCGATCACCCGGGAGGACGTGGCGGCGTTCCACCAGAAGGCGTTCACGCCGAAGAACAGCGCCCTGGTGCTGGCCGGTGACCTGACTCCTGACCAGGCCCGGACGCTTGCCGAGGACGCGTTCGGCTCGTGGACCGGCGAGGGCGTCGACCCCGCCGTCCCGGCGGTGCCCACCCCGGGCCCCGACCGGGTACTGATGGTGGACAAGCCCGGATCGGCGCAGACCGCGCTGGTGCTGGCACAGTCCGGGGTGGCCCGCAAGGACCCCGACTTCGAGAAGCTGCTGGTGCTCAACGAGGTGCTGGGCGGCGGGTTCTCCAGCCGGGTGAACCTCAACCTGCGCGAGCGCAACGGGTACTCCTACGGCGCGGGATCGTCGGTGTCCGGCAGTCGCGGCGTGCGGTCGATCTCGCTGCGCTCCAGCGTGCAGACCCAGTTCACCGCCGCGTCGGTGCGGGAGATCCTCAAGGAGGTCAACGGGATCCGGGACGCCCCGATCAGCGCCGAGGAGCTGAGCCGGGCCCGCGAGTCGCTGACCCAGTCACTGCCGGCGAGCTTCGGCACCGGCCGGGCCAGCGCCCAGGCGGTGGCCGACATCTACCAGCTGGACCTGCCGCCGGACTACTTCCAGAAGCTGCCCGGGGTGTTCGCCGCGATCAACGCCGCGCAGGTGCAGGAAGTGGCCCGCGAGCACCTGCGGCCGGAGCTGATGAAGGTGGTAGCGGTGGGTGACCGGGCGAAGGTCGAGCCGCAACTCGCCGAGCTGGCGCTGGGTCCGATCGGCTACCGGGCCCCGGACGGCGGCCCGGCCCACCCGTAGCCTCCGGAGACGGCCGCCGCTCACCGGCGGCCGCCCGGACGAGTGGTCCCACCCGTCGGGAGGCAGGATCTCCTACCGTGCGCACCGTCTCAGAACACCGCGCGGCGGTTGCCGCGCTGCTGCCGCGATCGCCCGTCGAGACCCGCCCGCTGCTCGGGGCGCTCGGCCTCGTGCTCGCCGAGGACCTACGCTCGCCGATCGCGCTGCCCCCGTTCGACAACTCCGCGATGGATGGGTTCGCGGTGCGGTCGGTGGACGTGGCGTGCGCGACCGAGCGGGACCCGGTCCGACTGCCGGTCGCGGAGGACATCCCGGCCGGGCGGACCGACTCGCCGCCGCTGCTGCCGGGTACCGCGCACCGGATCATGACCGGGGCGGCGGTGCCGCCGGGCGCGGACACCGTGGTGCCGGTGGAGCACACCGGCGGCTACGCAGGTGCCGCGGTGCGGATCGACCGGCCGGCCGCGCCGGGCGCGCACGTGCGCCGGGCCGGCGAGGACACCGCAGCCGGCGCCGTGCTGCTGGCGGCCGGCACGGTACTGGGTGCGGCTCAGCTGGGGCTGGCCGCGGCCGTCGGCCTGCCGACCGTCCCGGTGTACCGGCCGGTGAGCGTGCTGGTGCTGTCCACCGGTTCGGAGCTGGTGGCGCCGGGCGAGGCGCTGCGCCACGGGCAGATCTACGAGTCCAACGGCACGATGCTGGCCGCCGCGGTGACCGAAGCCGGTGGCGTCGCCGAGCAGTTGCGGTTCGTGCCGGACGACGTGCCGGAGTTCCTGGCGCGGCTGGCGATGCGGTTCGCGGCCGGCGCCCCGGACCTGCTGCTGACCTCCGGCGGGGTGAGCGCGGGCGCGTTCGAGGTGGTCAAGGACGCGCTGGCCGACCGGGGGGTCGAGTTCATCCGGGTGGCGATGCAGCCGGGCGGGCCGCAGGGCGCCGGTCGACTGGTGGGGCTGGGCCCGGACTCGGCCGAGGTGTCGGTGGTCACGCTGCCGGGCAACCCGGTGAGCTCGCAGGTGTCGTTCGAGGTCTTCGTCCGGCCCGCGCTGCGCGCCGCGATGGGCCACCCGCGCCCGGACCGTCCGGTGGTGCGGGTCCCGCTCGGCGAGTCGCTGCGCTCACCGGCGGGCAAGCGGCAGTTCCGCCGGGGCACCCTGGACGCGGTCGCGGGCACGGTGCGCACCGTCGGCGGCCCCGGGTCGCACCTGTTGTCGGCGCTGGCCAGGGCGGACTGCCTGATCGCGCTGGACGGCGAGCGGGGCGAGCACCGGGAGGGCGAGGACGTCGAGGTCTGGCTGCTGGAACGGTGAGCCCGGACATCACCCGTGCGCCGCAAGGAATAGCAAGCGTATCGTAACCACGAACGCCCTATCGAGTGTGACTTAACTCACTATCAAAAGTTGCAATATTTCGGCGCGCCGGAACGTCAAATTAGGTGCACGCTCGTCCGAACGGTCCATTCCTGCTGGGGTGACCCGTAGAAGATGGACCACCGAGCGGGCGCTCGGGAATAATGGTCATACCAGTGGGTAAGCCACTGGTGCGCAGGACGAAGCGCAAAGGACCCGCCGCTTGTCGCTGGGGAGCGGACGAGCGGTTCCACGGCCGGGGTCGCTGTCTCGGGGGACGGCGGCTCCGGCCCTTTGCTTCCGCGTACCGTGGGTCCGGGCCAGCGAGGACGCCGGCCGCGCGGCCGGTCGACGACGCCGGCGACGCAGCCCCAGCACGGAGGACCGACCCACCCCGATGTCCGAGACCACGCCGCCCGAAACCACGCCGCCCGAAACCACCCCGCCCGAAACCACCCCGCCCAAGACCACGCCGCCCGAAACCACGTCCGGGACCCCCGCCGCGCGGCCCGCCACCCCCGGGTCGCCCTCCCCGACCGGACCGACCGGGGAGCCGGGCACCGGTCTGGGCCACCTCGTGGGACTGATCCGGTCGACCGTGTCGCCGCTGCACCCCGGCGGGCACGGAGTCGTCGCCGGGGTCGCCGCCGCCGCGCTGCTGGCCCGCGCACTCACCGGCCGGGGCACCCTGCTCGGGGTGGCCGCCACCGCCGGGGTCGCCGCCTTCTTCCGCGAACCCGCCCGGGTCACCCCCCGCCGCGCGGGCATCGTCGTGGCGCCGGCCGACGGCCTGGTCAGCACGGTCGGCGAGGCCGTGCCACCAGCCGAGCTGGGCCTGCCGGCCGAGCCGATGATCCGGGTCAGCGTGTTCCTGTCGGTGCTCGACGTGCACGTGCAGCGGGTCCCGGTGGACGCTCGGGTCGAGCGCGTCGTGCACCACCCGGGGCTGTTCCTGTCGGCCGACCTGGACAAGGCCAGCGAGGACAACGAACGCAACTCGATGCTGCTGCGCGGCACCGACGGGCACCCGCTCGTGGTGGTGCAGATCGCCGGACTGCTGGCCCGCCGGATCGTCTGCCAGGTCGCCGAGGGCAACGAGGTGGCCGCCGGCCAGACCTACGGGCTGATCCGGTTCGGGTCCCGGGTCGACACCTACCTGCCGGCCCGCAGCCGGGTGCTGGTGCTGCCCGGACAGCGCACCATCGGCGGAGAGACCGTGCTCGCCGAGTTGCCGCCGGCCACCCGGTGAGCGGCCCCGGGGTCCGCCTGCTGCCCAACGCGATCACCGTGCTGGCCCTGTGTTCCGGGCTGTCCGCGGTGCAGTTCGCGCTGGACGGGCGGTTCGAACTTGCGATCGCCGCGATCGCCGCGGCGGCGGTGCTCGACACCCTCGACGGCCGTATCGCCCGACTGCTCGACGCCACCAGCAAGATGGGCGCCGAGCTGGACTCGCTGGCCGACTGCATCTCCTTCGGGGTCTCGCCGGCGCTGGTGCTGTTCATCTGGCGGCTGGAGGGCAACCAGTTCGGCTGGGTGGTGGCGCTGGTCTTCGCGGTGTGCGCCGCGCTGCGCCTGGCCCGGTTCAACACCCTGATCGACGACACCGAGCAGCCGCCGTACGCCAGGGAGTTCTTCGTCGGGGTGCCCGCTCCGGCGGCGGCACTGGTGGCCCTGCTGCCGCTGCTGCTGACGCTGGAGTTCGGCGACGGCTTCTGGTCCGCGCCCCCGGTCACCGGGGTGTGGATTCTGCTGGTCGCGGCGCTGATGATCAGCCGGATCCGCACGCTGTCGATGAAAACCGTGCGCGCGCCGGCCGCGCTGCTGGCACCGCTGCTGGTGCTGGTCGGCCTGGCCGGCGCCGCGCTGATCACCCTGCCGTTCCTGGTTCTGGTGGTGGCCGTGGTGATCTATCTGGTGCACCTGCCCTACGCGGTGTGGCGCTACCGCTGGCTGGGCCGGCACCCCGAGGCCTGGTACGTCGCCGCCCGGCAGCGTCGGGCCGCGGTCCGCGCCCTGCGGGCCACCCGCGCACCGGGCCTGCGTTCCCCGTTGCACCGCCGGGTGGCCGGCGCGGCCCGGGCGTCGGTACGCAACGGGCGCCGGCGCGCCCAGGACCCCTCGGACGGTGGTCCGGGCAACGGCCGGGTCGACCGCCCCGCCCGGCTCGACCCGCCCGCGCGGCCGGCCGACACCGCGTCCGGGGCACTGCCCCGGACCAGCCGCCGGCGCCTCGGGCTGCGCAAGACCCGCCGCCGCTGATCCGGCGAAACGGTGCACCCGGTCCGCATGCGGACCGGGTGCACCGTTCTGGATCGCCCCTGCCGGGAGCGAGCTCAGCGGCGCTGGTAGTCCTTGGTGACGATCACGATCAGGCCCGCGCTGGCGTCCTTCAACCCGTCGAAGCGGGGCGCGGAGCGCAGCCCGAAACCGTCGGCCAGCGAGCGCGCGGCGGCCTGCTCGCTGGTGCCGGGTCGGTAGTAGACGGTGCTGGTGGGGATGTTCCCGTGGGGGTAGTTGCCCACCTCGTCCACCCGCCAGCCGGCGTCGCGCATGTCCTCGGCGGCCTGGTCGGCCAGGCCCTTGACCAGGCTGTTGTTGTAGACCCGGACCGGCGCCTTGGCCACCGATCCCCCCATCTTGCCGCCGCGGGACCGCGTGCCGTCGTCCGAGGGCAACCCGGCGCCGGGCAGGCTCGGCGCGACCGGCGCGGCGGTGGCCGGTCCCGGGTTGGCGGGGGCCGGGTTGGCGGGGGCCACCAACGGATTGGACGGGTCGACCGCCGCGGGCGGTCCGCCCGGGGTGCCGGGAGCCGGGGCGGGCTCGGGGACCAGCGGCGCGGGCGCGGGGAGCGCCTCGGTGGATGCGGGAATCACGTCGGGGTCCGACGGCGCGGGGGCGGCGTTGGAGCTCCCGCTGGCCAGCGAGATCAACCCGGCCACGGCGGCGATCATCGCGATCACCAGCAGCCCGTAGCCGGCGTACTTCAGGGCCAGGTTGTCGCCGGCGCGTGGCTCGGACATCAGCGGGCCCCCGCCCCGAACCGCCCGGCCAGCCGGGTCTCCTGACGTCCGGAGCGCACCCGGCGCAGCCGCTTGACCAGCATCGGGTCCGCGACCAGCGCGGCGGGGTTGTCCAGCAGGGCGTTCAGCACCTGGTAGTACCGGGTCGCCGACATGTCGAACAGCTCGCGGATCGCCTGCTCCTTGGCGCCAGCGTACTTCCACCACTGCGCCTCGAAGGCCAGGATCTCCCGCTCCCGCCGCGCCAGTTCACCGGTCGGCGCGGGGGTGGGCAACGTGTCGACGGAGTCCATGGGCACCTCGGAATGTCGAGCAAAGTTCGGAAATTACACGATGATGATTCCGGGTCATTCAACCACGCCGGGCCACCCGGTCGTGGCAGCGCCACACCCCCCCATCGGGGCTCCGGCGGGATGAGAGGGTACGGCCCATGTCGGTCCGCCCCATCCGGGTAATCGGTGACCCGGTGCTGCACACCCCCACCCGCGCCATCGAGAGTTTCGACGACGAGCTCCGGGCACTCGCCGAGGACATGTTCGACACGATGGCTGCCGCGCACGGTGTGGGCCTGGCGGCCAACCAGGTAGGCGTGGACCTGCGGCTGTTCGTCTACGACTGCCCCGACGAGGTGGCCGGGGTCCAGCTGCGCGGCGTCGTGGTCAACCCGGTACTGGAGGCCTCGGAGCTACCGGAGAGCATGCCCGACTCCGACGACGACCTCGAGGGCTGCCTGTCGGTGCCCGGGGAGCAGTACCCCACCGGGCGGGCCGGCTGGGCCCGGGTGAACGGCTTCGACCTGGACGGGCAGCCGGTGACCGTCGAGGGCCAGGGGTTCCTGGCCCGCTGCCTGCAGCACGAGACCGACCACCTCGACGGCACGCTCTACGTGGCGCGGCTGATGGGCCGCCACGACCGGGCCGCCCGCCGCATGCTCAAACGCCACGGCTGGGGCGTCCCCGGCATCTCCTGGGATCCGGCCACCGACCTCGCCGAAAACCAGTAACCGGCGTGCCGGCCCCGGCGAATGAGCGGGCTCATTACCCCTCCGGCGACTCCTCCCCGGCGAATGAGCGGGCTCAATGCCCGGGGTAACCCTGGCGAGGGTCGGGGTTGGGGGTTACGGTCGGGGTTCAGTTTCATCAACGCGGGAGCTCGTACGTATCGGGCTGAGAGGGCGGCTTGCCAACGGGCACGGGTCGCCGACCGCACGAACCTGACCGGGTAATGCCGGCGTAGGGAGGATTCGCCATGACGGCTCTCGATGACCGCACCGTGACCCCGAACGTGACCATCGGACCCATCCAGGGCTCCCGGAAGGTCTACCTCGACGGGCCGGACGGCATCCGGGTGCCGGTCCGCCGGGTCGAGCTGACCAACGGTGAGCACTTCGACGTCTACGACACTACCGGCCCCTACACCGACTCGAACGCCGTCATCGACGTGCGCGCCGGGCTGCCCAAGGTGCGCACGTCCTGGATCGCCTCCCGCGAGCCGATCAACGGCGCGGCCACCCAACTGGCCTGGGCCAAGGCCGGCATCGCCACGCCCGAGATGAAGTTCATCGCGATCCGCGAGGGGGTGGACGTCGAGCTGGTCCGCCACGAGGTGGCGATCGGCCGCGCGGTGATCCCGGCCAACCGGTGCCACCCGGAGTCCGAGCCGATGATCATCGGGAAGAAGTTCCTGGTGAAGATCAACGCAAACATCGGCAACTCCGCCGTGACCTCCTCCATCGAGGACGAGGTGGACAAGATGGTCTGGGCCACCCGGTGGGGCGCGGACAACGTGATGGACCTGTCCACCGGCAAGAACATCCACGAGACCCGCGAGTGGATCATGCGGAACTCGCCTGTCCCGATCGGCACCGTGCCGATCTACCAGGCACTGGAGAAGGTCAACGGGGACCCGGCCTCGCTGACCTGGGAGATCTACCGCGACACGGTGATCGAGCAGTGCGAGCAGGGTGTGGACTACATGACCGTGCACGCCGGCGTGCTGCTGCGCTACGTGCCACTGACCGCCAAGCGGGTCACCGGAATCGTCTCCCGCGGCGGTTCGATCATGGCCGCGTGGTGCCTGGCGCACCACCAGGAGTCGTTCCTCTACACCCACTTCGACGAACTGTGCGACATCCTGCGCGCCTACGACGTGACGTTCTCCCTGGGTGACGGGCTGCGGCCGGGCTCGATCGCGGACGCCAACGACGCCGCCCAGCTGGCCGAGCTGCGCACCCTCGGCGAGCTCACGCACATCGCCCGGGCCCGCGACGTGCAGGTGATGATCGAGGGCCCCGGCCACGTGCCGATGCACAAGATCGTGGAGAACGTGCGCTTGGAGGAGGAGTGGTGCGGCGAGGCGCCGTTCTACACCCTCGGCCCGCTGGCCACCGACATCGCGCCGGCCTACGACCACATCACCTCGGCGATCGGCGCCGCGATGATCGCCCAGGCTGGTACCGCGATGCTCTGCTACGTCACGCCCAAGGAGCACCTGGGCCTGCCGAACCGGGACGACGTGAAGGTCGGCGTGATCACCTACAAGATCGCCGCGCACTCCGCCGACCTGGCCAAGGAGCACCCGCACGCGCAACAACGCGACGACGCGCTGAGCCAGGCGAGGTTCGAGTTCCGCTGGGAGGACCAGTTCAACCTCTCGCTGGACCCGGACACCGCCCGGGCCTACCACGATGAGACGCTACCGGCGTCGCCGGCCAAGACCGCGCACTTCTGCTCCATGTGCGGGCCGAAGTTCTGCTCGATGAAGATCACCCAGGACGTCCGGGACTACGCCGAGAAGCACGGCCTGACCTCCGTCGAGGCGATCGAGGCCGGCATGGAGGAGAAGAGCCAGGAGTTCCACGACCAGGGCGACCGGGTGTACCTGCCGATCACCGGCGCCTGAGTGGAGCGCACGACCGGGGTCACCCCGCCGAGGGCGATGACGATCGCCGGCACCGACTCCGGCGGGGGTGCCGGGATCGCCGCCGACCTGCGCACGTTCGCCGCGTGCAGAGTGCACGGCTGCCTGGCCGTGTGCGCGGTGACCGTGCAGAACAGCGTCGGGGTCACCGGCGTGCACCCGATCCCGGCGGAGACGGTGGCCGCGCAGATCACGGTGGTCGCCGCCGACATCGGGCTGCAGGCGGCGAAGACCGGCATGCTGGCCTCGGTCGAGATCATCGAGGCGGTGGCCGGCGCGTGCGACGGGGCCTCGATCGGGGCGGGGCGGGCGACGCCGCTGGTGATCGACCCGGTGGCGGCGTCGATGCACGGCGATCCGCTGCTGGCGTCCGAGGCACTGGACGCCCTCCGCGACGAACTGTTCCCCCGCGCCACGCTCGTCACACCGAACCTGGACGAGGTGCGGTTGCTGGTCGGCACCGACGTGCACGACCGGGCCGGCCAGTACACGGCGGCGAAGGCGCTGCACGCGCTGGGGCCGCGGTTCGTGCTGGTCAAGGGCGGGCACCTGCGCGAGGACGTCGACGTGTGCGTGGACGTCCTCTACGACGGTGACGAGTTCACCGAGCTGCCCGGTCCCCGGTTCGACACCGGCGACACCCACGGCGGCGGCGACACCATGGCCGCTGCCATCACCTCCCGGCTGGCCCACGGTGACGCGGTGCCGGACGCGGTGGCGTTCGCCAAGCGCTACCTGGTCGAGGCCGTCCGGCACTCCTACCCGCTGGGCGCCGGCCACGGCCCGGTCTCGTCCCTGTGGCGGATCTCCGATGAGCCGGTCTGAGCCGCGCGAGCGGCGAAGAAGCAGCACTGAGCCGCCAGCGAGCGAGGAGCGCCGCGAGCGTCGGCGCTACCGCCGCGCGGTCGTCACCTCCGATGCCGGTGATCTGGGCCCGCTGGTCGACTCCGCCGGCGGCCGGGTTCCGCTGCACGAGGTGTGAGGCGCGGTCCTCGTGTGGTCGGATGGGCCCATGCCGACCGTTCAGCGAGACCCGGACAACCTAGCGGAGATCCACTACGAGGTGCACGGCTCCGGATTCCCGGTGCTCGCCCTGGCCCCGGGCGGGATGCGCTCGGCCGGTGACTGGTGGGCCAAGGTGCCGTGGAACCCGGTCACCGAGCTGGCCGACCGCTACCAGGTGATCACCATGGACCAGCGCAACGCCGGATCCTCGCGCGCCCCGGTCACCGGCACCGAGAGCTGGGACACCTACGCCGACGACCAGCTCGCGGTGCTGGACGAGCTGGGAGTGCAGCGCTGCCACGTGGTGGGCATGTGCATCGGCGGAGCGTTCATCCTGAAGCTGCTGCACACCGCCCCGGAGCGGTTCGCCGCGGCCGTGGCCCTGCAGCCGATCGGGCTGGCCGGCAACCGCGAGCGGTTTTACGAGATGTTCGACGGCTGGGCCGCCGAGCGTCGGGCCGAGCACCCCGAGGCCGACGACCGCGCCTGGGCCGCCTACCGGGCGGCGATGTACGACGGGGACGACCCGCTGTTCAGCGTGCCCACGCACCTGCTGGCGACGATCGGCACGCCACTGCTGGTGCTGCGCGGCAACGACGACTACCACCCGGCCAGTTCCTCCGAGCTGCTCGCCGACTCCGTGCCCGGCGCGCGGCTGGTACCCCGCTGGAAGGAGCCGGAGCACCTGGCGGCGGCCACCGCCACGATCGCGGAGTTCCTCGCGGCGGCGTCATGAGGCCGTATGCCGAGCGGCCCGGCCGGCTGCTGCGGCAGGTGACGGCCGATGTGCTCGCGCTCGGCTGGCTGGTCGCGGTGGTGCAGGTCGGCCTCGCCGCACGGGAGCTGCTGCTGGGGCTGCGGTCCCCCGCGTCCGGGTTGACCAGCGCCGGTACCTCCATCGGCGAGGCGTTCGCGGCGGCCGCCGGCACCGCGTCGCGGGTGCCGTTCGTCGGCAACGAGCTGGCCGCGGCGCTCGGCGGTGGTACGGCGGCCGGGCGTTCGCTGGCGGAGGTCGGCCAGCAGCAGTACGAGACGGTGGCGACGGTGGCCGGCGGGACCGCTGCGCTGATCGTGCTGGTCGGAGTACTGCCGCTGCTGCTGGGGTGGCTGCCGCTGCGGCTGCGCTACGCGCGGGCGGCCGGCGCGGCGGCGGCCTGCCGCCACGGCGGGCTCGACCTGCTGGCGCTGCGCGCGCTGGCCCGGGCACCGGTGCGGGCGCTGGGCACGGACGCGGCCGCCGGCTGGCGCGCCGGCGACCCCGCCGTGCTGCACCGGCTCGCGTCGATGGAGCTGCGCCGCCTCGGCCTGCGCGCTGCCCGCTGACCGGCGCCCCGGTCAGCGCCGCCGCGGCCGGGTCTGCAGGGCCGAGGCCACCACGCCGACCAGGGTCAGCACCAGGGCCGCGCCGAACACCACCACCAGGCCGTGCTGGAACGGGCCGACGATCAGCTGCGGGAAGAACGTCTTACCGGTCAGGGTCTGCACGGCCGTCGCGGGCAGCGTCTCGAGCACGCCGCTCGGGGCCAGCAGTTCGCGCATCGGGTTGTAGCCGAGGAACGCGGCGAACAGGCTGCCCACCGGGGGCAGCGCCGCGACCTGGTCGGCGACCACCACCGGTACGCCCTGCCCGGTCAGCCCGGTGCGCAGCGCATCCGGCAGGGTGGATGCCAGCCCGACGATCATCAGCGAGAAGAAGATGCCGATGGACAGGGCCTGGCCGGAGTTGAGGAACGTCGCGCGCATCCCGGACGCCGCGCCCCGCTGGGCCAGCGGCACCGCCCCCATCACCGCCGAGGCGTTCGGCGCGGTGAACAGCCCCGACCCGATCCCGTTCAGCACCAGCAGCAGGGCGAACAGCCAGTACGGGAAGTCCACCGGGATGACCATCAGACCCGCCATGGTGCCGGCGACCAGCAGCAGGCCGCCCACCGCGAACCGCCGCTCGCCGTACCGGTAGGAGAGCGTCCCGGCCAGCGGACCGGCCGCCAGGAAGCCCACGGTCAGCGGCAGCAGATAGATCGCCGCCCAGAGCGGCGCGGACTCGTACTCGTAGCCGCGCAGCGGCAGCCAGCTGCCCTGCAGCCAGATGATCAGTATGAACTGCAGGCCGCCGCGCCCGATCGAGGCCATCAGGCTGGCCAGGTTGCCCAGCGCGAAGGTCGGCGACCGGAACAGCTCGACGTGGAACATCGGCTGGGCTCCGCGCCGGGCCGTCCGGGACTCGACCAGCACGAACAGTCCCAACAGCAGCACCCCGCCGATCAGGCCGGCCAGCACCCACGGGTTGGTCCAGCCGGTGGGCTGCCCGCCGTAGGGGTTGATCCCGTACACCATGGCCGCGAGCAGCACCGACAGCCCGACGGCGAAGGTGAGGTTGCCCGGCCAGTCCAGAGTCGCGCGGGCGCCGGCACCGTCGCGCGCGACCGGCCGGCTCTCCCGCAGCGAGCGGTAGGACCACACCGCCCCGATCACCGCGATCGGCACGCTGACCCAGAACACCGAGCGCCAGTGCCACTCCGCGAGCAGTCCGCCGATCACCAGGCCGAGGAACGAACCGGCGATCCCCGCCACCTGGTTGACCCCCAGGGCCATCCCCCGCTGGCTGTCCGGAAAGGCGTCGATGAGGATCGCGGTGGAGTTCGCGAACAGCATCGCGCCCCCGACGCCCTGTACCACCCGCCAGCCGATCAGCCACAGCGCCCCGGCGTCGGAGCCGAAGGGCACCAGGGCCAGCGCCACCGAGGACAGCGCGAACACCACGAACCCGAGGTTGTAGACCCGGACCCGTCCGTACATGTCGCCGAGCCGGCCGAGCGACACCACCAGCACGGCGCTGACCAGGATGAACCCCACGATCATCCAGAGCAGGTAGCTGATGTTGCCCGGGTCCAGCGGGTTGAGCCCGATGCCCCGGAAGATCGCCGGCAGGGAGATCAGCACGATCGAGGCGTTGACCGTGGCCAACAGCATGCCCATCGTCGTGTTGGACAGCGCCACCCACCGGTAGCCCGACAGGTCCCCCGACGCCGCGTCCGGCGACGGCCCGCATTCCTCGACGGCTGCCCTGGGCATGCGTTTCCCCCTCGGTCGGCGCGGCCAAGATAACGTTAGTTAGCCGATGCAAGCTTTATCCACCCGTGTGAGCTATCACCTACACCACGGGCGAGCGGATCACACCCCGGCCCAGGTCACCGTTCGAACAGTTACTCTCACCCACCGTGATCACCGCTTCCCGAGCACGGGTCCAGGACTTCGTCGAGCAGACCCGGTTCCAGCAGACGGTCATGGCCGTGATCGTGTTCAACGCGATCACCCTGGGCCTGGAGACCTCGCCGACCCTGATGGACGTGCACGGCGGCACCCTGCATCTGATCGACCGGGTGGTCGTCGTCATCTTCGTGGTCGAACTGAGCCTGCGGCTCTACGCCTACGGCTGGCGGTTCTTCCGCGACCCGTGGAACGTGTTCGACTTCGTCATCGTGGCCATCGCGCTGCTGCCGGTGACCGGGGAGTTCGGCGTGCTGCGCGCGCTGCGCATCCTGCGCGCGATGCGGCTGATCTCGGTGGTGCCGAGCATGCGGCGGGTGGTCGGCGGGCTGCTGGCCGCGCTGCCCGGCATGGGCTCGATCGCCGCGCTGCTGGTGCTGATCATGTACGTGGCGGCGGTGATCGGCACGAAGCTGTACGGCGGGGTGGCCCCGGACTACTTCGGCAACCTCGGCGTCACGCTGTTCACCCTGTTCCAGACGATGACCGGCGAGGCGTGGCCGGACGTCGCACGCACGGTCATGGAGCAGTCGCCCTACGCCTGGATCTTCTTCGTGATCTACATCCTGATCAGCTCGTTCATGGTGCTCAACCTGTTCATCGCGGTGGTGGTCAGCGCGATGGAGGGCCAGGTCGCCGAGGAGGTGGCCGCCGAGGTACGGGAGGCGGAGGCCGAGTCCGCCGCCGAGGAGCGGGCCGCCAACGCCGAGATCCTGGCCGAGCTGCGGGCGCTGCGCGCCGAGGTCGCGGACCTGCGCGTGCGGGACTGACGCCCCCTGCCCGAGATGCGGGACTCGCCGGCGCAGAACGCGGGACTCGCCGGGGAGGTCAGCGGGCCGGTGGAGGCATCGCGGTGCGCAGGTACCCGATGATCGCGATCTTGAGCTCGCGCAGCACCACCGGGCGCCGGTGCGTCGGCTCGGCCTGGATCCGCTCCAGCAGGGTGCGGGTCAGGTCGATCGCCATCTCGGCGGCCAGCAGCGCCCGCTCCGGATCGACGTCCGGGCGGCGCTCCAACAGGATCGTCTCGATGTGCCCGACCAGCGCCATCCGCAACTGCTCACCGGCGGACATCAACGCCGGAGCACCGAGCGAACCGCGCAGCAACGGCACCGTGGCCGGGTGCCGCCGCCAGAACACGTCGAGGGCGGTGACGATCGAGTCGACAAGCTGCTCACCGGTCCACGAGGGGTCGTTGACCATCCGTTCCTCGATCAGTGCGCCGAGCCGTTCGATGTACCGTTCGGCCAGGGCCTGCGCCAACGCCTGCTTGTTCGGGAAGAACTCGTAGAGCGAGCCGATCGAGGCGTTGGCGCGCGAGGCGATCTGGTTGGTGGTGGCCGCGTCGTAGCCGAGTTCGACGAACAGCTCCTCGGCGGCGTCCAGGATGCGGCTGACCCGCTGCTGGGCCCGCGCCTGCTTGGGTGCGCGGCGCAACGGCTGCGCGGCTGGGGACAACACGAAACTCCGAATCTGAGCTAGTGATCACAAAATCTACGCCTGGCGAGTATCACCCGGCAAGAGGACTATGGCATCCGCCGAGTTGTTGACGACCGATCGGCGGATGCCCATAATCAGAAACCTGAGTGGTTGCTCGGAAAGCAGTCCGTCGTCTCTCACGTCACAGCGGTCCGGGGGGAACCGGTCGCCGACCGGAACAAGGAAGGCGCAATGGAGATCGAGTTCGACACCGACTTCGATCCCGGATACCCGTTGTATACCCGAGCCAACGCCGGTGAGGTGTTTCCAGAGATCATCAGTCCGCTGGCCTGGAGCCTGGTCGGCGCCGGCGCCGAGGCCGGGTTCCGGCGGTCCTTCCTCGACGACTTCGCCGCGATCCGGGTCCCGGACCGACCCTGGTTCATGATCGGCCGGTTCGCCGGTCGTTTCCACCTGAACATGTCGGTGATCCGTACGGTCGCCGAGCGGCTGCCCGGCACTTCCGCCGCCGCCGCCGACTGGCAGTACTTCGGGCACGCAGCCAGCCGGGGGCTGCCCCCGCACGAGCCCTCCCGGACCGACCTGTTGTGGGCCGCGCGGGCCACCCCGCACGCCCTGCGCACCATCGCCACCCTCGGCCGCCGGGTGGCGACGGGCACCCAGATGGTGGACGCCACAGTGGCCCGCAACCGGGCGTTCCTGGCCACCGCGCCGTCGGCCTCCGCCCTGGTCACCCAGTTGCGGTCACTGGCCCGGGCCTACGCGGAACCGTTCGGGCTGCATGTCACCAACCGGGCGCTGACCTCGTCGGCGCTGTCCATGGCCACCCGGGCGCTGAGCCGGCGCGGGATCGGCGACGGCGACGCGCTGATGATGCTCTCGCACGTGCCCAGCCTGGAGAGCGCCAAGCC
>JAJCYC010000081.1 GCA_029263115.1 Pseudonocardia sp. | reverse complement strand
GGAACTTGCCCAGCGTCTCGTCCATCATCCGGCCGGTCATCTTCGGGAACCAGAAGTAGATGCCGGCGTAGGTGGCGAACACGATCGTGCCGAACAGCACGTAGTGGAAGTGCGCCACCACGAAGTAGGTGTCCGAGACGTTGAAGTCCAGCGGCGGCGAAGCGAGCAGCACGCCGGTGAGCCCGCCGAACAGGAACGTGGCCAGGAAGCCGACCGCGAACAGCATCGGCGTCTCGAACGTGATCTTGCCCTTCCACATCGTGCCGATCCAGTTGACGAACTTGATACCCGTGGGGATCGCGATGAGGAACGTGGTGAAGGAGAAGAACGCCAGCAGCACCCCGCCGGTGGCGTACATGTGGTGCGCCCACACCGCCACCGACAGCACCGCGATGGCGATCGTCGCGTAGATCAGCGTCTTGTAGCCGAACACCGGCTTGCGGCTGAACACCGGGAAGATCTCCGAGACGATGCCGAAGAACGGCAGCGCCACGATGTAGACCTCCGGATGGCCGAAGAACCAGAACAGGTGCTGCCAGAGAATCGCTCCGCCGTTGGCCGGGTCGAACACGTGCGCGCCGAGGCGCCGGTCAGCCAGCAGCCCGAACAGGGCCGCCGTCAGCACCGGGAACGCGATGAGCACCAGCAGCGCTGTGACGAAGATGTTCCAGGTGAAGATCGGCATCCGGAACATCGTCATGCCGGGTGCGCGCATGCAGACGATCGTGGTGATGAAGTTGACGCCACCCAGGATCGTGCCCAGACCGGAGACGATCAGCCCGACGATCCACAGATCGCCCCCGACACCCGGGGAGTACGTCGCGCTGGACAGCGGGGTGTAGGCGAACCAGCCGAAGTCGGCCGCACCGCCCGGCGTCAGGAACCCGGAGATCACCGTCAGGCCGCCGAACAGGAACAGCCAGTAGGAGAACGCGTTGAGCCGCGGGAATGCGACGTCGGGCGCGCCGATCTGCAGCGGCACGATGTAGTTGGCGAACCCGAACAGGATCGGCGTGGCGTAGAGCAGCAGCATGATCGTGCCGTGCATGGTGAACAGCTGGTTGTACTGCTCGTTGGACAGGAACTGCTGCCCCGGCACGGCCAGCTCGCCGCGCATCAGCAGCGCCATCGCCCCGCCGGCCAGGAAGAAGCCGAACGACGTGACGATGTACAGGATCGCGATGTCCTTGGGGTCCGTGGTCCTGATCATCTTCAGGAACGTGGATCCCTTGCCGGTCCGCCGCGCCGGGTACGGGCGCGACGCGATCGGCTTCGGGGCAACGGCTGTCACAGGGGCCTCCAGCCACGAGCCGGGCGTGCTGCTTCCCGACATCTCAACGAATCTACTGGGCCGAATAGTAGCTCTACGCACCGTAGAGCCGCTACGGGGCCATGAGCAGTGGTTGGCCGAGCGAGGCAGTCGCGGCGAGGCGCCGGCCCGGGCGCCGCGGATTCGGGCGCAGACGCGACCTCGCGATGACCTCGGGGCCTCTACCTGAACCCGTTGGGCGTGAGTGTCCGCGGACTGCAGCAGAAGGTCCCCTATGCTCGATCCTCGGCGGGTTGGGGAGGCATGGTGCGCGGGTTCGGCGAGCTTGAGAGCGCGATCATGCAAGAACTGTGGACCGCCCCCGACGGGGCGACGGTCCGTGAGGTGTTCGAGCGACTGCGCACCGGCCGTACCATCGCCTACACGACGGTCATGAGCACGATCCACAACCTCTACCGCAAGGGGCGACTGACCCGGCAACCGGAAGGCAAGGCTCACCGCTACTACCCCACCGCGACCCGCGCCGAGTACAGCGCTGAGGTGATGCGCGAGGCGTTGGTCGACGGGGGCGACTCCATCGCGATCCTGAGCCGCTTCGTCGAGCGGATGAGCGTCGAAGATGCGGAGCAGCTGCAGGAGCTGTTGCAGCGACACTCCGAGGGGCGTGAGCCATGAGCGAGGCGCTGTGCCTGGCCATCTACGGATTGGTCGTCGCCGTGCTCGCCCCACGGGTCATCTTCCGCGTAACGCGCGGCGCAAATGCAGCACCCCGGTCGGGGGTCGTGCTGTGGTTGTGCGCTCTGGCCAGCGCTACCGGCTCGTGGGTGGGCGCGGTCGTCCTCTTCAGTCGCGCCGTGATCGGCTCAGATGTCGTCCGACACGTCGCTCAGCGGTGCATCAGCGCGGTTTGCGCGGCCGCGCTCGGCGCGCACGGGACGCCGGCCCGCTGGGGCGTCCTGGTCGTGTTCGCGTCCGCCAGTGCCGGTGTGGCGGTGATCGGTGTTCGCGGTGGCGCAGCGCTGTGGCGGAGCCGGCGCCGAACACTGGCACACGCGTGCGCTGCGCGTCTCGTGGGGCGACTCGACCGGCGGCTGGGGATCGTGGTCGTCGATGTTCCGGACAAGATCGTCTACTCGGTGGCCGGTCGTCCGTCCGCGATCGTCGTGAGCGAGCCCGCGCTCGCCGCGTTGACCGACCTCGAGTTGCGCGCGGTGCTCGCCCACGAGCACGCCCACCTCTCGGGCCGCCACCATCTGATCCTGGGATTCGCACAGGCCCTGGCGAAGGCGATGCCGCCACTGCCCCTGTTCACCGCGGGTCCGACGGCGCTCGGTCGCCTGGTCGAGATGTGGGCCGACGACAACGCCGCACGTCGGCACGACGCCCGAACGCTGGTCACCGCACTGCTCGCGCTTGCAGGCCCGCCCACGCCACCACAACGGGCACTCGCGGCTGCGGCATCCGGGGTCACTGAGCGCGCCGGTCGGCTGCTCGGCCGTGCGTCGGTCATCCAGGTTCGCTCCGCGTGGGCCGCCTCCGCTCTTCTCATCAGCGTACTTCTTGCCACCCCGGTCCTGGCTGCGACATCGGCGACGTCCGGCATCGCCTGGTGCGCGGGTCTGCTCCTGTCGGTCTGAACCAGGCAAGAGTGCTTCGGGCGCCGCCGATTGCGGAGGCACGCATGCAGTTCGATCGGGCCTCACGACCGCCGGGTCGGGAGCCGGTGTTCGCCATCGCCTTCGCCGCCGGTCGGGACGAGGCGCGTGCCGGTGGACCGCATCGTCCATCGGCCCGGTCCTCCGCGGAACTCGGTGGCCGTCAGTGGGGCGATGTCGACGCGCCAGAAGCCGGCAGGTGCCGCGTGGAGGACGGCGAGCACGGCCGCTCGGACGACGGCGGCGTGCGTGATCGCGACGGTATGACCGTCACGAGGCACGGAGTCGAGCCACGCGGCGATCCGGGCCAGCAGCGCGACCTGTGACTCGCCTCCGTGCGGCGCCGCCGCCGGATCCGACAGCCAGGCCGCCACGGCGTCCCGCTCAACCGCGGCGACCTCGTCGAGGGTCCGACCCCGCCATCGCCCGAGATTCCATTCGGCCAGCACCGGATCGACCACGGCATCCAGCGCCAACGCCTCCGCGGTCTGCCGGCAGGGCGGCGCCGACGAGCAGAGGACCCGGACGGCCCGCAGCAGGCGACCGCGCGCGGCCGCGGCCTGGCTGGCTCCGCGGGCATCGAGTGGCTCGTCGTCAGCGAACGCCGCCGAGTTCGTGGCCAACGTGGGCGCATGGGACACCAGCGTGATCCTGCTGCTCATCGATCCTCCTCACAGACACTCGGGCGGCGCTTGACCTGGTCGCGCCCCGGCCTCCACACTCTTCCACTTGAACAGTTGTTCATATGTGTCAGACGCTGCAGACGTCATCACTGAGCCGAGGAGATCCGATCATGGCTCAGGCCGCAACGCTTTCCGCTCCTGCTCCGGCCGTCGTCCCGCTCGACGAGGTCCTGCCCTGGGCAGTCTTCGCCGGGTTCATCCTGCTGTCCTTGCTTTACCTGGTAGGGATGGACCAGGGCGCCACGTCGCTGATCACGGGCAGCATGGTGCACGAGTTCGTCCATGACGGCCGCCACCTCCTCGGGTTCCCGTGCCACTGACCGCGGGGCGTCGGCCGTGGTGAGGAAACTACTGGTCCGTGGTCTGGCTGCCGGGCTCGTCGGCGGGTTGGCGTATTTCGTGTTCGCCTACCTGTTCGGGGAGGACGCTGTCGAGGCCGCCATCGCCTACGAGGAGCAAACCGCCGCCGCCGCTGGTGACGTATCAGCCGAGGCACCGCTCGTCAGTAGGGGGATTCAGAGCACTCTGGGCCTGGGGGTCGCCGCGATGATCTACGGCGTGGCGATCGGCGGGGTGGTCGGACTGGCCTATGCGTCGGACGGGTCGGACGGCTCGGGCCGCGGTCGACCGCGGCGGCGATCGCTGCGACCGGCTTCGTCTCTGCAGCGGGCGACCGAGAACTCGGCTCGCGCTGTGGCGAACCCGTAGTCCAACCGCCGGTCAGATCTTCGTCGTGCCGGTTGACGTTGGTACGTCCGCTGCGCCGGTGATCGGCGGGGCGGACGACCACCGCTCTTCGACCCGCCCGAACTTCCACACCGCGACCGCGATGAGCCAGGTCGCGACGAACAGCCCGACGACGATGTAGCCGACCAGGTCCAGTTCGAGGCCACCGAGCCCGGCCAGCGGCCCGGTCTCCACAACCAGCTTCTCGACGAGCAGTCCCACCAGCACGATCACACCGACGACCAGCGCCACCACCACCGAGAGCACGGTGACCGTGAGGTTGTAGAACACCTTGCGCACCGGCTTGAGGAACGCCCAGCCGTACGCCCGGGCCATGAAGACCCCGTCGGCGGTGTCGAAGATGCTCATGCCTGCGGCGAAGAGCACCGGCAGGACCAGGATCGCATACCAGGGCAGCGTGAACGCGGCCGTGCCCGCGGCAAGCACCAACAGCGCCACCTGGGTCGCGGTGTCGAACCCGAGCCCCATGAGCAGCCCGACTGGATACATGTGCCACGGCTTGCTGACCCGCCTCATCACCCGACTGAGAAGGCGGGCAAGGAAGCCGCGGCTGTTGAGGCGGCGTTCGAGCTCGGCCTCGTCCAGCCCTCCGTGGCGCATGTCCCGGAAGACCCGGCCGATGCCGACCACCGCGACCAGGTTCATCAGCCCGATGAGGATGAGGAACACCCCGGCGACGATGGTCCCGACCAGCCCGAGGGTCTGCTGGAGCGGGGAGTTCTCGTCGGCCACGGGACCGGCGAGCGCTCGGACACCCAGCGCCAGCAGCAGCGACAGCCCGAATACCACGCTGGAGTGCCCGAGCGAGAACCAGAAGCCGCAGCCCAGAGCCGCTCGGCCCTCCCCGACGAGCTTGCGTGTGGTGTTGTCGACCGCAGCGATGTGGTCGGCGTCGAAGGCGTGCCGCACCCCGAGCAGGAAGGCCGTGACGCCCAGACCGACACCGAACACGCCCGCGTTGCCGAGAACCAGGTTCTGCGGGGCCACGGCGAGGACGAGAACACCCCACCCGACCACGTTGAGCAGGAGGACGAACGCCGCCATCCCGAGGATCGCGAGGCGGTCGCGCCCGCTCCAGCCTTGCATCGCTGACGGTCCGGCCAGGGACATCTCGGCGGTCATGGCATCAGTGTGCAGCCAGGGGTCTGCAGTTGCCAAGATGTCGCAGTCACCTCACGAAGGCGGCACACCGTTCTTGTCAGCGGACCTGGACTTCGTCGCCGACGGCCAGGGTGTCGAAGAACCGTGAGGCGGCCTCGGTCTCCAGTCGGACACAGCCGGCCGACGGGTGGTCGATCGGTCCCTCGTGGAACGCGATCCCGCCGGGGGCGAAGAACACGGCGTAGTGCATGGCCACCCCGCCGAACTCCCGGCTGTGGTGGTAACGGCTCTTCCAGTCCACCACCGTCGCACCCTTCGGCGTCTCCGCTCCGGGTGCGCCGGAGGCGATCGGCACTGGCCCGTAGCTCACCACGCCGTCGGCGATCAGCCACGCGGTGGCCGCGGCGAGGTCCACACACGCGCGCGCGGTGGTCGTGCACGGAGTGCCGGGCACGATCGCCGGGCTGGGCGCCGCCGTCGCGGGACCGCTGACGAGCAGTGCTGCGGCGCCGGCCACCGCGGTGGCCGCGACGCACTGCGCGACCCGTCTCATCCGGCCGGTCGTGACATGTCCGCGCATTTCCATGAGTCCCCAGGTTCGCGAGAAGTGGCGCCCAGCGCGAATGCGGGGCGTGACAAGACGCTACCGAACGTCACCACATTGGCTACGTACGGGGGTAGTAGATCCCGGAGCGTGCTCCCCTACCCTTGCGCTCCCTGCGTCGACGCGGGTGCCACGGGCGCCGGGTTCCGGCGGAAACCGCCCTGCCGTTCCACCCGAAGAACCCGCACGAACCAGCGACGGGACAGCGGAGGTTACCGACCATGTCGACACCCGCCCCGAGGAACGTCAGCGACTCGAACTCCTGCGCCGACCGGCCGCAGCTCCGCGTCACGGACATGCGCCGTTCGCTGGACTTCTACCTCGGACTGAACGGTGAGGTACGCGAAGCCGACGACGGGTGGGTGCTCCTGCGCTGCGGTCGTGTCGAACTGGTACTGGAACACACCCCGCCGGCGGACAACGGCCACGTTTTCGCCCGCGCCGCCGGTGCGGCTACCCACCAGCGACGTCCGGGCCACGCACCGAAGGCTGGCCGCGGACGGCGTGTGCGTCGGTCCGTTGATCCGGCCGGCCGGTTCGGTGGGAGAGTTCGAGGCTACCGACCCCGATCGGCATCGCCTCGTGATCGAACAACTTGGGACTTCCCGGACCACGTGGCCGGAGCCGGCAGCGAGGCCGGGGTGAACGCTAGATCGGAGCACCACACCGGGTCAGCGCCCGGGTGGTGGGCGTTCGACCGAGCCGCTACACAGCCCCGCACGGGCTCGCGTCGAATGCTGCCGATGCGGACCGGGTGTGCCACAGACCCACCTCGCCGACTGATCTACTATCGGTCGCAGTAGGTTGGTGGACGGAGGCACTCCCGATGGAGCAGTTCGCCCTGATATCGCTCGCGATGGTTGCGGGCGCCGTGTCGTTCAGCTCGCCCTGCGTGCTTCCCCTGCTGCCCGGCTATGTGTCGTACGTGTCCGGACTGTCCGGTCCGGTCGAGAAGGGCGGCGATGCCGCAGGCCGAAGGCGGGTACAGGTTGGGGCGCTGCTGTTCGTGGCCGGGTTCACCGCTGTGTTCACCGCGCTCGGAGCCACGGCGTCGGCCATCGGCCTGGCGCTGCGCCAGAACACCGACACCGTCACCCGGGTGGGCGGCGCGGTGGTCGTCGTGCTGGGCCTGACGATGGCGGGGGCGCTCCGGGTGCCGGCGCTCCAGCGCGAGGCCCGCCTTCCGCTCGCGCGGATCGGGGCCGGGCCCGCCAGCGCCTTCCCCCTGGGGGCAGCGTTCGCATTCGGCTGGACGCCGTGCGTCGGTCCGGTACTGGCGTCGATACTCACGATGGCCGCGAGCTCGGCCGACCCCGCTCGGGGCGCCCTGCTGCTGGCGGCCTACGCGGTCGGCCTGGGCGTGCCGTTCCTCGTCCTCGCCGCCGGGATGGTCCGCGGCCGTGACCGGTTCGGCGTGCTGCGCAGACACGCCCGCCGCATCGAGGTCGGCGGGGGGATCGCCATGGTCGCCACCGGGGTGCTGATGATGACCGGCGGCTGGACGGTGCTGATGAGCTCGCTGCTCGCGCTCTACGCCCGGATCGGGTGGCCGCCGATCTGAACCGCTTGACAGGGTGCGACGACCGGACGCACAAGTACCCCCCCTAGGTATTGGAGCGGATCATGACGACCGCCCTGGAAGCAACGATAGAGCGGCCTGAGCGCCTGACCACGTCCACCCGCGACGACCTGGCCACCACTGCATTCGACATCTGGTTGATCCTCGGACTGTTCGTCGATGGCTGGGCCCACCTGAATCTTCCCGGCTTGGAGACGTTCTTCACCCCGTGGCACGGGGTCCTCTACAGCGGGTTCGCCGCAGGCGCGGTGTGGCTCGGGGTCCTCGCCCTGCGGGGTCGCCGGCTAGGCCTGCCATGGAGCAGGGCGCTCCCGGTCGGCTATCCGGTCGCCGCGCTCGGCGTGCTGCTGTTCGGGCTGGGCGGGGTGGGCGACATGGTGTGGCACGTCGTGTTCGGGGTGGAGACCGGAATCGACGCCCTGGTCAGCCCCACGCACCTGGTGCTGCTGACCGGCGGGGCGCTGGCCCTGACCGCGGCACTGAGGGCCGACTGGGCGCGGCCGGTCGCCGAGGGTGGCCCGGGCGTGTCCACCGAGCTGCCGGCGATGCTGTCGCTGACCCTGGTCGCCGCGCTGGGCGCGTTCTTCCTGCTCTACGTCTCGGTGTTCACTGGGCCAGCGGCTGCTCAGGAGGTGACCCGCATCCCGGAGGGCGCGCCCGGGCATGAGGCGGCTGAGCTGTCCGCCGTCGCCGGGCTGGCCGGCTACCTGGTGACCACCGTGCTGCTTGTCGCCCCCCTGCTGCTTGCCCAGCGAATCGGTCGGCGCCCTCACGGGGCGGTCGTGCTAACGGTCGGGGTCGTGGCCTGGCTGTCGGTCGCGGTGGGTGGCTTCAGCACGTACGGCGTGGCGGTGGCCGCTGCGGTCACCGTCGCCGCGGTCGGGGTCGAGGTGGCCATGGCCGGCGTCGAGCGTTCTCGCCTGCCCCAGACGTTGCTGCTGCCGGCGCTGGCGGCCACGGTGCCGCTGCTGCTGTGGCCCGCTCAGCTCGTCGCCCTGGCGATCACCGAAGGGGTGCGCTGGCCGGTCGAGCTCTGGTCCGGGGTCGTCGGCCTGTCTGCTTTGGTTGCCGCGGCGCTCGGGGTGGTCGTCGGCTGGATCCCCGACCGTGGCGCGGGGTCGTGAGCACGTGGATCCTCGTCGAGTGAGCGGGCCACTGCTGCTGGGCCGCCGCCGGTTCCTGGCCGTCACCGGAGGTCTGGGCGTCGGCCTGGTGGCCGGATGCGCGGCCGGGCCGGGACCGCGGACCACCGCGGTCGGCGCGGGCTCGGCGGCGGTCGCCGAGCTGGAACGGGCCCGCCGAGCCGCCGGGCAGCAGGCCGTCGACGTCCGGCTCGCCGCGGTCACCGGCCAGGTCGATCTCGGCGGGCGAGCCGTCTCGACGTGGACCTACGGCGGCGAGCTGCCGGGGCCGGAGATCCGGGTCCGGCGCGGCGACCTGCTGCGCGTCGAGCTGCGCAACGACCTGCCCCAGCCGACCACGGTGCACTGGCACGGCCTGGCGCTGCGCAACGACATGGACGGCGTCCCCGGCCTCACCCAGCCCGAGATCGCGGCCGGCGCCGGGTTCGGCTACGAGTTCACCGTGCCCGACGCCGGCACCTACTGGTTCCACCCGCACGTCGGCACGCAGCTCGACCGTGGTCTCTACGCGCCGCTGATCGTCGAGGACCCGGATGAACCGGGAGGCTACGACGAGGAGCTGGTCGTCGTGTTCGACGACTGGCTCGACGGCACCGGCCGGGACCCCGACCGGGTGCTGGCCGACCTGCTCGCCGTCGGGATGGGCGGGATGGACATGGGCGGGATGGCGATGCCCCGCTCGGAGCTACTGGGCGGCGACGCGGGCGACGTCATGTACCCGTTCTTCCTGGCGAACGGCCGCACCGCCGAGGCCGCGCGGTCGCACCGGACCCGACCGGGGCGCCGCATCCGGCTGCGCCTGATCAACGCCGGCGGGGACACCGCGTTCCGCGTGGGCGTGCCCGGTACCCCGATGACCATCACCCACACCGACGGGTTCCCGGTCGTCCCCACGCAGGCCGAAGCGGTCCTGCTGGGCATGGGCGAGCGCGTCGACTCGATGATCGACATGCCGGACGTCGCGGTACCGCTGATCGGACTCGCCGAGGGCAAGGACGGCATCACGCAGGTGCTGCTGCAACCCGGCCAGGGGCCCGCCCCGGACGTGACGACGGCCGCGGTCGCCCTGGCGGCCCGCCCGGCGACCCTGGTCAACGACATCCCGGCAGCCGAGTCCGTGACCCTGCCCGGCCGGGAGCCCGACGTGGTGCACGACATGGTGCTCGGCGGTCCGGAGCCGGGCTACACCTGGACGATCAACGGCGAGACCTACGACCCGGGCCGCGGGCTGCCGGTACGGGCGGCGCAGCGGGTACGGCTGAGGTTCGAGAACACCACCACGATGTTCCATCCAATGCACGTGCACGGGCACACGTTCCAGATGCGCACCGCCGCCGGCGTCGGGCCGCGCAAGGACACCGCGGTCGTGCTGCCCGGGCAGGCGGTGGAGGTCGACTTCGACGCCGACAACCCGGGGCAGTGGCTGACCCACTGCCACAACGTCTACCACGGGGAGGCCGGCATGATGACGGTCGTCTCCTACGTGGAGCAGGTAGCCGTGCCGACCACGGTTCGGCCGGGGGTCCCGAGGTGACGTCGGTGTTGCACGTCGTCCCTGTCTCCACGTCGACGGTCGTGGTGCTGCTCGTCGGCGTGGCGGTGGTCGTGGTCCTGTGGCGACCGCTGGTCGTCCGGACCGGCTGGCGACCGCTGCCCGTCCTGCTCGCCGGCGCATGCCTGGCGGCGACCGCCGCGCTGACGCTGGTTGCTGCCGACCGCGCATCGATCCCGGGCTGCGCCTCGCTGGGCGGACTCGATCTGGGTTACGTGCTGTCAGAGGCTGGACACGATCTCGAGAGCTTCCTCAACGCTGCGCTGTTCGTGCCGCTGGGCCTGACGCTGGTCCTGGGTATGCGCCGGACGCTGCCACCGCTGATGGTCGTGCTCGTGCTGCCGGGGCTGATCGAGGCCGCCCAGCTCGTCGTTCCCGGGCGCGTGTGCAGCGCGGCCGACTACGTCCTCAACGTCGCCGGGGGCCTCGTCGGGGTCGCGGCCGGAGCGGTCGCGGTCCGATCGTGGCAGCGGTCGGACGGAGCGCGTCGTGGATGAGCATCCCGGCCTCCCCTCGACACCTGGCGACGCAGCCCGCCGCAGAAGTGTGCATGCCTCGCTGGTGCTCGCACCGACCGCCTGCTGGACGGCGGCACCGGTCCTGGACGTCGCCTCCCGGTTCACCGGCGACCCCGGCCTCGTGCGCATCGCCACCTGGTCGACCGGTCTCGGCCTCGTCGGGGCGGTGGTCGCCGGCATCGCCGGGATGGTCGCCGCCGCGCCGATCCCCGCCGGCTCCGAGGCCCACCGGCGGGTGCTGGTGCACCTGGGCGTGGCGATGGCCGGCACGGTGCTCGTGGCGTTCGGGCTGATCGTGCGCTCCGCCGTCCAGGGTGGCGGACCCGCCGCACCCGCCACGCTGGCGATCTCCACGACGGGACTGCTGCTGCTGGTGGCGACCGCCGCGGCGGGTCGAGCGGTCCGCCGGGCGCGGGGCAGGCAGGGAGCGCCTCCCGAGGTCGACGACCAGACGGTGCCGGGCCCGTGAGCCCCGGCCGAACTGCCCACGCACAATCCCCTTCTCCCCTGGACGGTGCTGATGAACCCCTCCCGATCGGCTGCGGCCGCCCCGAGCCTGCCCCTGCGCGGCAGGGGGGCCGGCCGGCCGGCCTCCGGCCCCCGACCGCGGGCTGGCCTCGTCCGGCACTGCTGGCTGATGCTGGCGACCGCCCTGCTAGTCGCCATGTTCTGGGCAAGCCGCCCGGAGTGGGACCCGGAGATGCGGCTGTGGCGAGCCTTCGGTGACGCGGCGATCGTGTTGCTTTATGTCGTGCTCGCCCTCGGACCCGCGGCGCGGTTCTCCACCGCGGTCGGGCGGATGCTCCCCTGGCGCCGGCAAATCGGGATCTGGGCGGCCACCACGGCGTTGGTGCACACGCTGCTGATCCTCAACGGATGGGTCCGATGGGATCTGCAGCGGTTCCTCGGCTATGAGTTCGTGCCACAGCTGGGACGCGAGGCCCGGATGGAACCGGGATTCGGGCTGGCCAACCTCGTGGGTCTGGTTGCGGTGCTGTGGCTGCTGGCGCTCGCCGCCACCTCCACCGACCGGGCGGTGCGCCGGCTGGGCCCGGCCGGCTGGAAGTGGCTGCACACCGGCGCCTATACCGCCTTCTACCTCTCCGTCCTGCACTCGGGCTACTTCCTGTTCCTGCACTACACTCTGTCGTTCCACCGGGACCCGCCGCCGCCGAACTGGTTCCGGTTCCCGCTGGTGATTCTCGGGACGCTGGTTCTGGCGCTGCAGGGGGCGGCCTTCGTCGCGACGGTGCGCAGGCGGCGGGCAGGCGCCCCGTCGAACCAGCGGTGAGCCGCCCCGGACCGATGAATGGGCCTGAGCCCTCGGAAGGGGCGACCGACGTGACCTCGCAGTCCCAGGATGCGGGTTGGCGCGATCCAGGCAGCGCTCGCCACAGGCGGCGCCGCTCTCTGATCGTATGGCAGGCCCTGAGCTCCGTCCTGCTCCTGGCAATGGGTGGGATCCATCTCTACCTCCGCTTCACCGGGTCCGGCGGCCTGATCGGGGTGCTTTTCGTGCTGAACGCGATCGGCGGGCTGGTCCTGGCGGTGGCGATCCTCGCGGCCCGGCGGTGGTTCCTTCGAGTACTGGCAAGCGCGCTGGGCCTGCTGTTCATGGCGGGCACGCTGCTCGCGCTGGTGCTCGCGCTGACCGTCGGCCTGTTCGGAATCCGACAGCAGTTGGGCGGCGAGCTGGTCGTGACGACGCTGGTCGTCGAGTCGATCGGCACGCTCGTGCTCGTGGTGACGACCACCCGGGTACTCCAGATGCGATGCGCCGCCTGAACCGGCTGCTCCCCTGCCGGCGTCGGGTCTGCTGCTCCGGCCGCCCTCTGTGGCCGCTCGACCTCCACCAGCGCCGGTTCAGGCGCTACTGATCGACGTGCCGGTCACGTCGATCGCCTGCGCGGGCAGCGGGAGGGTGGCCGGGCCGGTGGTGACCGTGCCGTCGGTGATCGCGAACCTGCTGCCGTGGCACGGGCAGACGATGTCCCCGCCTTCCACCGTCGCGACGGTGCAGCTCTGGTGGGTGCAGGTTGCGGAGAAGGCCGCGAACGTCCCCGCCGTGGGTTGGGTGACGACCAGGTCGTACTCGGCGAAGATCCTCCCGCCGCCGACGGGGATGTCGGACGTCGATGCCACCGGCGTGCCGGGTGCCGCCGCGGTGGTCTCGGCTCGGCCGGTGGCGCATCCGGCCATCGCGGCGGCACCGGTCGCACACATCCCGAGCAGGGCGGTCCGCCTGCTGAGGCCCGGCCTGTTGTGGTCGTCCGCCGGGCCTGCCGCGCCGTCGGCGGCTCGGTCGGTGGCGGTCCCGGGCATGGCGTCCGTCACGGCGGTCATGCCGCCGAGAACAGGCTCGTCCCGTACATGAGCAGCACCCCCAGTGCGAGGCCCCCGAGGACGCGGGCGTCGAACGTGCGGGTGCCGCGTTCGCGCAGGCTGGGCAGGATCGGCACGACGACCTGCAGGATGGCGCCCACCCCGAGGCCGAAGAGCACCGCGGCCAAGGCCGGGTTGTTCACCGCTCCGCCGATCACCGCGCCGAGGATGGCCGGGGCGCCGGCGACGAGCCCGAGCCCGAGCAGCGCGAGCCACGACGGTCGCCGGTCGGCCAGCGGCGCGACGATCGCGACGCCCTCGGTGACGTTGTTGATGACGAACCCGATGATCAGCGCCGCGCCCAGGGCGAGCACGCCGACGGCGTAGGCCGAACCGATCACCAGGCCCTCGGCCATGTTGTGCAGCCCGATCCCGATGGCGATCAGCAGCGCCAGCCGCATCCCGCCCACCGCGTCGTCGCGGCGGGCGGCCGCGGTGCGGGTGCGCAGCCGGCGATCCACACCCATCAGCGCCAGGTAGGCGAACGCGGCCCCCAGGATGACCAGCAACCCGCCGCCGAACACGGCGCCGCCCTCGGCCAGCTCGAACCCCTCGAACGTGGCGTCGACGGCCAGGAAGACCAGCACGCCGACGCTGAGTGCCAGCAGGATCTTGACCGACCGGCCGCGCGCCTGGCGCAGTACCGGGAGGAACAGCATCCCCAGCAGCACCGGGATGATGCCGATATAGGTCCCGATCAGCACCATCCGGCCGAAGAAGTCGGCGTCCGCGGGTGGGGTGGTCACCCCGGCGGCGATCCCGTGTTCGATCACCAGCCCGGTCGAGGTCAGCATCGAGACGGTGTAGGGCGTGCCGTCCGACCACGGGTAGTCCAGGGTCAGGACGGTGGTGCTGAGCCGTTCCAGCGGCTCGCCGCACCCGGTGAACCCGACGTAGACGCCATTGACGAAGATCTGACTGACCTGCACCGGGTCCGGTCCGATGTTGCGCACCGTCATCTCGATCGTGCCGGGCGAGAGCACGGTGCGCTCGACGCTCAGCTCCTCGATGGGCGGTCCGGCCCGCTCGGGCAGCGTCCCGGCGCCGAACACGGCCAGCACGCCCAGCACGAGGCCGATCACGGCCGTGACCGCCACGCCGAGCACCCACAGCGGTACCCGCGCCGCGCGGCCGGCCGTTCCGTTCCCGTCGCCGGCTCGCGACCCCGGGCCGCCGCCCGCCTCGGCGGTTCTGGCGGTGACCTGTTCGGTGTCCCGGGGGTCGGGTTCGCGGTCCTGCGGGCCGGCGGTCCTGGAGTCGGCACTTTCGGTCACGGGGTCACCTCGAAGAAGCCCATCCAGCCGAGATCGGCGAACTCGGTCTTGTGGGCGTGGAACATGAACATCCCCGCGGTGGGGAACCGGATCTCGCAGATGCCGCGCTGGCCCTGGGCCTGCATGATCACGTCGGTGAACTCGACCGGCGTCAGGCTGGTGCCGGTCGGGTAGTAGTTGAAGAAGTTGCCGTGCAGATGGAAGCTTGTTGATCGGGTCGTACTCCAGGATGTTGACCAGGTAGACCCGCACCAGCTCCACGCGCCGCACCCGCACCGGCTCGTTCATGTAGTGGAACGGGATGCCGTTGACGGCGTAGAGCTGGTTGCTTCGGCGTCGAAAGTGGTGTTGTAGCCGTGCATCACCATGACCATCTCGTCGGCAGGCGGGCGCCCTCCCGGGGGGTCGACGATGAACGTGCCGTACATGCCACGGGAGATGTGCTCGGCCAGCGGAGCCACATTGCAGTGGAACAGGTGCAACCCGAACGGTTCGGCGTCGAACTCATAGACGAACTCCTCGCCCGGGGAGATCACGCCGCGCCCGACCATCGGGACACCGTCCATGTCGGCCGGATGGATGCCGTGGAAGTGCAGGGTGTGCGGATGCTCGGAGGTGTTGGTGAACCGCACCCGCAGCCGGTCGCCCTCGGTGCAGCGCAGCGTCGGCCCGGGGATGCGGCCGTTGAGCGTCCACGCCGGGAAGAGCACTCCCGGGGCGACCTCGACCTCCTTGTCGACCGCGGTGATCGACCACTCCCGCATCGTCCGCCCGTCGGGCAGCGTCGAGGTCTGGCCCATGTCGAAGTCGCGCAGGATGTCGGTGGGGTCGAACCCGTTCGCCTCATGGTCCACGGTCGCGCCCTGCGCGAACATCGGGCCGTTGACGCCGCCGGCCGTGCCCCATGCCCGACATGCCGGGCTCGGGAGCGGGCGGACTCTGTCCAGCCCCGGCTGTGCCGGCCAAGGCCACCCCTGCGGCGCCGGTGAGCGCCGCCCCGGCGCCGGTCAGGAACCTGCGTCGGGACGTCACGACCCGTGGCCCCAACCGTGACTAACGGTATCGATAGACATCACGATACAAGAGGATAGAGTCGACTAACTCAACACACAAGAGTCGCTCATGTGGAACCCACGGACGACCTCCACGGTGGTTCCGGGGATCCGACGGGTCGCTGGCCGAAGTCAGGTGACGCCGATCCCGCGTTCCGCCAGCCACGGGGTCGGGTTGATGTTGCCGCTCGGGGTGATGACCTCGAAGTGCAGGTGCGGCCCGGTGGACTGGCCACGGTTGCCGACCTCAGCGATGATCTCGCCCGCCGACACCTGCTGGCCCACCTCGACCAGCGTGCGGTCGATGTGCCCGTAGAGCGTGATCGTGCCGTCGGCGTGCCGCACCCGCACCCACAGCCCGAAGCCGCTGGCCGGTCCGGAGTCGATCACGGTGCCGTCGAGCGGGACGCGGATCGGGGTGCCGATCGGCGCCGCGATGTCGAGGCCCTTGTGCTGGGCGTCCCAACGGGGCCCGAATCCGGAGGTGATGCGGCCCACCATCATCTGCACGCCCCCACCGCCGCTGATGATCGCCGACTCCGCAGCCGCCCGATCCTCCTCCGCGTGCCGGGCCTCCTCCGCCAGACGGGCCTCCTCCGCGGCACGGGCCTCCTCCGCGGCACGGGCCTGCTCGACGGCGATGCGGTCGAGCTCGACCGCCTTCAGCAGGTCCGCGGCGCCGACGACCTGCGGCTCGACCACCACCGGCGCGACGGCCGGCACCTGCGGTACACCGGCCGGTGCGAGCGCCGCCGACGCTGATGCCGTCCCGGGCCCGATCAGCTCACCAATACCGACCCGGAGCACGTTCGCCCCGTCCAGGGCAGAGGGGAGCGCCTCGGCCAGCGCCATCTGACCGGCGGATGCGAGGACGCTGCCGGCCACGGCGGCGGCCGCGAAACGGCCGGGCAGCGCCGAGCCGATCGGCCGGGGTACGGGGTGCCGGTACGCACCACCGGCTCCCGCCGGCACCGTGGCCGGCAGCGGGAGCCTGAGGTGTGTGCGCCGGCTCTGGGGGGAGCGGTGCCGTGCCACAACCTTTTCCTCTCGGGATCCCGGGCCTCGACATCGGTCGCGACCCGGGGACGACCGCTGGGGATCGGCCGACTGTTCTCTGTTGCCAGAACGTGATGTTCGTGTCAGAACGCTAGTCACGACGGACCCGCTGCTCACCCGTCGTCACCAACAAGGAGGCCACCGGGCCTGTTCGGTAGCCGAACGGCGGTCGCGGTCACCCATGCGCGACACGTTCCGTGCACGCAGCCGTTCGCCGCGCCGCGCGCCCGCCTGTCCGGCGGGGCACCGGATCGTCCGCAACCCGTTGCGATCCACCCGTTCACGACGGGTCGGACAGGTAGCGCTGCACCGTGGCCGCCACCTCGTCGGGATCGGCGAAGACGGTGGGCGGATTCACCCGCTGCAGCGATCCGTCCGCCGCGATGACATAGGTGGTCGGGATGACGAGCGGCACCTCGAGTGCCCGCCACAGCTCGCCGCGGGTGTCGACGACCGATGGATAGCGTGCGCCCAGATCGGCCATCAGGCGCAGCGCCGCCGCGGCGTCGTCGCGCACGTCGATGCCGATCACGGGTATCGCGTCGGGCCGGCCGGCGTACTCGTCGAGCACCGGGATCTCCGCGCGACACGGGGCGCACCACGAGGCCCACACGTTGAGCAGGGCCGGTCGACCGGCCAGTGTCGCGGCGCGGTCGACCTCGCCCGGGGCACCGAGGCACGGCACCGTGATACCGCGGAGTGGCCCGCTGGGCTGCGGGGCGTCCGGCTGCGGGGCCGGGCAGGGGTCCAGCGCGGCCGATGCCCGCAGCATGTCCACCTCCGGTCCGACCGGCGCGGCCATCGACCCGGGCCCGTCCACGTCCCACGGGGCGACGGCGGCGGCCGGTTGTCCCGGCTGCACGGCGGGCGCCGAGCCGCGGGGCCACAGCGCCACCACGCCGGCGACGGCGAGCAGCATCACCACGATCGTCGAGCGGAACTCGGCCGAGCGGAGCAGCGTGCGCATCATCGTCCTCCCACGAGGGGTGCACCGGGCGCGGGCTGGACCGGGCCCCCTGTCCGCGCCCCGGGTTGCTCCCCGGCGATCACGGCGTCCAATGTCCCGGCCAGCAGCGGGTAGGTCGTCCCGCCGGTGATCTTGGCGACGATGGTGCCCGCGCGATCGACGACGAACGTCTCGGGCACCCCGAACAGGCCGAACTCCAGCGCGGCCCGGGAGCCCACATCGCTGACGTACAGGTAGTTGTCCCCTCCGCGCCCGAGCTCGTCGAGGAAGTCGACCGCGGAGGACGTGCCGTCCTGGTAGTCGATGCCGACGATGGTGAGGCCGGCGTCTTGGTACTGGTCGGCCGCGGCCACGAGCGCGGCGTGCTCCTCGCGGCACGCGACGCACCACGACGCCCAGAAGTTGACCACCACGACCTGCCCGCGCAGCGCGGCCAGCGAGACCTCCCCGGGACCCTCCAGCGCCGGCAGGGTGAGGTCGGGGACCGGGCGGCCGATCAGCGGGCTCTGCACCAGCGTCGGGTCGACGGTGAGC
The DNA here is from genome assembly GCA_029263115.1 of Pseudonocardia sp. Classification (GTDB taxonomy): domain Bacteria; phylum Actinomycetota; class Actinomycetes; order Mycobacteriales; family Pseudonocardiaceae; genus Pseudonocardia. Next base: position 44,640 of record JAJCYC010000081.1, on the reverse strand, counting down.
CGCGACCCGAACAGCGCGCCGATCCCGATGGCGACGAGCACCACGGCGACCGCGACGGCGCGCAGCACCCGGCGCCGCGACGGCACCGGGGTCAGGGTGTCGCTCATCCGGCGCTCCCGAGTCGCTGCTGCGCGGTCGCGGCGAGCCCCTCGACCTGCGCGCGGACCGCCGGGGCCAGCTCGCGCCCGCCCAGCTCCTGCAGCGACACCAGCGCGGAGGAGGGGTCGTCGAGCCCGTCGAGGGCGATGTTCGCCCGGAACCACAGCGCGTCGTCGAGCGATGGGTCCAGGGCGAGCGCCCGGTCCACCGACTCCAGCCCGTCCTGTGGTCGGCCGATCTGCAGCAGCAGCCACCCGAGGTGGGCGTGCGCCTCGGCGTTGCCCGGCTCCCGGCGCAGCGCGTCGAGGTAGTGGCGCATCGCGGGGCCGAAATCACCCTGCGCCACGTAGCGGTCGGCCAGGGCCAGCCGCATCCCGACGACGCCGGGGTTGGCCGCCACCACCTCTTCCAGCTGCGCATCGGTGACGGTTGCCGACGGGTCCAGCGCCGGAGCGGCACCCTGAACCGCCTCATTCCCGGTGACGAACCCGCCGACCGGCCGGTCGATCAGCGAGGCCGGTAGCAGGACCAGCGTGGCCACCACCGCGACGACGCCGGCCAGCAGGTAGGCCAGCGACCACGCGCGCGGGGCGGGAGGTCGCGCGGGGGCAGGCGGATCGGCCGTACCCAGCGCCCCGAGGGACTGCGCGGCGCGGGCTTCGTATCCGGCACGCAGCGGTCCGGCGTCGGCTGCATCGATCTCCCCGCAGTCGACCTGCCGGTCCAGTTCGACGATGTCGCGCACCGCCTGGTCGGCCACCTGGCGCAGCCGCTCGTCAGGAATGCTCACGGTTGGTCGTCCTCCCCGACTCCGGCCACGCGGGCCCGGGCGACCGCGGCCGCGACACGCTCCCGCTCCTCCGCGCTCAACGCGGGTGGGGACCCAGCCGGCCCCTGCCGCATCCGGTGCAGCACCACGCCGGTCCCGAGCACGGTCACCGCCGCCGGTACCAGCCACAACGCGAGGGTGGCCCCGGCGGCGGGCGGGTCGAACAGCACCCAGTCGCCGTAGCGGGCCCGGAAGTAGTCGACGATCTCCGGGTCGCTGCGCCCGGCCGCGACCTGTTCGGCGACGACCCCGCGCATCGCGACCGCGGTGTCGGACTGTGACTCCGCGATGGACACGCTCTTGCACACCGGGCAGCGCAGCCGCTCGGCGAGGTCCTGGGCGCGGTCGGGGGCCGGCCGGGTCGCGGTCAGCAGCGCCACAACCGTGACCGCGAGCAGGCCGAGGACGGCGAGCGCGATGACGACGGAGGCGGTTCGGCGGCGCTCACCCATCGGAACCCACCTTCTCCAGAGGCTGTTCACCGGAGGTCTCGACGGGGGTGCGCCGGCGCGGTCCGCCCAGCGCCCAGAAACCGCCCGCCGCGACGAGCCCTCCGGCGACCCACAGCCACACCATCAGCGGGAAGCGGTACAGGTTGAGCGTGACCCGCTCCGGGTCGAGGCTGCCCAGCGCCACGTAGACGTCCTGGCCCAGGGCCGACCAGACCGACGGGTTGCCGACCGCCTGCGGCCGGCCCGGGAACGAGTTGAGCCGCGGCTCGGCGACCCGGACCACGTCGGTGCCCGAACGCAGCACGATGTGCGCGTCGGTGACCAGCCGGTCGGGCTGCTGGTGCTGCTCGCTGCGCTCGAAGGTGACGGTGTAGCCGGCGAACCCGGCGGACTGCCCGCGGTCGAGGGTCACCGTGGCCCGTTCGGCGAGGTCACCGGACACCGCGATGACCACGGCGGCGAGCGCCACCCCGAGGTGCGCGAGCTGCCCGCCCCAGAAGCCGCGCTGCCCGCGCACCATGCGCAGCACCCCGGCGGGCGTGCGGGCGGGCGCGCCGACGACGAGCTGGCGCAGCGTGGACGCGGCGATCCAAGTGGCGATCCCGACCACGGCGACCACCCCGGGTGAGCGCACCCCGGCCAGCGTGACGGCCGCCGCGGCCGCGCTGGCCGCCAGCAGCGGCCCCCGCATCCGCTCCCACAGCAGCGTGCCGCTCGCCCGCCGGTAGGGCGTGACCGGGCCGATCCCCATGGCGAGCAGCAGCGCGAACCCCAGCGGCACCGCCATCCGGTCGAAGAACGGCCGCCCGACCGAGACCTGCTGCCCGACGACGGCCTCGACGAGGATCGGGTAGGTGGTGCCGAGCAGCACGACGAACGCGAGCAGGCTCAGCAGCAGGTTGTTGACCAGGAACGCGCCCTCCCGGCTAGCGAGCGACTCGGGACGCGACAGCGACGCGACCCGCTCGGCGCGCAGCACGATCAGCGTGAACCCGGCGACGACGACGAGGACGAAGAACGCCAGCAGCGCCGGCCCGATCGGCGACTGGCTGAAGCTGTGCACCGACACCACCACCGAGGACCGGGTGAGGAACGTGCCCAGGATGGTCAGCGCGAACGTGGCCAGGACCAGCACGAAGTTCCACGCCTGCAGCATGCCGCGGCGGACCTGGACCACCGATGAGTGGATGAACGCGGTGGCCACCAGCCACGGGATGAGCGCGGCGTTCTCCACCGGGTCCCACGCCCAGTACCCGCCCCAGCCCAGCACCTCGTAGGCCCACCAGGCACCGAGCACGAGCCCTCCGGTCAAGAAGCTCCAGGCCACCAGGTTCGCCCGCCGGGTACGACGCAGCCACTCGACGCCGCCCTCGCGCAGCAGCAGCGCCGACATCGCGAACGCGAACGGGACGGTGAACCCGACATAGCCCAGGTAGAGCATCGGCGGGTGCAGGGCGACCATGATGTGGTCGGCCAGGATCGGGTTGGGCCCCGGGCCGTCGGCGGGCGGGTTCGCCAGGATCTCGAAGGGGTTGGCGGCCAGCACCACGGTACCGAAGAAGAACGCCGCGACCAGGCCGAGCACCCCCAGCGCGCCGGTGCCGAGCCGGTCGTCGGTGCCGGGCACCTGACGCAGCACAACAGCGGTGTACCCGGCGAGGATCAGCGTCCAGAGCACCATGCTGCCGTCGAGGGCGGCCCAGGCGCTGGTGATGGTGAACAGCAGCGGGGTGGCGCGGGAGTGCGTCTCCGCGACGTAGGACATCGCGAAGTTGTCGGTCAGCAGTGCCACCTCCAGCGCCGTCATCGCCAGCACCGCACCGCCGAGCATGCACCACACCGCGGCGCGGAGCTGCTGGTGGCGCACGGCGCCGGGCCGGCGCTGGGCCCGCAGCCCGAGCACGGCGAGCACGATCGAACCGGCCAGGCCGAGCAACGCGCCCGCCCACCCCGCCGCGGGAACCGCCGTCGTCACGTCGACTCGCTTTCCGGGGGCCGGTAGTTCTCGTCGTGCTTGACCTTCATCGTGTCCGAGGCGAACACCGGCCCGCGCCAGAAGCCTTCGAGCACGACGCCGATGCCGGCGCCGAAGAGCTGCGCCGGAGAGCCGCGGTACTCGACCGGGATCGTCGTGCCGTCCGGGCCTGCGGTGGAGGTGACCGTGAAGCGGACGCCGTCGGCGGTCGTCGTGACGCTGCCCTCCTCGACGAGGCCACCGAGCTGGAAGCGGCGGCCGTCGCCGTAGTCCGCCTGCTGCGCGAGCGCCTCGGCCGGGTCCAGGTAGTACACGAGGTTGCGGTTGAGATTGCCGAACAGCAGCAGGCCCAGCAGCACGGCCAGCACCCCGACCGCGGCGACCGCCAACAGCCGGTAGCGGGACAGGCCCATCCGGGTCGGGCTGCTCACGACGGGTCCCGGCGGCGCAGTGCCGTCGCCCGGCGCGCCAGCACCACGACGTAGCCGACCAGCGCGACCACCGAGGTCCCGTAGCCCAGCGCCACCCACGCCCACTCAGACATCCGAGGCCTCCAGCCGGGGCGCCGACACCGCGTCACCCGCGAGCGGCCGCGTCGGCTCGGCCTCGTCGATCCGGTCCTGTGCCGCGGCGATGCGGGCGCGGGCCCGGACGAGCAGCGCCCACAGCAGGGTGAACGCCACCAGGTTGAGCAGCAGCGCGGCGAGCATCGTGTGGTCGATCGACGGGTCGCCGGGGCGCAGCACCGTGGGTGGTTGGTGCAGGGTGCGCCACCAGAGGACCGAGAAGTGGACCAGCGGCACCTGCGCGAAGGCCGCCACCCCGAACACAGCCGAGCGGCGGGCGCGGACCAGCGGGTCGGGGATGGCCCGGCGCAGCGCCAGGTAGCCGAGGTAGACGAAGAACAGCAGCGCGGTGGTGACGAGCCGTGCGTCCCAGGTCCACCACACCCCCCAGGTCGGCTTCCCCCAGATCGAGCCCAGCGCGATGGCCAGCCCGGTGAAGAAGACGCCGACCTCGGCACTCGCCGCGGCCATCCGGTCCAGGCCGGGGCGGCGGCGCCACAACCAGCCGATGCTCGCCCCCAGTGTCACCGCGAAGCTGAGGTAGGCCGTCCACGCGGCGGGCACGTGGATATACATGAGGCGGACGAGCTCGCCCTGCACGAAGTCGGGCGGGGAGACCATCGCGGCGATGAGTCCGACGACGCCTGCAACACCGGCGGCGATCGGCAGCCGGCGGCCGAACACCGGTCCGATGGATGCTGCGCCGGGCGAGGCGGTGGGGGGCGCTGTCATGTCCGGTCCTCCAGGTGGGGGGCGCACCACGCGGCGAGCAGTGCGGCGACGAGATCGACGGTGGCGAGGAGCAGCAACCACGGCCAGGGCGGGCGGCCGTAGCGGGCCGCCTGCAGCACACCTGTCGCCCCGATCAGCAGGGGTACGGCGAGCGGAGCCACCAGCAGGGGCCCCAGCGCGGTGCGACCGGCGAGCCCGGCGGCCAGCGCGTCGGCCAGCGCACCCAGAACCGCGAGCCCCGCGGCCACCAGCACGAACACCGGCAGCAGCCACGGCCAGCCGGTCAGGTCCGGGTCGTAGAGCAGCACCGCGACCGGCGCGAGCAGCAGCTGGAACCCCAGCAACAGCACGCCGTTGGCCAGCGTGCGGCCGGCCAGGCGCACCCGCGCACCCACCCCCGCGAGGCGCAGCATCGCGACCTGCGCCGGCCCGTCGACGGCGCTGGCCCGCAGCGTCACGAGCACCCCGAACAGCAGCACCACCAGCCAGTACAGGGCCGGGCCGAGCTCGCGCAGCAGCGGCGTGTCGGTCCCCACGGCCAGCGGGGCCAGCAGCAGCGCGGTCGCGCCGAACGGCGCGGTGACCAGCAGCGCCTCGCCCGCCCGCCGTTCCAGGCGCAGGTCCTTACGCGCCAGGACCAGGCACAGGCCGAGCGGGGAAACCGTCGCGGCCGTCACGGGAAGTCCCCCACCGGTTCAGCGCGCCCGTCGACGATACGGACCAGCCGGTCGACCAGTCCGACGAGGCGGTCGGGCTCGTGGGAGACGAGCACGGCCGCGCCGCCCCGAGCCCGCACTCGGGCCACGACCGCGTCGACCAGCGGGACGGCGTCGCGATCGAGACCGGCGTGGACCTCGTCGAGCAGCAGCAGCGACGGCTCGGCGAGCAGCACCCGCGCGAGATCGGCCCGGCGCTGCATGCCCTGCGAGCAGCTCTCCGCCCGACGTCTCGCCGCGCCGCCGAGGCCCACCGCGGCCAGCGCCCCGTTGGCGGCCTGCTCGTCCCGGCCGCTGAGCCGGGCGACGAACCGCAGGTTCTCGGCCAGCGTCAGCGGCCCGTACAGCGCGGGGACATGCCCCACCAGCGCGATCCGTCGCCGGGCGGTCGCGGTGCCGGGAGTTCCGAGTTCGGAACCCAGTACCTGCCCGCGACCGGCGGAGGGGGCGACGAGCGTGGCTAGCACCTGGAGCAGCGTCGTCTTGCCCGACCCGTTCGCCCCCAGCACGCCGAGGACCTCGCCCGCGGCGAGCCGCAGGTCCAGTCCGTGCAGGACCGGTGTGCGATGCACTGCCACAGTGACGTCCTCGAGCCGGGCCACCTCCGCGGACCCGCCGGGCGAGCCAAGGATCCCCGCCACGACGCGACGGTAAGCCGGTGCGGCCTTCCCGATCTGGGGCATCTGTCCTGTCTCCGGTCGGTGAACACTGAGCCACCTACTATGCCCCTTAGTAGATGCCGGGATGCACCCGGGTTCGCCTCGACCGAGACCCCTTGGGGGTGATCGTTCTACCGTCTGCATTCTGTTACGGTCCGATCACTGTGCGTACCAACAAGCCCAACTGGACCGGTTCCCCAGCGGCAGTGCTGCTGGGGATTCTGCTGGTCACGGGTGCGCTCTTGGGCTCATGCAGCGCGGCTGCGGCCGTGATGGAAAGCCAGAACGCGGTGGTCAGCACCGCTTCTGACGCTCACGAACCGGTGTGCGCCCACAGCGCGCCCGCATCCGATGAGGCGGTCACCGACTCGACGCGACGCGACGACGGTGCGGCACCGGACGGCGCCGCGTCGCCACTCGGCGACTACGGGATCGCTCGGTCGGCGGTCGGCCTACGCACCGTGCGGGTCACGGGAACCCGAGGTCCGCCGGTCGCCGGTCGGACGTTGCTGGCGTGTCTCGGGATCTCCCGGACCTGATCGGGCACGGTCGCCCCTGACGTCCGTGCTCGATCCCTTCCGCCTGCGCTCGACCTCGAGCGTGGCGCTCCCCAGGAGATCCCTCGATGACGCTTCCTGCTGCTCCCCGAACGCTCCCCTACCCCGCGTCCGACCACCTGACCCCCCGGCTGCCGATGGTCGTCGGTGGCACGCCGGTGATCCGGATCGATCACCCCTTCGTTCCGGCCGGTCGCGGGTTCTGGGCCAAGCTGGAGGGATTCAACCCCGGCGGGATCAAGGATCGCCCCGCACTGCACATGGTCCGCAGGGCCCGCGAACGGGGTGAGCTCACCGACGGCGCCCGGATCGTGGAGTCCACCAGCGGCACGCTGGGGCTGGGACTTGCGCTGGCCGGCATCGCCTACGGCCACCCGGTGACGCTGGTCAGCGACCCTGGCATGGAACCACTCATGCACCGCCTGCTGCGCGCCTACGGTGCGACCGTGCACACCGTCGAGCAGCCGTGCGCACCCGGCGGATGGCAGGAGGCCCGCCGCCGGGCGGTACGCCGCATCCTCGCCGGGGAGCCGGGCTCGTACTGCCCCGACCAATACCACAACCCGGACAACATGGCTGCCTACGCGCCGCTCGCCCACGAACTGCTCGACCAGCTCGGCCACATCGACGTCCTGGTCTGCTCCGTCGGCACGGGCGGGCACTCGGCAGGCATCTCGGCCGTGCTACGCAAGCACCTGCCCGACCTGCGTCTGGTCGGGGTGGACACTGTCGGCTCGACGATCTTCGGCCAGCCAGCACGGAGCCGACTGATGCGCGGTCTGGGGTCGAGCATCTATCCGGGCAACGTCGACTACGACGCCTTCGACGAGGTGCACTGGGTCGCACCCGCCGAAGCCGTCTGGGCCTGCCGCGAGCTCGCCGCGACCAGCTACGCCAGCGGCGGCTGGAGCGTCGGCGCGGTCGGGCTCGTCGCCGGCTGGGTGGCCCGCACGGCACCGGCTGACGTCCGGGTCGCCGCCGTGTTCCCCGACGGTCCACAGCGCTACTTCGACACCGTCTACAACGACGACTTCTGCCGGCTCCACGACCTGCTCGACCGGCCACCTGCCCCCGACCCGGACGAGCTCGCCCATCCCGGCGCGCGCGAGGTGTCACGCTGGACGCGCTGCACCACCGTCGTCGACCCGACCGCCGTGGCCACTGTGCAGGTCGCGACGGTCTGATGCACACCCTGGCCCAATACCGGTCGTTCCCCCGGCCGGTGCAGCTGCTGCTGCTCAACCAGCTGACCATCAACATCGGCTTCTACATGCTCATCCCCTACCTCGCCGCCCACCTGTCCGGAACGCTCGGCCTTGCGACGTGGCTGGTCGGGCTGATCCTGGGCGTGCGCAACTTCTCCCAGCAGGGCATGTTCCTGATCGGCGGGAGCCTGGCCGACCGGTTCGGTTACAAGCCGCTGATCGTCGCCGGGTGCGCGCTGCGCACCGCAGGTTTCGTCCTGCTGGGCCTGGTCGACTCGGTTCCCGCGCTGATCGCGGCGTCCGCGGCGACCGGGTTCGCCGGTGCGCTGTTCAACCCGGCCGTCCGCGCATACCTGGCCCAGGACGCCGGGGAACGCCGGGTCGAGGCCTTCGCCCTGTTCAGCGTGTTCTACCAGACCGGGATCCTGTCCGGACCGCTGATCGGACTCGCCCTGACCGGGATCAACTTCAGCCTCACCTGCCTGGTCGCCGCCGGGGTGTTCGCGGTGCTCACCGTGCTGCAGATCCGGGCGCTGCCACAGCGCGGCGGCACCCCGTCCGGTACCGGCGGGTCGGTGACCACCCAGTGGCGGGGCATCCTGGGCAACCGGTCGTTCATGCTGTTCTCCGCCGCCATGGCCGGGTCCTACGTGCTGTCGTTCCAGGTGTACCTGGCGCTGCCGTTGCAGGCCCGGCTCGTCGTGGCCAGCGATCTCGCCGCGACATCGGTGGTGGCCGCGGTCTTCGCCGTGTCCGGACTGGTCACTATCGTCGGACAACTGCGGGTGACGGCATGGTGTCGGGCCCGGTGGGGGCCGGGCCGGTCCATCACCGGCGGGCTGTTGGTCCTGGCCGGGGCGTTCCTGCCGCTGGCCGTAGCCGAAGCGGTACCGGTCGCGGCCGACAGCCTGGCCGCCTCCGTCCTCGGCGTCACCGCCCTGCTCGTCGCCGCGGCCGTGCTCGCGCTCGGCACCGCGATCGTGTTCCCGTTCGAGATGGACACCATCGTCGCGCTGTCCGGCGACCGCCTCGTCGCCACGCACTACGGGCTCTACAACACGGTGTGCGGGGTCGGGATCCTGCTGGGCAACCTCGGCACCGGCTGGGTGCTCGGCGCCGCGCGGGACGCCGGGCTCCCGGCCGTCCCATGGGTGGTGCTGGCCGGGATCGGCGGTGCGTGCGCGGTCGCACTGCGCGCGCTGCGCCGCCGCGGGATGCTGCCCGCCGAACCCGAACTCGCCACCCGCGGCGGACGACACCGGGCCCGACCCGGCAACCCCGGCCCGACCTGGACGCCTCAGGTCAAGGCCCACCACGACGCCCCGGTCGCACCCGGGCCCGGGCTCCACGTGGCGGGCTCCGGCCCGGCGCCCGTCGCACCCGGTCGAGAGGCTCCCCGGCCTGCGGTGCCCGTCGGAGCCGGCCGATCGGTGGACCGCGTGCGGGTCGGCCGGGTGCCGTTGCGACCCGCCATGGCACACCCGGGTCGCCGGGCCTGACCGCCCGATCAGCCGAGCACCGCCGCGGCGACGACCCCGATCAGCACGACCGCCGAGACCGTGATGGCGAGCACCCGCCCGTAGCTGGTGTTGCGGGGCATCGCACGTAGCGGGAACACCAGCTGCCGTCCCAGGACGAACGCGGCCATCGCGGCCGCGAAGACCCCGCCCGGGGGGACCGTCGTCGGCCCCGACACGACGACGAGGAGCGCCGCCAGCCCGATCGTCAAGGAAATCACCGACTCGACGAGCTGCGTCGGGATCCGGCGGACACCCAGGCGTCGGTCGGAGGACCACAACCCGAACGGCGAACTCGTGGGCCGTCCGGCGCAGCATCCTCCCAGGAAGCACCCCACCCGGCCGATCGCCGTCCCGAACAGCAGCCCGGGCGCGGTGGCGTCGAGCAACCCGCCGAGCGGCACGCCCAGCGGAATCGCCCCCACGACTACCGTCCCTACCGCGGCCAGCACGAAACCCTGGATGCACATCCCCTGCACCCCCGCGCCGGCGCGGCGGCGGAACAGCCGCTCGACCCGGTAGTACATGCGGGCGCCCAGGACCCCGACCAGGCACGCAACGAACGCCAGCAGCAGGACCGGCACGACCGGGTGCCCGGCGGAGGCGGCCAGCAGGCCCAGCACGGTCAGCGCGACGACCGCGCCAAGGGCGACCATCCCCGGCCACGCCCCCAGGAGCACGCCGGGCGCGCGTACCCGGATGATCGGGGCGAACCCGGTGGTCCCGGACGCCTCGGCCCGGGCCGGCAGCGGCCGCCCGGCCGGTGTGCCGATTTCGGGCACCGGCCACGCTGACACCGTCCACTCCCCCGGCGCCAGGTTCTCGACGCGCCGGGTCAGGGTGAGCCGTCCGGTGCCCGGTCGTACCGGATCGACGGTCTCGACGAGGCTGAACCGGTCCGCCGCCGTCGGCTCGCCGGACACGTCGGTTCGCCGGCCCTCGAACCGGACCTGCATCGGGAAAGGTTCGCCGTCGGCCGGGGCCTCGAAGGTGTAACTCATACCGATCGCCTTCGGCTCGAGCTCGTCGAACTGGCCGCAGGTCGCCGGCGTCGTCTCCAGCGATGCGCTCGTCGTCGCCCGCGGCGTCGCAGCGGGAGCCTGATCGACCGAGTCCCGCTTCGCGCCGACCGCTGCCGTGGAGATCTTGCCGGTCTGGTCGCGGCGCTCGAGTTCCTGCAGCACCGACTGGATCGCCGGAGGGTCGACGGGTCGTCGCGGGGCGGCGGCGGTGGTGGTCGTAGTGGTGGTGGCGTTCGTGTTGCGGGCGCGCCGGCGCTGTTCACGCTCGGCGCGACGCCGTTGTTCACGGCTCATTGGTTCAGATCTCCTTCACCGGCGCAGCCGGGTTCAGGGGTGCGCCGATCGGGCGCAGCGGGGGCACGGCGTCGGCAGGGACAGCCGAGGGCCGTGGGGAGGTTGGGGTCGGCGCCAGCCGAGACCGACGGGCGGTGGCCGTCCGACACGACACGCTCGCTGGTGCCGCTACGGGACTGGGTGAGCGTGGACCGTCATGTGGCGAGAGATGCCCGCGTCGCCGGCGGGCCGCGCCGGGGCAGGTGTGCCACGCAGGACCAGCGGGGCGCGGGAGCCCCCTCCGGCAGGGGTGGCGCGCTGCGCGGTAGCCGGGAAGTTGAGAGGTCGAGAGGCCGGAGCCAGGACGCGCACGGTTGCCGGATGCCAGCCAGGAGCAGGAGCTGCTCGGCTCCCGCGACGGCGACCACGACCACCGCGGTCAAGAGGACGTGCAGGACGGTGATGGAGGCCTCGTCGACGGCGTGCGTCGCACCCGGCACGCGATCCGCTGCGGCGGGGAACACCTTCATCGCGGCGTGCAGGACGGGCTGCGCCACCACCGCGCCGCTCACCGCGGCGAACAAGCACCGGTGCCGGCCGAGCACCGCCACCCGGGTCAGGGCGACGACGCCGACGACCAGGGCGAGGGTCACCGTGTGCATCGGGTGCCGGCTGGCGAACAGGTCCGCGCCGAGAGCCACCACCGCCGTCACTGCGGCGGCGAGGACCGTCGCGGTCCGGCGAGCTGCGGAGACGTCGACGGAACCGCCCATCTGGTGTCGCCTCCCTCACCGCTGATTGTCGTCCACAGGACCGTGCTCAGTCCGAACAGCCTGGTCCGATCCAAGCACCCCAGGGGCGAGATCGGGGTGAGGCTGCGGTGGATCCACGGTTCGCGATACGGTCGGCATGTTCGTCGAGCCGAAAGTGCGTGTCCGGCCAGGAGGTGACCGCATGCACCCTGACCTGAGCCGACGCCCGGTGGCCGTCGCAATCGCCGCATCGCTCGCCACGGCGGTCGCAGTCGTGTCGGACGTCTTCGTCGGCGGGCACCCTCTGCACACGACGTCCTTGGCCATGGTCGGCGTACTGGTCGCGCTGATGCGGATCCGCTTCGCCGGGCGCTACCGCGCGCTGTTCGCGACGGTCACTGCCACGTTCGTCGCCCAGCCGGTCCTGCACGCAACGACCAGGGCCTTCGAATCCTCGGTACCGGCCGGAACGGTTGGTCACGCTGTCCAGGAGACGTCGGTCTCGGTGTTACCGGTCGTGGTCGCGGCGGCGATCGTGGTGGCGGTGGCGTGCGCCGAGCAGCTCCTGCACACGTGCGACGTGCGACGTGCCGTCCGTCGCTGGCTGCGGCTGCTCGATCTCGGTGCCAAGCCTCGGGTCGCCGGAGCCCCGGTCGGTGCGGTCCGGGCTACGCCCGGCCAGCGCTGGGCTCCTCTCGGTCCTCTTTACCGGCGGGGACCACCCGCGACCGGTCACGTTCCCGCCGTCTGACGACCGGCCCTTCCAGGGCGCGTCGGGCGGTTCGCAGCCCGGTCGGCCCCACCGGGCATCACCCGTGGAGTTGCCCGTGCATCCTTTGCCCCATCCGCGAGATCCGCTTTCCGACACCGTTCTCCGTCCGACTCCGGCCATGCGGCCACGCGCGGTCCAGACCAGGGTCCCTGCGCCGGTCCTCGTGCGCGAAGCGGCCCCTGCCGACATCCCCGCCATGGCACAGCTGCACGTTCAGAACCTGCCGGTAGGCCTGTTCCCCCGGCTGGGCCACCACTTCGTCGCTTGCTGGCACCGCGCTTACCTGGACAGCCCGCACGCCCTCGCGCTCGTCGTCGACGGGCCGGGGCAGGAAGGCGAGCAGGGCATCGCAGGGTTCCTGATCGGCGCACTCGACCGGGAAGCGTATCGCCACGAGCTGCTTACCCGCTACCGGACCCGATTGATCGTTCGCGCCGCCGGTGCACTCGTCCTGCGGCCGCGCGTCCTGGCCAGCTTCCTGCGCACCCGCCTCCGGCCTTACCTGCGGGGCCTGCGTGCGCCTCGCCACACGCCGTCGGTACCGCCCGGCGCGGTCGGGACGGCCGCGGTGGCCGAGCTCACCGCGGTTGCGGTGGCCCCCGCCCTGCGTCGCACCGGCTCCGGGCGCGTGCTCACCAACGAGTTCATCGACCGTTGCGCCAGGGCTGACGTGCGGCGGATCGAGCTCGTCACCGACGTGGGCTCCGCCGGGTCGGTCGAGTTCTACCGGCGCACGGGATGGACCGCACTGCGGCGCATCCACACCCGCGACGGCCGCACCGTGCAGCGGTTCGTGCGGTGGACCGACGCACCGGAGGAGAGCTGAGTTGCGGTTCGCACTACGCGTCGCGGTCGCGGGTTTCGCCGTCGCCGCCGTACTGTCCATGGGCATCACCGCCCTTGTCGCAGGCGTCCCTGGTCGCCCGGTCGACCCACCGGGGACCGTCGCGGCATCCGGCACGGAGGCCCCCTCGCCGTCGGCGAACGCGGCGGCCCCTCCGTTCCCGGTGACCGACGGCTTCGTCGCTGCTGCCGGGGACATGAACGGCCAGGTCAAGGAGGCCGCCTCCCGATTCGTACAGCGGGTGGGGACCTGGGGAGCGTCCGGCGCCAGCGACGGACGCTCGCGCGTCGTGGCGGCCGGGTACGCGCCGGAGATGGCCGCCACCGCTGCTCCGCTGCTCGACGTGCCTGCGCGGGAGGCCGTCACGACGATCGTCTACCCCCAGTACGGGGGGTTGACCGACAGCGCAGCGAGCGTGATGGTCCTGGCCCGTCAGTGGTTGCGCACCGACGAGGATGAGCGGACCAGGGAGATCCTGCTCGACATCCGGCTGCGACCGGGCCCCGACGGCGACTGGCAGGTCACCTCGGTCATCGACCCGCCGCGACCCGAGTACGCGCCAGCTCGCCCCGGCGGGCCCACCGACCTGGGCCGCGCGGTCCTGGACAATCCGCGCATCCGCATCCCCGAGCCCGGCCGAACAGACATCGCCGACCGCCGCGTGGGCGACCCCATCCTGTCCGTGCTCGACCAACTCGGCCGCACTCGCGACCTGGACGTGCAGGTCCTCGTGTCCGGCCATCCCGGTACCGTCTTCCCGACCACCCGGCTGTCGAACCACACAGTGGGACGGGCCGTCGACGTCCGGGCGATCGACGGACGTCTGGTGGTCGAGATCCCTCGCAACGATCCGGTGATCGCCGAGTTCATGGCGGCGGCCGGGCGAGCAGGGGCCACTGAGGTCGGCGGTCCGATCGTCCCACCCGGGACCGGCTTCTTCACCGACGACGTCCACCAGGACCACTTCCACCTCGGGATCACCCCGACGAAACCGCGGGCGGTCGCGGCGTGACCGGATCGACCGGGTAGATTTGCCCCGGCAGCGCCCGCGATCCGCCGCAACGGAAGGACGTCTCCTTGCGCAGGAGCCAGCCGGTGCGGACTGGCGGAGCCGGCCACACCCGTCGGATGGTCGCGACGATGTCGTTGGCGATTCTTTCGGTGACCGGGTGCGCCGCGGACCTGGTCGCGGAGGCCTCGGAGGGCAGCAGCACGCCGACAGTGAGCAGCAGCCCGCCGTCGGCCACCTCGGCGCCGTCGGTCATCGCCCAGAGCGCGGTGAGTGCGGCGCAGGACGCCGCCGCACCCTCGACCCAGCTCGGCGTCGCCGTGCTGGACCGGGCCACGGGCGAGATCGCCGTCGGTTCGCGGGGCTCCGAGCCGTTCTACACGGCGTCGGTAGCCAAGGTGATCGTTGCCGTCGACATCCTAGAGCGCAGGCGGTCGACTGGGCTCGCCGTGTCCGACGAGGATATCGACCTCATCCGCCGCGCCCTGGGCCCGAGCGACGACGGTGCCATGAACGTGCTCTGGGTCAAGTTCGACGGGGCCGGCGCGGCGGCGCGGGTGAGCGCTCGGCTCGACCTCACGGCCACCTCGGCTCCGGACGACACGACGCAGTGGGGCGAGATGTCGACGTCGGCCACGGACATGGTCCGCGTCTACCGCCACGTTCTGGAGGAGATGCCGTCCGGGGATCGCGACCTGATCGTGGCGTTCCTGGCCGCGGCGCCGGCGATCGCGCATGACGGGTTCGACCAGGCCTTCGCACTGCTCGCGCCGGACGTGGAAGCGGCGGGCGGGCTCGACACCATCGCCAAACAGGGATGGATGTGCTGCTTCTCCGGCCAGTACTACCTGCACAGCGCCGGCGCGGTGAACGCCGAGCAACGTTTCATCGTGGTCCTGCTGAGCCGGGTCCCGCGGGCGCCGGGGTGGAGCGCGGCTCGAGCGGAACTGACGGCCGTGGCCGACGCCGCTTTGGCGGTGCTCACCCGCGGGTGAGGACCGCCCCGCCGCCACACGTCGTCATCGCGAACCGGAGTCCGATGGCCGGACCGACGACGCGTCCGGGACCGTCGGCCGGATCCGGTGTTCGACGAAGATCCCGTGCCACAGCAGGAACACCAGCACCGCCCAGAGGCGGCGGCTGTGGTCGACGGGACCGGTGCGGTGCGCGTCGAGCATCCGGCCCACGGCCGTCAGGTCGATCAGGTGCCCGGCCCCGGAGTCCGCCACGACCGCCCTGGCCCAGTCATACATCTCCGCGCGGAGCCAGTGCCTAATCGGCACCGGGAAGCCGAGCTTTCGCCGGTGCAGCACATGCGGTGGGACGATCCCGTCCAGGGCGCGGCGCAGCGCGTACTTGGTGGTGCCGTGGGCCAGCTTCTCCGCGAGCGGCAGCCCCGACGCGAACGCGAACACCTCCGGGTCCAGGAACGGCACCCGCAGCTCCAGTGAGTTCGCCATTGTCATCTTGTCGGCCTTGACCAGGATGTCGCCGCGCAACCAGGTGAACAGGTCCACGTGCTGCATCCGCGACACCGGGTCCCACTCGGCCGAGTCGCGGTAGTGCGGCCCGGTCACCTCGGAGATCGGCCGGTCGGGATCGTGTCGGCGCAGCACCGTAGCCAGCTGGTCGGGTCGGAAAACGCGGGCGTTGCCGTAGTAGCGCTGCTCCAGCGGGAGGCCTCCACGCCGGAGCAGGTCCTTGCCGCGCAGCCCGTCGGGCAGCCGCGCCGACATCCGGCCCAGGAGCGCACGCACCGTCCCCGGCAGCCGCTCGAACGGCGCCAGCGACGCCGGCTCGCCGTAGATCGTGTAGCCGCCGAACAGCTCGTCGGCGCCCTCACCCGACAGCACGACCTTGACGTGCCGGGCGGCCTCGCGGGCCACGAACCACAGCGGCACCAGCGCCGGGTCGGCCACCGGGTCGTCGAGGTACCAGACGATCAGCGGCAACGCGTCCATCATCTCCTGCGCCGACACCGTCCGGACCACGTGCCGCACCCCCAGGGCCGCCGCGGTCTCTGCGGCCACGTCCACCTCCGAGTAGGCGGCCCGTTCGAATCCCGCGGTGAACGTGATCAGGTCCGGGTTGTGCCTGCGGGCCAACGCGACGATGGCGGTCGAATCGATGCCACCGGAGAGGAAGGCCCCGACCGGCACGTCCGCGCGCATGTGCACGGCCACCGAGTCGCGCAACACGCCCGCGAGCCTCTCGTGAACCGCCGGGCCCGAACCTGTTCCCCCGTGCAGGACCGGTCGGAAGTAGCGCTCCTGGTCCACCTCGCCGCCCGGGCGCACGGTGAACCGGGTGCCCGACTCGATCCGCCGGATCGCGCGGTGCAGGGTCGCGGGCTCAGGAACGTACTGCAGCGTGAGGTAGTACTGCAGGGCCGCGTCGTCGAGGTCGCCGCCGTCGGCGGCGAGCCCGAGTTCCGGGGCCAGGGCGAGCAGGCTCTTCTTCTCGCTCGCGAAGGCGATGCCCGCGGGGCCCTCGGCGTAGAACAGCGGCTTGATCCCGAACGGGTCCCTGGCCCCGAACAGCCCCCGCTCACGGCTGTCCCAGATGAGGAACGCGAACATCCCGCGCAGCCGCTCCACCACCGCCGCACCCCAGTGATGGTAGGCGGCGACGAGCACCTCGGTGTCGCCGTCGGTGGCGAACCTCGCTCCGCGCTGGCGAGTGAGCTCGGCGCGCAACTCGGGATAGTTGTAGATCTCGCCGTTGAAGACGACCGTGTAGCGCCCGGGGTCATCGGCCGGACCCCACCGCATCGGCTGGTGCGAGTGCTCCACATCGATGATCGACAGGCGCCGGAAGCCGAACGCGATGTCGTCGTCGTGCCAGGCGCCGCCCTCGTCCGGGCCCCGGTGCATGGAGCAGCCCATGGCGTCGGACACCGCGGCCGCACTCTCGGGCGCGTCCCCGGCCGCAGCGAGCAGGGTCAGCAGTCCGCACACGGCTGTCCCGCCCTTCCGGGGTCGGGTACGAGGGCGGCACAGATCGGTCGGGGTGGTTCGCGCATGGGTCTCCAGCGGTGTGCGCGCGGGCAGTGTCGAGACCACGGCGCGGCACAGGGCCGCGGCGCGGGAGCGCTCGCGTCAGGGGTGGCGGCCGCCGACCGTGAGGTCGTTCGCGGTGAGGACGGATCCGTCGGGCGCGGGGCGGAAGTTGCTCAGGCCGCCGCGGCCTGCGTGTGCGGCGGGCCCCGCTTGCGCATGGCGACCGGCCGGTAGCGGCTCGACAGCTGGGCCCGCTCCGGGGTCCGTCGGCAGGTGCGCGCATCGGGCCCGGTGCTCGGAACCGTCAGCTGCAGCCGCAGCACCCAGACCCGGATGACGCCGGACACCAGAGCCAAGAACTGCTCGGCGAAGGACACTGTGGCCACGATCAACAGAGCGATCACGAGCTGCGTAGCGGTGACCGCGACATCGGCTCGACCGATGTCGGATCCGATCCCGTGGTCCAGAGGCGCATGCGGCACGAGCTTGACGGCAGCGTGCACGGCCGGCTGCGCGACGACGCATCCGCTCAGGACCTGCAGCAGCCCCCGGTCACGCCCGGCCAGCCACACTCGCAGCACCGCCATCGCCCCGATGACCAGGCCCAGCGACGCGACGTGCAGCGCGGCCTCCCCCGCGGCAAGGTCAGACACCACGGCGACGACGACCGCCAGGAAGACCGCCGCCACGAGCAGGGTGCGGCCCTGGTTCTCGCCTCGGCTCGCTCGCACCCGTCCAGGGTACGGACGGAGGCGTCGAGTGGTGTCGCCGGTGCGCCACCTCGGTCGCCGAACGGCGCAGGTGGGCGGCGAGCAGAACCTGCGTCGTTGTTGGCGAGACTTCGGATGCGCCCGTCCGTACATGGACGAGCTGAAGGCGACTATCGCGCCGCCGGCTGTCGTCCCTCACCGGACGAAGCAGGGCGGTCGGAGCCGCTTCCCTGATCCTCCGCGCCGAACGGCCGCGGCACCGATGACCGCGTCCCGGGTTGTGTGCTATACCCCCCTAGAGTATGTTTCTGTCACCGGCGAGAGGACCGACATGAACGGCTACGCAGGCGACAAGGATGCCTACCTCAAGCGGATGCGCCGCATCGAGGGTCAGGTGCGCGGCATCGCGAAGATGATCGAGGACGACAAGTACTGCATCGACGTCCTCACCCAGGTCTCGGCCGTCACCAAGGCGCTGGAGGCCGTGGCGCTGGGACTGCTCGACGAGCACCTCAAGCACTGCGTCACCCAGGCCGTGGCCGAGGGCGGGGCCATCGCCGACGAGAAGGTCGCCGAGGCCAGCGCCGCGATCGCCCGCCTCGTCAGGTCCTGAACACCCACACCAGTAAGGATGGCGGCACGTCATGAGGCAGACCACCTACACCGTCTCCGGGATGACGTGTGAGCACTGCGTCGCCTCGGTCACCGAGGAGGTCAGCGAGCTCGAGGGCGTCACCGACGTCGCGGTCGACCTGCCCACCGGCGCGGTCACCGTCACCAGCACCGCGCCGGTCGACGAGGCGCGCGTCCGGGCCGCCGTCGAGGAGGCCGGCTACCACCTCTCGGCCGCGTAGCCACCACTCGGCAGCATCCGCTGCCGCCCGACCAGGGAACGGACCATGAACGTAAGCGCGAAGCTCTCCGCCTACGGTGCGGCGCTCGCCGTGGCCGTCGCAGGAGCGTTCGCGACCGGCTCCGCTGTCGGTCCCCTCACCACCCTCGCCACCGCGGACGCGGCCGGGCACGGTGCGCCCGGCGCTGGGAGCGCCGGACACGGGGACACCCACGGCGGCACCGTCCCGGAGACCGCAGACCAGCCCGCGGGGCTGGCGTCGAGCAGGGGCGGCTACACCCTCACGCCCACCGACCCGACGCTCACCCCGACCACGCCCGACACCTTCTCGTTCGCCATCACCGGTCCCGACGGGGCCCCGGTCACCGCGTTCGACGTCGAGCACGACAAGCGGATGCACCTGATCGTCGTGCGCCGTGACACCACCGACTTCCAGCACGTCCACCCCGAGATGGCGCCCGACGGCACCTGGTCGGTCCCGTTCACGGCGGCATCGGCCGGCTCCTACCGGGCCTTCGCCGACTCACCCCCACCGGCGGCGAGGCCACCACCCTCGGCGTCGACCTCGCCGCGCCCGGCGTGTTCGAGCCGGTCACGCACGCCCCGAGCCGCACCGCGCAGGTCGACGGCTACACCGTCGAGCTGTCCGGCGACCTGGTCGCCGGTCAGGCATCTGCGGTCACGCTGACCGTGAGCCGGGGCGGTGCACCGGTGACCGATCTGCAGCCCTACCTGGCCGCCTACGGGCACCTGGTCGCACTGCGCGAGGGCGATCTGGCCTACCTGCACGTGCACCCCGCCGAGGCGAGCGCAGGCGGAGCGAGCATCGACGCAGGCGCGCCGGGCGGCGCCACCCCGGCCGGCCCGCAGGTCGAGTTCGTCGCCGAGGTGCCCACCGCGGGCAGCTACCGGCTGTTCCTGGACTTCCGGCACGACGGCGTCGTGCGCACCGCGGAGCTCACCGTGCCCACCGGGCCCGCAGACCCGTCCGCAGTCCCGTCCCACGCCGACCCGCCCGACACCGCCCCGGCGCGCGACGCCGACGGTCACGGCCACTGATTCGGGCGAAGGAGGAGACTATGAGCACCACCAGCGCGCCCGAGGGCGCCCCCGTCACCGACATCGAGCTCGCGATCAGCGGGATGACCTGCGCGTCGTGCGCGAACCGGATCGAGCGCAAGCTCAACAAGCTCGACGGCGTCACCGCCACGGTCAACTACGCCACCGAGAAGGCCCGGGTCACCGCCCCCGACGGCGTCGACCCCGCCGCGCTCGTGGCGCAGGTCGAGGCGGCCGGCTACCGCGCCGAGCTGCCCCGCCCGCCGGTGGCCGACGCCGACGCGGCCGTCGACGCGGACCCGACGCGGTCGCTGCGCGACCGGCTGGTCACCAGCACCGTCCTGTCGGTCCCGATCGTCGCGATGGCGATGGTCCCGGCCCTGCAGTTCACCTACTGGCAGTGGATCTCCCTGGCGCTGGCCGGGCCGGTCGTGGTGTGGGCGGCGTGGCCGTTCCACCGCGCCGCGCTGGCCAACCTGCGCCACGCCGCGGCCACCATGGACACCTTGATCTCGGTCGGTGTGCTGGCCGCGTTCGGCTGGTCGCTGTGGGCGCTGCTGTTCGGCACCGCGGGCGAGCCGGGGATGACCCACGCCTTCGAGCTGACCATCGCCCGCGGTGACGGCGCCGCGAACATCTACCTGGAGGTCGCCGCGGGCGTCACGACCTTCATCCTCGCCGGACGCTACTTCGAGGCACGGTCCAAGCGCCGCGCCGGTGCCGCGCTGCGCGCGCTGCTCGAGCTCGGGGCCAAGGACGTCGCGGTGCTCCGCAACGGGACCGAGGCGCGGATCCCCACCGAACAGCTCGCCGTCGGTGACCGGTTCGTCGTGCGGCCCGGGGAGAAGATCGCCACCGACGGGGTCGTCGAGGAGGGCAGCTCCGCGGTGGACGCCTCCATGCTGACCGGCGAGTCCGTCCCGGTCGAGGTGTCGGCCGGGGACACCGTCACCGGCGCGACGGTCAACGCGGGCGGGCGGCTCGTGGTGCGCGCCACCCGGATCGGTACCGACACCCAACTCGCCCAGATGGCGCGCCTGGTCGAGGACGCCCAGAACGGCAAGGCCGAGGTCCAGCGCCTGGCCGACCGGATATCCGGGGTGTTCGTGCCGATCGTCATCGCGCTGGCCGCCATGACGCTGGGCTTCTGGCTGGGCACCGGGGCCGGCGCAGCCGCCGCGTTCACCGCCGCCGTCGCCGTGCTGATCATCGCCTGCCCCTGCGCGCTGGGCCTCGCCACGCCGACCGCGCTGCTCGTCGGCACCGGCCGCGGCGAGCAGATGGGCATCCTCATCAAGGGCCCGGAGGTGCTGGAGTCCACCCGGCGCATCGACACCGTCGTGCTCGACAAGACCGGCACCGTCACGACCGGGCAGATGTCGCTCGTCGCGGTGCACGCGGACGGGGTCGACGAGCACCAGGTCCTGCGGCTCGCCGGGGCGCTGGAGAACGCCTCCGAACACCCGATCGCCACCGCCGTCGCCCGCGGCGCGACCGAGAGGATCGGCGCGCTGCCCGCGGTCGAGGACTTCGTCAACGTGCCGGGACTGGGCGTGCAGGGTGTGGTCGACGGCCATGCCGTGCTCGTCGGGCGCCCGGCGCTGCTGGAGCGGTGGAGCCAGCCCCTGACCGCCGACCTGGCCGCGGCCAAGGCGGCCGCCGACGCCGACGGGCGCACGGCGGTGGCCGTCGCCTGGGACGGGGCCCCGCGCGCCGTGCTCGTCGTCGCCGACACCGTCAAGCCCACCTCCGCCCAGGCCATCGCACAGCTGCGTGACCTTGGCCTGACCCCGATCCTGCTCACCGGGGACAACTCGGCGACCGCACGTGCCGTTGGCGAGCAGGTCGGGATCGACCCGGGACCCGACACCGTGATCGCCGAGGTGCTGCCCGCCGACAAGCTCGACGTCGTGAGACGGCTGCAGGACCAGGGCAGGGTCGTCGCCATGGTCGGCGACGGGGTGAACGATGCCGCCGCGCTCGCCCAGGCCGACCTCGGCCTGGCCATGGGCACCGGCGCCGACGTCGCCATCGAGGCCGGCGACATCACACTGGTCCGCGGGGACCTGCGCGCGGTGCCCGACGCGATCCGCCTGGCGAGGAGCACGCTGGGAACGATCAAGGGCAACCTGTTCTGGGCGTTCGCCTACAACGTCGCCGCCCTGCCCCTGGCCGCGGTGGGACTGCTCAACCCGATGATCGCCGGCGCCGCGATGGCGCTCAGCTCGGCGTTCGTGGTCGCCAACAGCCTGCGACTGCGACGCTTCCGATCCCGCGCGATCGACGCCACCGGCCCGGCACCGCTGGCTCGCGACAGGGAGACCGCTGCCGCCCACTGACCGAACGCCGCCGCCCACGGTCGCCGCCCACGGCGACGACCGTGGGCGCTGCCTGCCTCGCCACGTGGAGCGGATGCCCCGATCGACGGCGGCGCGCAGCTCATCACCCGGCGTTGACCGTCGATACCCTCGCCCCGTCCGGCACAAACCGCAACCCCGTTAGGGTATCAGCACGATCCACTGCCGTCACCGGCGCGCACGCGCGTTCGGACGACGACGAGGAGAGGAGTGCCGATGTCCTCGGCAACCAGCCCGGCCGAGCCACTCGCCGGGCGCAGGGAGTGGATGGCGTTGGGCCTGCTGGTCCTGCCGTCCCTGCTACTGTTCATGATGCTGACCGTCCTGTTGCTGGCCCTGGCGCGCGACGTCCCTGGTCGCCGTCCCGGTCATGGCTGTCGTCGTGATCGGCGCACCCCTGCTGCTGCCGCGCCACCACGGCGGGCAGTCGACCAGGCTCGACATCTTCAGCGCGCTGCTGCTGCTGGCCACGCTCCTGCCGCTGATCTATGGCATCAAGTCCCTCGCCACCGGAGCGGCGCCCGCCAACTCCGCGGGATCCATCGCGATCGGTATCGGATTCCGGATCTGGTTCGTGTTGCGCCAGCTGCGCTCGACGGCGCAGGGAGGGGCTCGACGTGCGCCTGTTCCGCAACCGCACCGTCAGCGGCGCTCTGGGAGTGTTCATCCTCTCGGCCACCGGGCTGGGCGGGGTGTACCTGATGTTCACCCAGTTCCTGCAGCTGGTGAAGGGACTCTCCCCGATCCAGACCGGGTTCGCGATCCTGCCTGCGGCGCTGGTGCTGATCGTCGTCGCCACCAGCTCGCCGATCATTGCCCGCCGCTTCCGCCCCGGCAACGTGATCGCCACCGGCCTCGCCATCCAGGTCCTCGGGTACCTGATGTTCACCCAGGTCGACGCCGCCACCGCCTGCCCTTGCTCATCGCCGGCTTCGTCGTCCTCTACCCCGCCGTGGCTCCCTCCATGGCTCTGACCACCGACATGGTCGTCGGTTCCGTGCCCCCGGAGAAGGCCGGAGCAGCCGGCGGGCTCGCATCCACCGTCAACGACCTCGGCATCTCACTCGGTGTCGCGATCATCGGCAGCATCGGCGCGGCCGTCTACACCAGTCGGATCGCCACCACCCTGCCCACCGGCCTGCCCGCGGACGCCGACGCCACCGCCCGGGAGAGCCTCGACAATGCCGTTGCCGCCGCCGGGCAACTCCCCGGCGACCTCAGCGCGCCGCTACTGGCTGCGGCCCGCGATGCCATCTCCAGCGGCCTCAACGCCGGTGCCGTCACCCGGCGGTCATCGCAGCGGTCGGCGCCATCCTGGCCGCCACCCTGCTCCGCCATGCATCCCACCGACCGGATCCGCCGCTGCGCCACAGCCCGACAGCGTCGCCTTGGACGGCAGCGCGCACCGCTGACCGCTCCTACGGTCGGTCGCGGCCAGGCGGGACGACACCGTCACCGGCCGCGGCCGACCGTTGACAGAGACCGCAGGATGGGTCCGGTCGGAACGAGACCTGCCCATGACACAGTCAGCGTGTGATGTCCCGTGCGGCCGCAGTTGCCCGGCTCCTGACAGCCACCCGGCTCGACCGGCTCGCCCGCCTGAGCTTGATCTTTAACCTCGGGCGGCGCTGCTTGTAGCCGTGGCGGCGTGTTTGCCGACGTCGTGGCGGGTGGCGCGGTGTCGATTGCGGGAGCCGGATGGCCGCCCGGGGCCGGGTCGGCTGGGTTTCGGTGCGGCGGCGGGGCGGCTGGTGTTCGCTCGGAGGTGGCGAAACCCGCGACGGACCCGGGCCGGGGTCAGTCGGGCCGGGTCGGCGGGTCTCTCCCAGGGGCGGCGGAGATCGACCGTGAGGGGGCGGGCCAGCCGTAGCTGGGTGTGCGCGGCGATGATCAGCCAGGTCCAGCGGTCCGCCGCGGCCGGAGTACGGATCTTCGGCGCGGTCCAGCCGAGTGTCTGCTTGAACAGCCGGATGCTTCTCCAGGGGTGAGACCCTGTCGCGAAGGCAGATTCTCCGCGTTTGCGCAGCTCAGATGCTGATGCGGGGAACGCTAGCGAGCGCGACGGGTGTGGTGCAAGTGGGCTCGCGGGGGTTCACCTGGTGGGGTGGGAAGCGTTGATGCGGGCCATGAACTCGCGGTTGGTGGCGCGGGCGGCGGCGAGGTCGGCGTCGCGTTCGGCGAGCTGCAGGCCCAGGTCGATGACCTGCTGCTCGAGCCGGGTGATCTGCTGGTGGAGGGCGTCGATGTCGGCGGGGGCGCCGAGCCCGGAGGCGTGCCAGGCGCGCTCGCCGAGCGCGTCGGAGAGTCGGCGTTCGAGGTGCTGGACTCGGCCGTGGAGCCGGGCGGCGCGTTCGTGGGCGGCAAGCAGGTCGGCCTGCAGCGAGGCTCGGGTGACCGCCGGGCCGGGGCGCTCGCTGGTGGCTGGGGGCTCGGCGGCCAGGGCATGGATCTTCTCGAGCAGGTCGCGGTGGCGGTAGAGGAAGCTGCGGTCGACCCCGGCGGCCCGGGCGATCGCGGACACACTGATCTCGGCGCCCTCGGCGGTCCTGCGGTCGAGCGCGGCCAGGACGCGCCGGCGACGGCGGGCGCTGTCGGCGTTGCGGCCGTCGAGCATGGGCTGGACTCGCCTGTTGGGCGCTGCCGCGGAGGCGCCGGTGTGCTCGTCGGTGACGGTGCTGGTGTTCACGCGGTGGCCTCCGGCGCGGTCAGGGGGGCGGGTGCGGCGGCCCGGACGGTGGGCAGGCCGAGCGCAACGGTGTGGGCGGCGCGGTGCCGGCGGACCACGGCGACGGCGTCGTCGATCTGGGCTCGTTCGAGCGCCTCGAGGCCGGCGATGTCACCGTTGATGCGGTGGATCAGCCGTCGGATTCGGGTGATCTCCTCGGTGCTGGGGGTGGCGTCGGCACGGGCCCACTCGTCGATCCCGTCGATGGTGGCGGCGAGCCGTTCGCGGGTGCGCAGCAGGTCGTCGAGGTAGCCGGTCAGCTCGGGCAGGTGCGAGACGTCGGTGCGGAAGTGGTCGCAACCGGCGCAGCGGAACCGCACGGGGCAGGCCCCACCGCCGGCTTTCACGTTGGATGGCTCGGTGCAGCGGCCGTAGGGGACAGCGACGTCGCCGACCGCGTAGCGGGCGTGCTCGGAGTCCAGCAGAGCGTGGGCGTCGCGCCAGAGCCGGTTGCCGTGCCGGTCGAAGCTGTGCGCGGTCACCGTGTCGACGGCGGCGCGGCGACGCTGCTCCCCGACCCGGTAGTACCGGCGGGTGACCTCGAGGGTGCGGTGATCAAGGAGCTTGGACAGCACGTCGACGGCGATCCCGGCGTCGGCGTGGCGTTGGGCGTAGGTGTGCCGATAGGCGTAGGGCACGATCTTGGCCCGGTCGAACTCGGTGCCGTCCTCGCGGCGCAGGACCGGGAGCTGGTCGACCCAGTCGCGGTGGCGCAGGTCGAGCAGGCCACCGCTGAGCGACTTGGCCCCGGTGGGGTTGGCGTGCGGGGACGGGAGCAGGACCAGTTCGGCGAGCGGGGTGTCGGGGAAACGTTCCCGGACTCGCTGCTGCTGGGTGGTGATCACTGCGGCGGTGGCCTGGCTGATCGGCAGCCGGCGCTCGCGGCGGTCCCGCTTGTGGTTGTCATAGATCAGCACGGCCGCCCCGTCCGGGTCGCGGGTCAGGCAGTCGAAGGGCAGGCGCAGGATCTCGGCGGGTCGCCGTCCGGTGTCCATGAGCAGCTCGACCGCGACCCGGATCTCGCGGCCCGACGGTCCGCGTTGCAGCACCGGTAGCTGCTCACACAGCTGCGCCATGATCGCCGCTGGCAGGTCGCGGCAGGGATCGCCGCGTTCGGGTTCGGCCGGGATGTCGCCGCAGGCGAGGGTGAAGTCGCAGCCCAGCCCGGCGGCGGGGCCGCCGGGGCGGGTCAGCCCGAGCGCGCGTATCCGGCCGAGGATCCGCTTGACATCCCGGCAGGTCTTGGCCCGAAGCTCGGGGCTGCACTCGCCGGTCGAGACCAGGTAGCTCATCCGGTGCAGGAACGATTCGATGTCGCCGCGCCCGAGCAGGGCCGGGTGCTCGCCGTGGTCGGTGCGGCTGCCGCGCAGGCTCTGCGACAGGCGCACCACGCCGGCGAGCAGGCTGCGCAGCACGCTGGCGGCGCCGTCACCGCGCCGGCGCGGTAGCTCGTCTGCGGCCCACCGCTTGGCCGCCTCGCGCAGCCAGGGCTGGGAAATCGCGGTGAAGTTCAGTCGTCCGCGCAGCCCGAACACCGCCAGCTCCCACACGTCCTTGGCCTTCTCGGTTTCCGGGTCGCCGAGCGCGAGTGCGGCGTGGCGGGCCAGCGCGGTCAGCAGCGTGCGCTTCTCCCGCTCCGCCCCGGGCCGCCGGGCAGTGGCGTGCACGGAGTCGGCCTGCGCGTGGCGCAGGTCTTCCACGACCATCCGCAGCATCTGCACGCGGGTGTGGCTCCGGACCGGGTGCGCTGTTGCAGGCCGTAGAGCACCTGGGCGGTGATCAGCGGTGGCATCCCGGCCAGGCTCAGCTGGCCGGTGACCACGACCGGGGAGGTGGTGCGCCGCCAGCGGGCCTCGTCGGACCCGGGGTCGGCCCTGCGGTCGCGGGTCCACCTGATCTGGTGCGGTTCGCAGTAGGCGACGCGCCCGCCGGAGCGGTCGCGGGGACAGGCGGTGACCAGGCAGGGGCCGAACCGGGCCAGGGCGCGGCGTGCCGGGTCGGCGGCGAACTCGTCCACCGAGATCCCGCGCAGCATCTGGCGCGACCGGTGCGCGCGGCACAGCCCGTGCGAGCCCGGCGGTCGCGAGCAGCCCGGCACCACGCAGCCCGTCACGGCCGCCCGGGCCGGGCCGACCGGTGGCGTCCACCCGAGCTGCGGGTGATCCGCTGGCGGGGCCAGAATCTGGCCGGCCGGTTCCCAGCCGCACTCGGCCAGGAACCGTGGGTCGACGAGCACGGCCAGCCGGACCGCCTGCTCGTCGAGGACACCGATGTCGCCGAACACGTGCGCCGCGCGCTCGCCGGTGAGCGGGGCCGGCGATACGGCCGTCGCCATGGCCGTCAGGGCCGTCGCCGCGCCGGTCACCGGGTCACCCCGGCCTGCTCCCGCGGGCTGGGCACCGCGTCCACCGCGGCGCGTAGCCGGGACGGGTCGGGATGGGAATACACCTGCGAGGAGGACACGCAGGCGTGCCCGAGCAGGTCAGCGACCACATCGATACCGCCGCCGGCATCGGCGACGTTGGAGGCGAAGGCGTGCCGCAGCTGGTGCGCACGGATCGCGGGGTCCAGCCCGGCCCGCCGCGAGGCCGCCGCGAGCAGCTCCCCGACCGCGTCCGGGCGCATCGGCGCGCCGATCGGGGCGCGGAACAGGTTCACGAACACGAAGTCGCTGCCCGCGGCCGCCGAGACCCGCATCCGCTCGAACTCGTAGGTGTCGAACGCCTGCACGGTCAGGAAGTCCAGCGGCACCACCCGCTGGCGGCGCGACTTCGCCCACGCCCCGTTCGGGTTGTCATCGCGGCGCACCACGTGCAGATGCGCGCGGGTGACCTCGCACCCCAGCGCGCGCGAGTCAGCCAGCAGGTGAACATCACCGCGGCGCAGCCCGCACAACTCGCCGCGACGCAACCCGGCCCGCGCCATCACCAACACGACCAACCGGTCCCGCGCCGAACGGCACCCGCGCAGCAACGCCACGATCTCGGCGTCGCTGGCCCGGTCCACCGGCGTCTCGGGTTCCCGCAGCCGGTGCCGGGCCCGCATCCGCCACGCCATCCGACCGTCCTCGCCCCGCGCCACGTCGGGAAGATCCCGATCGTCGGCGACCTCGTAGAGCACCCCGACCAGACCCGCCGGCGCCTGCCCGGCGGCGACCGCGTGCACCACCATGCCCCGCACCGCGGTCAGCACCCCGTTGATCCGCGCCGGACAGCGCGCCGGCGCCGCGCCCGGCCCGGCCAGCACCACCGCCGACCCGGCCTCGGCGGCCTCGGCACCCGAGGCCGCCGGCCCGGCATGGGCCAGCCACACCATGAACAGGCCGAACTGCTCAACCCCGGCCTGCCAGCCGCGGCCGGTCCGCGCGCACCAGCGCAGGAACAACGCGATCGCGTGCGCGTAGGCCTTCGTCGTGGACTCCGCGCCGTCGCGGCCGAACCGCTGATGCCGCAGGAACCCATCAGCGACCGACACGACCTGCAGACCCTCGTCCAGCACCGTCCAGTACCGCTGCCCGGACGGCAACCTCACCGGGAACGCCCGCATCTTCATTCTCGCTCTCAGGTCGATAGTCGGCTACGACTACCAGCCACGAGCGCGACACCCACGGAGAACCACCGCCCCACCGGCAAGATCACCCGGATCGAGCGACGTCACGCAACAGGGGACGCGACCCCCGGAGAAGGAAGGTGTGTTCGAGATCGAACCGTCGCAGGAACGACTGCCACCACCGGTCCACGTCGCCGACGGTCGCCCCGGTGACCGAGGACCACAGCCAGACCGGTTTCGGGGCGTGATCGCCCGGGAGGCGCTCGACCTGCAGCCGGATCAGGGTGCCGGCGACGATGGGCAGCTCGCCGGGATGGTCGACCCACGCCCCGCGGTGGCCCAGGCGTGGGTAGAGCCCGTCCCAGGCCGTGGCGCTCGCGCGACCGTAGCGGTGGGTGTCGGTGGTGGTGGTGTGGATGGGGGCCCACCACGTGTCGGGTGCCGACAGGGTGAACTCCGGGCCGTGCCGGCGCGGGCGTCCGGTCGCCGCGGCCGCCCGCAGGGTGCGCGGGCCGCGCAGAACGCGGTCGGAGCGGATGCGGCCCAGCAGCTCGACGGGCAGGTCGGCCAGCACGAACGCCAGGCGGGTGATGTCGTAGCCGGAGTCGGCGACGATCAGGATCGGCAGGTCCCCGGTCTGCCACTGGCCTGCGGCGATGAGGCGCTCGACGAGCGCGCGCAGCTGGGCGGCGGTGATGGTGGTGGCGTCGTCGGCGGGGCCGATCCGGACCGCGTCGAGCAGCGCGGTCCACGACGTGCGCCCGGCTTCCAGGGCAGCGACGAACGAGTACGGCCAGCCCGGGATCATCTGCGCGTTGTTGCGGCCGCGGCCGTGGACGTGGCAGAACAACCTCTCGGCGCTGGTCGGAGCGTCGGACCGCAACCACGGCGACACGTCGATGGCGAGCACGATCCGCCCGTCCACCGCCCGGGGCAACGCCAGCGCGGCCAGCGACCGCCGGAGCCGTTCGGGCTCGACCCGGCCGTGGGCGAGCGCGTCATACATCGCGCCGTGCCCGCGGCGGTGCTCGGCCACCAAGGTCAGCTCGACCAACGAGCGAACCGGCCCATCGGCGCACAGGATCGCCTCGGTCAGCTCGAACAACGCGTCCGCCCGCGCGGTCAACGACCCGTAGAACTCCTCCCGGAACCGGGCGAGATCACCCCGCCGGACCGGGATGTCGACCGGCCCGGCAGCCCCGGCATGAGTCACACTCGTCATCGCGGCCACCGCTTTCGTCTTCGAGCTCTGTGAGAGGAACCCGAAGAGGATCAAGCGGTGGCCGCGCCCTGTCCCAGCGACACGCCGCAGCACCAGCACGAACGCTTCGATCACGGCGTCGGCAGGTTAAAGATCAAGCTGAGCTGGCGGGGACTGCTGGTTCTGAACTACCACCGCATCGGCCGCCCCGAGCCGGCGGATGATCCCGACCTGTTCAGCTGCACCGCACCGGCACGTCGACCTGCTCGCCGACCGCTTCGAGATCGTGGCGGCCGGCAGCGACGACTGGCAGACCGGCGGGCCCGCCCGCCGCGTCGCCATCACCCTGGACGACGGCTACCGCGATCAGGCGCAGGCCGCGGAGATCCTGGCCACGCGCGGGCTCCGCGGGTCCTTCTTCATCACCACCGGCTTCGTCGACCACCCCCGTCACGCCTGGTGGGACGAGATCGCCTGGCTCACCGGCGGCGACTGCCTCGACCTGCCGCCGTCCCGATGGCTGCCGGCGGGCCTGCCCGCGGCCGTCGACCCCACCCGGTTCCGTAGGCGGGTCAACACCGCCTACAAGATGCTCGCGGCCGATGCGGGAGAGGAGTTCCTCGACGATCTGGCCGGGTGGACCGGCCGGCCCCGCCTTGCCGCGGAACGGGCCGCCGACCAGTGGATGGACTGGGACGCGGTGCGCGGCCTGGAGCGGCTGGGGATGGAGGTCGGTGCGCACAGCGTCACCCACCCGGTCCTCGCCACCCTCAGCGCCGCGCGCCAGCACCAGGAGATCGCCGGGTCGGTACGGCGGATGCGCGAGGAGCTCGCCGGGCCGGTGGACCTGTTCAGCTACCCGGTGGGCGCCCGCACCAGCTTCGATGAGACCAGCCGGGCGGAGCTCACCGAGCTGGGCGTCCGGCGCGCGTTCAGCTTCTACGGCGGGGTCAACGCGCGGAGTCATGAGGACCCTATGAACATCGTCCGGGCCGGGGTGTTCGGCGACCACACTCCCGAGGTGGTGGCCGCGATGTCGGCCCTGCCGGGCGTGCTCTGCTCGCCGGCCCGGCATGCCTGAGGTCACCCCTGCGCGAGCTTCTCCAACACCAACCGCGCTGCATCCACTGCGCCGGGCATGCCGTGGTCGTGCAACCCCAACCTCGGAATCCTGTCGATCTCCAGCACGCAACCGCTCGGATGGTCGGGTCCCTGACCGGTGACGACGTCGACGCCGATCAAGCGGTCGCCGACAACGGCGGCGGCACGGGCGCCGAGCTCGACGATGCTCGGGCCCACCAGGTGCCGAGCCGGACGACAGACCTCGCCCGAGGCCGCCATCCCACCAGTCCTCTGCACGGCATCGATGAGCTCGCCGTCCAGGTAGAGCAGCCGGTACACCTCGCCCGGCACCTTGTGCCGGATCACCAGCGGAACGCCGCTCAGATCACGCAGACCCGCGACCAATCGACCGAGTCGGGATCGGGACCGACCGCGGCCATCACGAACCTCCCCGGCGACAACTGCCGCTGCCGCAGTTGCGGCTGTGATCCGGAGGGCGCGGGCGTCGCGAACATCGGACGTCGCCCCGATGCGGAGAACGGACTCCTCGAGCGGCTTGACCACGCAGGAGCCGGGGGCGCCGTCGAGGAACCTCGCGGCAGCCGACAGCGTGGCTATGGTGAACGGGCGGTAGGGCACGACCGGGACACCCGCCTCGGCGATCAAGTCGTAGATCAACGTCTCGGTATCCGAGTCACCGACCGCGGTGGCCTCGTCCAGCGTGTACCCGGAGTCGCTCACGTCGAGGACGAGCCGCTCACCAGCCTCCCCGTGGTTCAGGGTGATCTGCAGGCCAGCCTCCCCGACCAGGCGGGACGGGAGATCGCGGGCGCGGGCGGCGTCGATCCAGAGCCGGCGATGCCGCCGGACCCGACCACGCGCGAACGCGCCGCCCACGCTGGAGAACCGTTCTGATCAGAAGCGAGCAGCACGGCCAACGCGGCCACGCTGCGCGCTTCCGCGCCCGGCAAACCGATCGCGGTGCCCCGGACGCGCGACGAACTCTCCGACGGGCCGGTGATCAGCAACACGGGAGAAGCATGCGCCCGTACGGGTTAGCGTTCGGCAAAGCGACGGCCATCGCATTCCCAAGATTCCGCGCATGCGGGCACGCGTGTCAACGCCGCGCTGCGTCAGGCTCATGGGCTCCCCGCTCTCGATCGGCGACGATCCGAACAGACTGCCCGAGTACCCGACCGGTGACGCTCGGTGTGCGACCACGTTGCCCGGATGAGTACTGTCGCCGTCACCGTCAGTGGAAGAAGGAGCGTTCGCCGTGCGACCAGCGTGGTCCGACCCAGCGTCGACCGCCGGTGCGGCCGTGCTCGCCGGCGTGGTCGCGGTCGGGGTCGATGTCATCGCAGGCGGTGATGCGGCGCACACGGTGGCGCTGGGCCCGCTGGCCCTCGTGCTCGGTGTCCTGAGGCTGCGCGCGCCCGAACGGGGACGCAGCATGAACGCGGCAGCGACCGTTGCTCTGCTCAGCCAGCCGGTACTCCACGCCACCCTGACGCTGATCCCCACCGTGCCTCACGGATCCGGCACCGCGCTCGCCCCACATGCACTGGCGGACGCGCCCACCACCCTGACGCAGCTGCTCGTGGCAGCGGTGATCATCATGGCCGTCATCAGTGCCGAGCCACTGCTGCGTCAATGCTGCCGCTGGCAGCCGTGCACGCTCGTCAGGCCCTTCTCGCGACGAGACGAGAGAACAACGCCGAGCTCCCTTCCGAATCCTGACCTGAGCCATCGACGCCGCGTGCGGCGCGGCACCGGGCAGCGGATACGGCTGCGGGCGCCGCCCCTCACTCTCGCCCCCGCCTGACTGCGCTCCCATCCGGCGGCGCAGTGCGCCCTTGATGTGAGTGGAGTTCGCCGTGCCCAGCACCACGCCCGCCCCCGCGCCTCGTTCAGCGTCGGTTCCCCTGCCACGATCGCGGTCTCACCGCAGTCCGTCCACCGCGGTGGCCGACCCGCCCGCCGGGCCCGTCCGGCGGGTCCCCGCCATCGCCTGCGGCCGGAGCCTGCGTTGATGCGCGGGCTCGGTCTTCGGCTCGCGGGACGCGGTGGCCGTCTCGCCGCAGCGGTCGACAAGCACGGGATCGCCGGCGCGGCGCGGGCCGCCTGCCGGATGGTGAAAGATGCCGCCTACCAGGACGAGGTCTCGACGTGGTTCGAGGTGCTCCTGGACAAGGAGCGTCCACGGGTCCCGGCCGTGCACGGAGATCTCGTGCTCGCCACCGACGACGACGCGTTCGACCTCCTCAATGCCATCGGGTCGCAGAGCGCCGATGTGGCGCGCCGTCGCCGATCAGCGGGTGGCGCGCCATGGGTGCTGCTCATGGACGGGAAGCCGGCGTTCTGCTGCTGGCTCTACGCCGGACGATCCCCGATCAACTCCATGCCGGGCGAGTGGCTGAACCTTCCACCCGCCGTCCGCACGCTCGAGGACTCGATCACCGCACCGGACTTCCGCGGTCGCGGCCTCGCGGGCGGCGTCTGGATGACGCTGTTCGACGATCTCGAGCGGGAGGGTGTGCGGTCTGTCGTCACTAACGTCCTCGACACCAACGTCCCGTCCACGCGGGCGGTGCTCAAGGTGGGGTTCGCGCCCGTCGCATCGATGCGGTACGTGCGGATCGGCCCGTGGTCGCGCCAGTACCTGACCCCACTGGGCGCGGGTTCGGGTCCCGCGATCGTCGAGGACCTCCACCGCCGCACCCACTGGCACCGGAGAGCCTGAGCCAGGGCGTCGAGCGCCCGTCACACCCCACTGGGCCCGGCACTCGGACACGGGGAACGGAGTCGTCGAGGTCGAGTCGGAATCGAACGCAGCGGGACCGGTCGCGCGCAGCCTCGGCCTCGGCCGGCGCGCCGACAGCTCGCGGCGCAGCAATGCTTGAGACCTGTGGTGAGCTGGGACGTGGTCGTACCATGAGCGACGCCGACCGGCTCGACCCCTACGGCCTCGCGTGCTGCGGTCCGGACGTGCGGAGCAGCGGCACACCGCGCCACGCGAGCAGGACCGCCACGGCCGCTCCGCACGTGAGAGCGACGTCGGCGACGTTGAACGAGGCGAACCACGCCACGTCGATGAAGTCGACGACGGCGCCGCGCGCCACGCTGGGCGAGCGGAAGAGCCGGTCGACGAGGTTCCCCGCCGCGCCTCCGCCGATCAGACCGGCGACGACCGACCAGCTGCGGGTTGCGATCCGGTGGCCCCGGAACACGATCCAGGCCACCACGAATGACGCGATCAGTATGAAGACGGGCGTCACGCCGGTGCCCATGCTGAACGCCGCACCGGTGTTTAAAGACAACCTGAGAGCCACCCCGGGCAGCACCGGGATCGGGTCGGCGAGGCCCGCAACGCAGCGATCTTGCTGAGCTGGTCGATCACCACGACGATCAACCCTGTGGCCGCCAGCACCGGCCAGGTCGTTCGCGAGCCGGTCAACGCTCGCCCCCGGTCGTTGCCGGGGCACGGGTGCTGCGGACGGATCCGGATGGGACGGCGGAGCGATCCGGGTGTCCGCTACCGTCGCGCAGCCAGATGATCAGCAGCGGAAGCAGCGCGAGCTGCCCGAAGAGCCAGGCTGTACCTGCGGTCTGCTGCTCGGTAAGCAGGTCGGGTACCCACGGCAGCGCCAGGCCGCGGAAGTACTCCTCGGCGATCGGCGCGGAGCGCGTGAGCAGGGGGGCGCCGACGCCGATCGATCCGGCGGCGACCACCGCGGCGAGCCCCCATCGCAGCGCCGCGCGCGGCGCCTCGCCAGTCAGTGCGGCCGCCAGCAGGCAACCGGCGAGCAACAGGAACGCGTCGACAGCCAAGCGGCCCGTCTGGGTGGGCAGCAGCAGGTCCAGCCACCCGAACAGGTGCAACGCCGCCTGTCCCCCGACGAACACGGCGACCGCGGGAACGGGCTGCCGCAGGATCGCGACGGTCGGGCGGCGCAGTACCCACTCCAGGCTTCCTCGTGGGCTCGGGCCGCCGCGCGGGTCCTGTCGCGGTAGCGCTGCGCGGGCCAGCCCCAGTGGCGCGCCGGCCACCAGCAGGATCGGTGCCACTACGGACAACAGCACCTGCGACACGACCCCGACGCTGAGCATGGCCGCCCCGTAGCGCCCGATCCCCGACGAAGTCGCCACGAGGATCACGACGCAACCCGAAACCCACGCGGAGGTACGTGTCCACGGCCAGATGACTCCGCCGGCGCGTGCACCGCGCAGGCCGGCGACGTAGCCACCGAACAGGGCCGTGACGAGCAACGCGAACACGAGGTCCAGGCGGGCATCGAGCAGGAAGCCGAACCCTGGTGCTTCGGTCAACGAGTAACCGAGCGTCTCCTCGGTGCGCGACGGTGGGCCCGGCTCGGCCTGTGGGGGCGGGGTACGACCCAAGCCGACGGCCAGTCCGATCGTGGCGAGCATCAGGACGACCTCCACCCCACCGAGCCGCAGTAGCGCCCCGCGCTCTCCCCGACTCGCCGGCCCCACCGTCCGGCGCCGATGTACCAGGCCGATCATCCCGAGCACCAGGAGTGCGCCGATCTTCGCCACCGCGAGCGACCCGTACGCCGAGAACAGGGAGTCGGCGGTGAGTGGGACACGTACACCGAGGCTCACCACACCGGACAACGCCATCAGCGCCCAGCACCACAACGCGATGGTGGAGAACCGCGGGAGCGCGGTAGCGAGCCGCCCGGATGCCGGCGAGACGGCGAGGGCGAGCACGGCGACGAGCCCGCCGACCCAGAGGGCAGCGGCGGCGACGTGCACCATCAGGCTGTCGGTGGCGATGTCATGAGATCCACCCACCGCGGAATGTCCCGAGGCCGCCACCGGCAGCAGACCCGCGATGGCCACCACCAGCAGGACCGTCGACCAGCCCCAGCTCAGGGACGCCCGGCATCCGGAGGCGACGAGCAGTGCCACGACGGCCGTCAACAACCATGCGCCGGAGGTGGACAGCAGCGGGACCGCGGCCAGCAATGGCGCCGGTGCAAGCACGTCCTGCAGGGGACGACCCACGGCCTCGGACACCGTCAACGGCACCATGAGCAGCGCGGCGCCGGCCCATACCCCGGCGCAGGCCGCCGCGACGCGAACAGACCGGTAGCCGGCGACATCGAGATACCCGTTCACCTGCGGCGGCACCAGAACCGACGCCAGCAGCAGGCAGCCGACCGTCAACGCGGCCGCGATGTCGGCCACGACACGCACGATCGGAAGGCCGAGGGTCGTGAGCGCACCGGGGTCGGGGAGCCCGAGCGCCGCGCTGATCGACAGGCCAGATGCCCCGGCG
Source organism: Pseudonocardia sp. (assembly GCA_029263115.1). Taxonomy (GTDB): domain Bacteria; phylum Actinomycetota; class Actinomycetes; order Mycobacteriales; family Pseudonocardiaceae; genus Pseudonocardia. The sequence continues at coordinate 8,841 of JAJCYC010000081.1, read as the reverse complement.
ATCCCCCCCGCCACGAGCAGACCCGCCACCGAGCCCACGACGACGACCGGCAACACCCCGGGCCGCCGTTCTCCGGGCAGAGAGGACACAGCCGACTGCTGGGGCATCTACTCAGCGTAGAAGGTGTCAGTTCGGCATCGACGCGCAGGTCAGCATGACCCGGACGACCTGATCTCGACGTCGCTCAGCCCGCCGCGCCTGTCGAGGATGACCTGGCGCCAACCGCTAACCTCCCCGGAGCATGCGGCGGCCGCGCTGCACGCGGGACTTCATCCCCGAGGTGGACTGGGTGAGCTGTGTTGCGGCGCGATTCCTGGGTGAGCCCGCCGGGATCGGTGAGCTCCAGCGGCCTGCCGTGCCCAGAGCCGCGCGGCTCGGCGACCTGACCGGAGTGGTACTGGTGCGCACCGATGCGTTTCACCACGGCTCGGTGTCACACCGGAACGGCGCCTGTCAGTAGGAGATACAGCGCGATCCCGGGCAGCAGATTGTTGATCTGATGGGCCACGATGCTGGCCAGCAACCGCCCGGTGTACAACCGGGCGAGGCCGAGAGGAATCGAGATGACCAACAGCAGCGGCATGCGTGTGATCTCGAAGTGCGCCAACGAGAAGATCACGGTCACGAGACCGAAGGCCACCCAGCGCCCCGCGCCCAGTTTCTCCAGCGCACCCCACAGCATGCCGCGGTAGAGGATCTCCTCGCAGACCGGCGCCACAAGAACGACGATCAGCATGATCAGCACGGCGGCGGCAGGTGCAGCACGCTGACCGCCGAAGAGGTCGCCCACCGCAGACGTCACGTCCGGCCCGACGATCGCGACGAACACCGCGGTCGCGACGAGCCCGAGGACCAGGCCCCCGACCCCGAACGCCAGGCCGATCTCGAGGTCGCGCCTCGACCACACCAGGCCGAGGTCGACCTTGGGACCGTTGCCGCGCAGCCGGGTGATGAGCAGCGCTACCGCCGCGGCGAGCACGGTCGGCACCGCGAGGGCCGTGCCCAGCGCGACCGCGCTCGGGTTCTCCCCCGCAACAAGCGGGGCGACCAGGGCCGAGACGCCGAGGAACACCAGCTCGGCGAGCAGGAAGGCGCCGAGGCCCCAGCGGTGGCGGCGCTGCGGTCGCCCGGGTGGCCGCGTGTCCAACCCGGCGGGCGGCGGTGCGCCGTCGACCGGCCCGGGCCTGCCGTGGGCCTTCGGGTCGGGATGCCCGAGCGCTGGGTTCGGCGGACACGTCGGGGCGGGCTGGTTCGACCCGGGCGGGTGGCACCGCGCGTCGAAACAGCCCGACCCGGCCAGCGTGTTTCCCTCGGCTGAGCCCATACCTCGACGCTACCTGCGCGGGCTCCTCCCGCCCGGCGACCGGCATGTCGCAGCCACGAAGCTGGCGGCACGCCCGCCCGCCCGCCGATCATGGCCAAACGGTGCCAGACCTGCTCCGCGGCTACGCCCCACCGCCGCTGCGCCTACGACGGCCGCCACGTCTGCCCTTCGACAGCGGCGCGGCGCCCGAGAGCGCACAACGGGCGGTTAGCGCCCGGCTCCGCCGTCCTCACGGCGGTGCAGCCCTGGCGTCCGCGCCGTATCTCAGCTTCACTGAACATTCAATCGACGCCGACCGCCTATTCGACGACGTCGCGCTCCGCCGGCATCGGGCAGTGCGCGCCGAGATCGACCCCGACGGCCTGGTCGGGCCACCACCCCATCCTGGAGGCGTCATGACACCCGATGACGCAGACCACAAGCAGCCGGCCGGAGGACGACCGTGAACGAGCCCGATTCAGAACCCGAGCAGGTCGACCTAGCTGTGCTCGGCGGCGGTCAGGCCGGCCTGGCGATGGGACAGGCGCTGACCCGGCAAGGGCTGCGGGGCGCGAAGGACTTCGTCATCCTCGACGCCGCCGATGACGTCGGGGCCAGCTGGGACTCCCGCTGGGACTCACTTCGCCTGTTCACCCCGGCCCACCACACCGCGCTGCCCGGGCTGCCGTTCCCCGGACCTCCCGACGCCTATCCCGGAAAGGACGACGTCGCCGACTACCTGAGGCGGTACGCGATCCGATTCGACCTGCCGGTGCGCTCCGGCACCTGCGTGGAACGGCTGATCCGCGATCCCGCCGGTGGGGGGTTCTTCTGACGACGAACCGGGGCAGCGTGCAGGCCGGCCGTGTGGTGGCCGCAACCGGGCCGTTCCAGGTGCCCGCCGTGCCCCGTCGTGGCGCCGACCTCGCGGCGCGGGTGGTGCAGCTGCACTCGGGCGAGTACCGCAACCCGGCCCAGCTCCCGGCCGGCCGGGTGGTCGTCGTCGGAGCCGGGAACTCGGGCGCCCAGAGCGCCACCGAGCTCGCGGAGACGCACGACGTCACGCTGGCGGTCGGCACCCGGCAGCCCAGCCTGCCCCAGAGCCTTGCGGGCCGGGACCTCTTCTACTGGCTCACCCGCACCCTCGTCATGGACGTCACGGTCGAGTCGCGGCTCGGCAGGCGCCTGGACACGAAGGAGGCGCTGATCGGCACACGGCTGCCGGAGGTCGCCCGGCGCGGCGTGCGCCTCGCCGGACGGCTCACTGCGGTCGACGGTGACACCGTGTCCCTCACGGGCGGCGACCGGGAGCAGGTGGACGCGGTGGTCTGGGCCACTGGATACCGACCCGACTACACCTGGTTGCCCGCCGAAGCGGTCGGCGCGGACGGCTGGCCGCTGCACCGCCGCGGCGTCAGCCCGGTGCCGGGCCTCGGAGTGCTGGGGCTGCCGTGGCTGCACACCCGGGGTTCGGCGCTACTCGGGTGGGTGGGCGAGGACGCGAGTTGGCTCGCCGAGAAGCTCGGCTGAGTCCCAGGGCCACGGAAGGCACCTGCGCCGGCGGGTGCCGGGAACTGCGGGTCCTCGGAGGTTGGCGCGCCCTCAGGCATCCGTGGCATCAAGCAGCTTCGACAGCAGCGCTCGGAGCTCCCGGTGCCCGCGCTCGCCCAGGATGTCGGTCACCTTCTCCTCGATGCCCTCGATCGTCTGACGTCCGGCCGCTACGGCGTCCCTGCCGCGCTCGGTGAGAACGATCAGTTTGGCCCGGCCGTCGCCGGGGTCGCGACGACGCACGACGTACCCCATGTCGACGAGCTCGTCGACGAGTTCACCCATGGACTGCGGGGTCATGTTCGCCTTGCGCGCGAGCTCGGTGAGCCTCGAGCCGTCAAGAGATATCTGAGCGAACACGGCGGAGTGCTTGGGCTTCTGCGGGAAACCGGCACCGACCACGCCCTCCACGATCTGGAAGCCCAGCAGGCTGTAGGCCTGGCCCAGCATCGACACCGTGTTCAACCGCTCCTCCATTGACAACTCCCCGTCCACAAAGTATGAAGGCTACCTTAGCATTTGCGACGACCGCGCCAGCGGGTTGCTGGCCGGGGCCAGTGGAGTGATGACCATGACGCATGTCGAGTCGGGCACGTTTCCTGTCACCTCGGTTCCCGTATGGGTGAGCCGCGCCGGTGCGGTCTGCATGGCGGCGGGAATCCTCGGAGCCGCCAGCGGCATCCTGTTGGCCGTGTACCCGGGCCAGGTGTCCGAGGAGATGTTCAGCTACCCACTCACGGCGGGCGGTTTCACCGTCGTCCAGGTCTGGTTCTTCGTCCAGCACCTCGGACTGCTCGCCGGCATCGCGGCACTCGCCCGGGCGCAGACCATGGCGCCGGGCCGGAGCGCCCGCTGGGGCACCGGCCTCGCCGCGGCGGGAATGGGGCTGCTCGCGGTCACCGAACTGATCGCCATCACCGCACGCGACTCGACCTACCCCGGCGACGGCACCGGCCTTCTCGACGCGCTCTACGGCGTCTCCACCATCGCGGTCGGGGTGGGGCTGGTCCTGGCCGGCATCGCCGTGCGTCGCAGGGGACGCTGGACAGGATGGCGCGGACTCGTGGTGCTGGTCGCCGGCATCTTCGTGTTCGTGCCGATGTTGCCTGCTCTCATGGGACCGTTCGTGCTCGCGCGGCTCGCGATCACGACCTGGATGCTGCTCTTCGCGGTCCTCGGGTACGCGCTGTGGAAGGCCGACATGTGATGGGCAGGCGCGCGTTCGCCGGCACGGCGGAACCTGTCGCGGATATGGCCACCAGCCATCCGCACGGCGGCTCATCACCATGGACCTGGGTCACCGGGGGCGCGGTCTGCGGACTGGCCTGGTCGGCCGCACTCCGTGGCTACATGGTCGAACTCGTGGGGGCCGGGTCGACCTTCAGCTGGGGCGGGACGTTCGGCGCACTCCTCCTCCCCGGCGCGGTCACCGGCGGGCTGCTGGGATGGGCCGAGCACCTGCGGCGGTCCGGGCCGCCGCGCGGGTGGCGGTGGCTGGCTCTCGCGCCGCTGACCCTCGCCGCCGCACCCATGCTGATGCCCGGCGCGGTCACCACGCTCGTGACGACCGGCATGGGCGGCGGGGCGATCGCGGTCGGGCTGATGGGCATCGTGGGCGGATACGGGTTGTCCGGACGCGGTCGCCGATGGCCGAGGGTCGCGTGCGGTGTCGCCGGCGTCGGTTTCGCGGCCGCCCTTGCCGCAACGATTCCGGGGATGACCAATCCTCCGCTGTCTCTCACCGACCCCCGGGGAGCCTGGGCAGCGGTGCTGGCGGGGTCCCTGTACGCCGTGCTCGCCCTCGGCTGTTCGATCCCCCACCGGCGCGCCGTGTCGTCGAGCGTCGAACCGCTGAGGAGCCGCCGCGTCACCTGAGCGTCGACAGGAACGAGGAAGGAGCACCACCGTGGTCGTCATCGCGAATCAGACCGTGGTCGCCTGCACGCCCGAGGAACTCTTCGACTACTGCGTCGACATCCGTAACGAGGTCGAGTGGAACCCCACCGCGGCGTCGGTGAAGAAGCTGACCGACGGCGCGGTGGGCGTCGGCACGAAGTTCCTCGCCCGCTGGAAGGGAGCGCCGTCGGCGATCGAAGTCGAGTGCCTGGAGTTCGATCGGCCGCGGCGATGGGTGCACGACAACGGTGGGCCGATCGCCGTGACGTTCACCGGCAGCGTCGATTCGGTCGACGGCGGGTCGCTCCTGCGCGTCCGGTTCGACACGCGCCCGCGCGGGTGGTTCCGGCTGGTGTTCCCGCTGTTCGTGGTGATGACGCGCCGGCAGGAGAAGGCCAACATGACGCGTCTGCGAGAAGCGGTGGAGCGGCGCGCGGGTGTCGTCCCGGGACCGGCGGCCCGCGAGATGCCGATCATCCACCGGATCTTCCGGCGCCAGCTCGCCGAGGTGCGGGCTCTACTGCCGGAGGTACCGGCCGGCGATGCGGCCCGAGTAGGCGCGGTCGCCGACCACCTCGGGTTCCTGCTCGACAGCCTGCAAATGCACCTCACCACCGAGGACGACCTGATCTGGCCGACGCTGCTCGACCGCGTCGGCCGCGACGCCCCACTGGTGGAGCGGATGGAGGCGCAGCACCAGCGGATCGACGGGTCGGTGTCCGAGGTGCGCGCGGCGCGGTCGGCGTGGCGCGTGGATCCGGCACCGTCCACGTCCGCGGCGCTCGCCGACCGCATCGGCGAGTTCCTCGTCGTCCTCGACGAACATCTCGACGAGGAGGAGCAGCTCGTGGTGCCCCTGATCGACCGGCACCTCGCCCCGGGCGAATGGCAGGACGTCGGCGAGCGCGGCTTCGAGAAGTTCACACCGGCCCAGCGGTGGATCGCGCTCGGGCAGATGCTGGAGGTCGCGACGCCGGCCGAGGCCGCGATGTTCCTGGAGGACCTGCCGCTGCCGGTGAAGGTGCTCTGGCGGCTGTTCGGCAGGCGCCGCTACCGCACCTACATCACGGCCGTCCGCGGTGAGCGGCCGAGCTGAACCGGGGCGCGCGATGACCGCGGCGGCTGCCTGCTCGCTCGTACTCGGGCTGGGCTTCGGCCTCCCGGGCGCGTACGGCGCGTGGTTCTACGCGCGCACCGGCGAGGTGTGGACTTTCCTCGGCTTCCCGACCTACGGCGGCGGGTCGTTCGAGCGCTGGGGATGGCCGACGAGTGCCGCGCTGCTGCTCGGCTTCGTGGCCGTGTGCGTCGCCGAGGTCGGGGTCGGTGTGCTGCTCTGGCGCGACGCCCCGGCCGCCCCGTGGCTGACGCTGGCGCTGCTACCGGTCGAGCTCGTGTTCTGGATCGGGTTCGCGCTGCCGTTCGGCCCGCCGCTGGGACTGGCGCGTACCGCGCTGGTGGTTGCCGCCCTCGTGACCGGCGACGCCTGACGCCGCTACGCCAGACAACGCCTGGCGGTCTACCTGATCGGGTTCAGCTCGCCGTTCGACGTCGGCGACCCACCGGCACCCACACCGACCCGAGTGAACGAGGAGCATGGATGGACCCGAGACGGACCGCCCGATGGGCCACCGCGGCCGGTGTCACCGGCCCCCGAGGAGGCACGATGCTAGCGCGACTGCGCTCTTGCGCGGTGGCGGTCGGGTGGACGTAGCCGCCGCCGTCTGCGTCACGTGTGGCGTCCTGGGGACCGCACTCGCCGGCTACCTGGCGGGAGCGAGCGGGGCAGCCAGCGTCTACCCGCACCCCGTGCGGGGTTCCGAAGCCCTGCAGATCGCGCTAGCCCTCTGCCATGTCGGGCCGGTCCTCGGACTGCTGCCCCTCTGGTCGAGCGGCGTCGTGCCCAGGACACGCCGCGCGCGGCTGGCCCACCACGCCGCCGTGGCCGTGCTGACCGCGCTCACGGTCGCCGAGGGCGTAGCGATCTCGGTGCCGGTGTCGGCGTCCGGCGCGACGCCCCGTGCCTTCGCCGTCGTCTAATCCCATGACTGCTCGGCGTCGCCCGCTTCCTCCTGCTGGTCGCGGCGTGGCGGACGGTGGGCACCAGGTCAGCAGCGCTCAGAAGCTGATCGTCGGGGCCGGCCGTGGTCCTCCCCGAGCCCGCACCCTCGCCGCACGGGCGTACGACACTGGTGGGCGATGAGTTCGAACCCGCGTCGGGCGACCGAACTTCTACGCGGCATAGTAGGAACGTGGTCCGCCGGGCCGCTCCGGGCCGAGAGGAGCACGTCATCCGCGCGGATCTGCAACCCCCGCCCACGTCCACCGAGGGTGTGTCGCTGCGCGTGGCCGTCGTGCTGGCTGCCGCCGCGGGCGGGATCTGGGCGCTGCGCCGCGCGGCTGGTGGCCGATGCTTCCCCTCGGGGTGGCCCTGCTCACGGTCGCGTTGTATGGGCGGGCGCTGCGGACCCGGCTGGTGCTCGGCGCGCTCACCGGCGCGGTCCTGTACGGCACCACGCTGGGCTGGCTCAGCGGCTTCGCCGTCGCGGGGTACGTCGCGATCGGCGCTGTGGAGACGATCATGCTGGCCGTCGCGGTCGGGGTGGTGCCCAGCGCCAGGACCGGCCGCTGGGCGGGTGGCTGGTGGGCGGTGCCGGCCGGGCTGGTGCTGCTCGACGCCGCCCAGACCCGATTCCCCTTCGACGGCTTCCCGCTCCCCGCACTGGTGCACGGCCAGCTCGACGGGCCGTTCGCGCTCGCCGCACCGGTCGGCGGGTCACTGCTTGTCACGGCCGTGGCCGCGACGGCGGGGGTCGGGCTCGCCGCGCTGGTGCTCACCCGCATCCGGGCCCGGCTCGTCGCCGTGGGAGTCGCTGTGGTCGTCGCCGGGCTCCCGGTCGCGGCCGGCGCCGCGGTACGGACCGACCACGCCGGGGACCTGGACGTCGCGGTGGTGCAGGGCGGCGGGCCGCGGGGCCTGCGCGCGGTGTTCACCGACCCCGGCGACACCACCGACCGGCAGTTCGCCGTGGCCGAGCAGATCACCGGCTCCCCGGACCTCGTGCTGTTCCCGGAGACCGTGATCAGCGCCGACGGCACGGTCGTGGGATCGGCGGGTGACGTCCGCGCCGCGGAGGTGGCCCGGCGCCTGGACGCGCCCGTCGTCGTCGGGGTGGCGGAGAACCAGGGAGCCGCCTTCCGCAACGCTGCTGTCCTGTGGGGGCCCAACGGCGCGATCCTGGGCCGCTACGAGAAGGAGCACCGCGTCCCGTTCGGGGAGTACATCCCCGGCCGGGAGCTGCTCGAACGCGTCACCGACCTCACCGCGCTCGTGCCCCGCGACGCGATCGCCGGCGAGGGCACCGCCGTGCTGGAGTCCCCCGTCGGGCGTCTCGGCGTCGTCATCTCCTACGAGGTGCTCTTCGCCGACCGCGTCCGCGAGGCCGTCACGGCCGGTAGTGAGATCGTGCTGGTCCCGACGAACGCCGCCTCGTACGTGACCGAGGACGTGCCGGCCATCGAGGTGGCGGGAGCCCGGATGCGCGCGCTCGAGTTCGGTCGCACGGTGGTGCAGTCCGCGCCGACGGGCTACTCGGTCGTGGTCACCCCCGACGGCCGGGTGGTCGCGCAGAGCCGGCTCGGCGACCCGGCGCTGCTGCGCGAGACCGTGCCGCTGCGCACCGGGCTGACGCCCTACGCCAGCGCCGGTGACCTCCCCGTGCTGGCCCTGGCGCTGCTGGCACTGATCGCGCCGGCCCTCCTGCGGAGGGCGCGGTGAGCGGGTTGCCGGAGGACCGGCCGAGCACCCGGTGGTCGCGGGTCGGCGGGCCGCTGGTCCTGTTGCTGGCCGCGGCCTCGTTCGGGACGGCCGCGGTGAGCGTGCTGGTCCCGTCATCGGCCGAGCGGGAGCTCGCGACGTTCGCCCCGACGGCGGAGCAGCCCGACCCCTCGGTGAGGATCCCCGGGATCGTCATCACTCCGGTCGCGGAGCACGACCACGCGGCGACCTCAGCCCCGGCCGGGGGGGCCGCCCCGGCCCCGGGGGGGGGGGGGGCCCGCGGGGCGGTGGGCGGGGGCGCGGCGGGGGGCGGAAG
>JAJCYC010000080.1 GCA_029263115.1 Pseudonocardia sp. | reverse complement strand
GCATCAGATACACGAAGAAGCAGGTCGACGCCCTGCCGATCACCAGGCACGACTTCCATGGAGAGTGGAACTACACCGTCGCGCCGACAACGGACGACACGCCGACATCAACCTAAACTATTTCGTCGCGAGCCCTTACCGCTGGGTGCTCGACGCCGATATCGAGGCGTGCTTCGACACCATCGACCACACGGCCCTGATGGGCCGGGTGCGTCGACGAGTCGGGGACAGACGCGTCCTGGCCCTGGTCAAGGCGTTCCTCAAAGCCGGGCTCCTCACCGAGCTCGGTGAACACAGGGACACCCCGACCGGGACCCCGCAAGGAGGGATCCTGTCCCCGCTGTTGGCGAACATCGCGCTGAGCGTGCTCGACGAGCACGTCCATGCGCCGTGGAGCCCGGGCGGGGGCATGAGTACCTCGATGCGCCGTTCCACGCGTCGAGCCAAGGGCCTGCCGAACTGGCGGATCGTGCGCTATGCCGACGATTTCGTCATTCTCGTGCACGGCGCCGAGACCGACGCGCACGCCCTGCGCGAGGACGTCGCCGCGGTGCTAGCGCCCATGGGTCTGAAGCTTTCCGAAGCAAAGACCTCGGTGCGGCACTTTCGCGACGGGTTCGACTTCCTCGGCTTCCACATCCAGTGGAAGCGCAAGGCAGGTACGAACAAGTGGTACGTCTACACCTTCATCGCCGACCGGCCGGTCAAGGCGTTGAAGACCAAGATTCGTGCCCTGACCCACAGGACGTCCCTGGCCGACCTGGGGGCGACGCTGATCCGGCTCAACCAGATCCTGCGCGGATGGGCGACCTACTTCCGGCACGCCGTGGCCACGCACACGTTCAAACACCTCCAGCAGTTGACCTGGTGGAGGATCGTGCGCTGGCTCAAGACCCGGCACCGCTGGCGATGGGGAACCCTGCGACGGCATCTAACTGACCACCACGGCCGGTGGAAACCGATCAGCGCCGACGGGATAGAGCTGTTCAACCTCGAGAAGGTAGGCATCACCCGCTACCGCTACCGAGGCGCAGCCATCCCCAACCCCTGGACCGACCCGCGACGACAGTGACCGTGGAGAGCCCGTTGCGTCGAGAGGCGCACGGCGGGTTCGGCGAGCGGCCCGGGGAAACGGAACGCCGGCAACGACGTCACCGCGCCCCGGGCCGACTCTCTCTGCACCATGGCCGTCCCCGGTGCGCCGAGCCGCGCGTACCGGCGCGCGGTGATCCACGCCGCCCCGAACCCCCGACCGACCAACACCGTCAGCCAGACCGTTGGTGGAGGGTCCGGCGGGTAGACCGTCGCACCGGAACGCCGCTGCACCGCCCAGCCGAGCAGTCCGGCCCGTGCCGTGTCGAACACCTCGGCGCCATGGCCGAGGCGGGTCCGACCTTCAGGCCGCCGGACCGGGCGACCGCCACGCGAAAGACACCAGCCACCAAGGCCTTTCGGGGCTGCTCGTACGCGCGCCGAGCACCGGCCGCGGTCATCCCTCAGCAGCCGTTCGGGGCACGGCCCTGATTGAGCGCGGTCAGACCGTCCACCGCGTCGGTGAGCGTGCCCACCTTGATCAGCTGCAGCCCGGGCGGCGCGGCCGGGGCGGCCTCCGCGCAGTTGTCGGCCGGCACCAGGAACACCGTGGCACCGGCCTCCTTGGCCGCGGTCATCTTCAGTGGGATGCCACCGATCCGCCGGACCTGCCCGCTGGGGTCGATCTCGCCGCTGCCGGCCACGAACCGCCCGCCGGTCAGCTCCCCGGGGGTCAGCTTGTCGACCACCGCCAGCGCGAACGCCAGTCCGGCGGACGGCCCGCCGATGTCGCCCAGGCTGATGGTGATCTCGTCCGGCTGCACCGGGGTGGCCCCCGGGATGATGCCGAGGAAACCCTGCGGGCCGTCCGGGGTGCCGCCGTTGGGCCCGGGCGGGCGTACCCCGACCGTCACCACGCCCTCGGTGACCGGCGCGTCACCGCGCCGGTAGCCGATCCGGACCTGCTGGCCAGGGCGGGTCCGGGTGAGCAGCTGGCTGACCTCGGCAGGCGAGTTCACCAGGATGCCCTCGACGCTGAGCAACTGGTCGCCGACCTGCAACACGTTGGCCGCCGGCGCCTGGGCCCCCATGTGGTCGACCACCACCTTGATCGGCTGCTTGAGGTAGCTCAGGGCGGCCACCTCGGCGCGGGTCTCCGAATCGGTGAACTGCTGGGTGTTCTCCTGCTCGATCTGCTCGTCGGTCTTGCCGGGCGGGTAGATGGCCGCCCGGGGCACCACCTCGCGGCGGGGATCGACCCAGAACCGCAGCGCGGTCAGCGCGCTCAGGTCGTCGGTGACCGCCACCGTGGTCAGGTTGAGGTGGCCGCTGGTCGGGTAGGTCGGCCGGCCCACCACGCTCACCACCTGCTTGCCGTCCACCTCGCCGAGGGTGTCGAAGGTCGGCCCCGGCCCCAGGGCCACCAACGGAACCTGCACGAGGCCGGCGACCAGCCCGCCGGCGAACAGCAGGAACAGGCCGATCGAGAAGGTCCGGGAGCGACGACTCACCGTGTCAGCCTACGGCTGAGCGAACCGGTCTCCACCGGCGGCGCAGTGTGGCCCCGTCGGGCGGCGGCACGCGTACGGTGGTCACATGAGCGACACCCCGTTCGGATTCGGCCCCTCCGACCGCGACCGGGACCGGGACGCGGACCGCGAAGGCGGCGGCGGCACCCCCGGACCCGGCAACCCCCTCGGCTTCGGAGCCGGTGGCGGGACCTTCCCGGGCATGCCCGCCGGGTTCGGCATCCCCGGGCTGCCCGGCGGGCCGGGTGGGGCCGGCGGCTTCGACATGGGCCAACTCGGGCAGATGCTCAGCCAGCTCGGTCAGATGCTGAGCAACGCCGGCACGTCCAGTGGCCCGGTCAACTACGACCTGGCCAAGCAGATCGCCACCCAGCAGCTCACCTCGACCTCGCGCCCCGGCGCCGAGCAGCGCAAGGCGGTCACCGACGCGCTGGCCCTCGCCGAGCTGTGGCTCGACCCGACGACCTCCTTCCCGGCCGGGTCCCGGACCGTGGTGGCCTGGTCGCCGAAGGACTGGGTGGACGCGAGCATGCCCACCTGGCAGCGGCTGTGCGACCCGGTGGCCCAGCGGGTGTCCGGTGCCTGGGTGGAGGGCCTGCCGGAGGAGGCCCGGCAGATGGCCGGCCCGATGCTCGCGATGTTCGGCCAGATGGGCGGGCTCGCGTTCGGCAGCCAGCTCGGCACCGGCCTCGGACAGCTGGCCACCGAGGTGCTCAGCTCCACCGACATCGGCCTGCCGCTCGGGCCGGAGGGCACCGCCGCCCTGCTCCCGGCCGCTGTGGAGAAGTTCACCGCCGGCCTCGACCGTCCGGCCAGCGAGGTGATGGTCTACCTGGCCGTCCGGGAGGCCGCGCACCACCGGCTGTTCAGCCACGTGCCGTGGCTGCGGGGCCGGCTACTGGCCGCCGTGGAGGACTACGCCCGCGGCATCCGGGTCGACACCTCGCGCATCGAGCAACTGGCCCAGCGGTTCGACCCGTCGGACCCGCAAGGCATCGAGGAGGCCATGCGGTCCGGGCTGTTCGAGCCGCAGACCAGCCCCGAGCAGCAGGCCGCGCTCGGCCGGCTGGAGACGCTGCTGGCGCTGGTCGAGGGCTGGGTGGAAGTGGTGGTCAGCGAGGCCGTCGCCGACCGCCTGCCCGGGGCTGACGCCCTGCGCGAGACCCTGCGTCGCCGCCGGGCGTCCGGCGGACCGGCCGAGCAGACCTTCGCCTCCCTGGTCGGGTTGGAGCTGCGCCCCCGGCGGGTGCGGGCCGCGGTGGAGCTGTGGCAGTCGGTCACCGCCGAGCGTGGGACGGTCGGTCGCGACGAGGTGTGGGCGCACCCCGACCTGATCCCCACGACTGAGGACCTGGACGATCCGGCGGGCTTCGCCTACCGCGTGCAGACCGACGACTCCGACCCGATCGCCGAACTGGAACGCACCGAGCACGAGGAGCGGACCCGCCGCGAGGCCGAGGACGCCGGACCGTCGGCGCCGGGGCCGACGCCCGACCGCCCGGCATCGGGGCCAGGGTCCGACAGCCCGGGTTCGGGCCCAGATCGGCCGGAGAGCTGACCTGAGCGAACACGAGAGCAACGTCAGCCCGGATCTATGTGCCGCTTATCGGACTGACGTTGCTGTCATGCACTCGTTCCGGCCAGAGTTGCGATAATCCGGCGGCTGCCGCCCGTGGCTCCACCGACTTGTCCACAGCCCGAGCGAACACCTGTGGACAACTTTCGATGTCGCGCGGTCCACGGTGTGATGATCGAGCCATGACCTCCTTCGCGCCGCCGCCGAGACTGTCCATGCTCCGACCTCCCGGCTCGCTTCCGGTGTCGCTGCGTCCCCGCCCGCATCATCCGGTGCTGCGCCGGTCGGGCTCGTCGCTGCAGTTCGGAGCCGGCCCGGGTGGGGCGGTGGAGATCAGCGGGCTGGACCCGGCGCTGCGCCGGGTCCTGCTGGACTGGCACGGAGCGCGGCGGGTCGAGGAGGTCGTCCACCGGGCGGCCGGGCACGGTCTCGACCCGCGCGCGGTCCGGGCGGTCCTCGCCGAGCTGTGGGCGGCCGGCGCACTGATCGACGCCGCCGCCGAGGATCGCGTTCCTCGGGTCCGCGCCGAGGCGTGCGTACTGGTCAGCGGAGCCGGACCGTTGACGATCGCCGTCGCCGCCGCCCTCGCCGTGTCCGGGGTCGGCCGGCTCGCGGTGTCCACCTCCGGGGTGGTGCGGGCGGCGGACGTCGGGACACTCGGCGCCGCCGACCGCGGACGCCCGCGCCGCGCGGCGGTGCTCGAGGCCGTTCGCCGGGTCGCGCCGGAGGCCCGGTGTGCGTCCCGGGTACCGCGCGGGCGGGTCGATCTGGTCGTGCTCACCGAGGGACAGCTGCCGTCCCCGGTGAGCGACGCGCCGCACCTGTCGGCCGGGCTGGTCGACGGCCTCGGGTTGGTCGGCCCGCTGGTCCTGCCCGGGCGCGCGGCCTGCCTGCGCTGCATCGACCTGCACCACGCCGACCACGATCCGCGCTGGCCCACAGTGGCCGCCGACCTGGCCGGCCGGGTCGGGTCGGCCGGTCCGGCCACCACGGCGGCCACCGCCGCGCTGGCCGCCGAGCAGGCGCTGGCCGCGGTGGATGCGCTGCTCGGCGACGGCGGCGCGCCGCCCACCCTCGACGCCGTGCTCCACCTCGACACCCGGCGGGGCACGCTGTGCCGGCGGCACTGGCCGCCGCACCCACGCTGCGAATGCGGCGCAGCTCACATCCGCCCGGTACCGCCCTGGGCGGGCCCCTCACCAGGGCCGGAGACGGCCGGGCCGACGGTGGCCGCGACCGGGTGAGGACGGGATGAGCGGCAGGTGAACCGACAGTAGACAATCTGTTGTGTGAGTGAGATTCCCCGCAGCGGCATGCGGCGCACCGCGAAGCTGGCCAGTCTCCCGCTCGGGGTGGCCGGTCGGGCGGCGGCCGGTTGGGGCCGGCGGCTGGCCGGTGGCGACGGCGAGCAGATCTCGGGGCAGCTCGCGGCCCGCAGCGCCGAGCAGCTGTTCGCGGTGCTCGGCGAACTCAAGGGCGGCGCGATGAAGTTCGGTCAGGCCCTGAGCATCTTCGAGGCCGCGATCCCGCCCGAGCTGGCCGGCCCATACCGCGACGCGCTGACCCGGCTGCAGAGTTCGGCGCCGCCGATGCCGGCCCGCGAGGTCCATCGGGTGCTGGCCGAACAACTCGGCCGCAACTGGCGCGAGCGGTTCACCGAGTTCGACGACGAGCCGGCGGCCGCGGCGAGCATCGGTCAGGTGCACCGGGCGGTGTGGCGCGACGGCCGGAAGGTGGCGGTCAAGGTCCAGTACCCGGGGGCGGACGAGGCGCTGCTCTCCGACCTGCGCCAGCTCGGCCGGTTCAGCCGGTTGCTGCAACCGCTGGTGCCGGGCATGGAGGTCAAGCCGCTGATCGCCGAGCTCAAGGAGCGGATGGCCGAGGAGCTGGACTACCGCGACGAGGCGGACAACCAGCGGGCCTTCGCCAAGGCGTTCGCCGACGACCCGGAGATCCTGATCCCCCGCGTGGTCGCGTCGGCACCGAAGACGATCGTCAGCGAATGGGTCACCGGTACCCCGCTGTCCGCGGTCATCCGCGACGGCGACCAGGCCACCCGCGACGAGGTGGGCCGGCTGCTCGCCGAGTTCCACTACGCGGCGCCCCCCCGGGCCGGGCTGCTGCACGCCGACCCGCACCCGGGCAACTTCCAGCTGGCCCCGGACGGGCGGCTGATCGTGATCGACTTCGGAGCGGTGGCCCGGCTGCCCGACGGCACCCCGCGGGTACTCGAGGACATGACCGCGATGGCGCTGCGCGGGCAGTCCCGCGAGCTGGTCGAACGGCTGCGGGTCGAGGGCTTCATCCGGCCCGGCCTGCAACTCGACCCCGAGGACGTGCTGGCCTACCTGGCGCCGTTCGTCGAGCCGCTGCGCACGGAGCGGTTCCAGTTCAGCCGGGAGTGGCTGCAGAGTCAGGCCGAACGGGTCGGCGATCTGCGCAGTCCGGACTTCCGCACCGGACGGGCACTGAACCTGCCGCCCGAGCACCTGCTGATCCACCGGGTGACCTTCGGCAGCCTCGCGGTGCTCTGCCAGCTGGGCGCCGAGGTACCGCTGCGCGGCATCGTCGGTCAGTGGCAGCCCTCGATCCTGGACGGCCCGATCCTGGACGACCTCGCCCTGGACGACCCGGCCTGATCCGGGCCGGGTCGTCCAGGGTCGGTGGTCACGCCGCTCGCCGAGCCCGCACGGCCCGCTCGGCGGCGAACCGGGCAAGCCAACTCCAACGCCGGCCAGCGGTCGCCCGACGGACCAGCCGACGATGTCGGGCCTCGCGCTCGTACTCCCGTAATCGGGCCCGGACCAGCTCCTCGTGCCGCAACATCCCCGCTCCCCCTTGCCTGGGTCGGCTCAGCCGTCCCTCGGTCTCGATCAGTTCGGTGGCGATCAGCCGGGCGTCGGTCAGCTCGGTGGTGATCAGCTGGGTGGTGATCAGCACGTGTGCTCCCTTCGGTAGCGACGGGTCGGACGGGTGGACCTACAGCGGGGCTCCGGCGGCCGCCAGCTCACGGTCGCGCTCCAGCGCGGCCCTGCTCGGGCGGCCACGGGGGCGCTTACGCGCGATCACGCTGCCCCGCTCGAAGATCTCGCCGCCCCAGACGCCCCAGGGCTCGCCCCGACGCAGCGCTCCGGCCAGGCACTCGGCCCGGACCGGACAGCCGCCGCAGAGCGACTTGGCCTCCTCCAGGTCCACCGGCGAGTCGGCGAACCACAGGTCGGCGTCCTGTGCCTCACGGCAGGGCAGAGCTGACCCGGCGCGGGGTGCCACGTCGAGCAACCCACCGAGGCCGGCAACGGGGTCGCCGTCCGGTCTCGATGACAGCGCTCCGCCTTCCCACGGAACGTTCCGCACGAACACGGTGATTACCTCCTGGATTCGTGTGCGGATGGTGGATCTGCGCTGGGATCTCCAGCGAGGGAACGGACCGGACAAACACAAAGGCCGCGGTCCCGTATACGGGTCCGCGGCCTTCGGAGAAGAACCGACTGAGCATCCTTGACAGGTCAAGGGCATCGCTCCGACGCGGACACGTATGGGTGCTTGGTCATCGGGTAATCGGTCGCGAACGGGCCACTGAGGACGGACTTCGGCCCCTGCGCCGGCCGCACTCGCCACGCGAGGAACCCGAGTTCCGGGCTACCGGGAACCGGGTGGCCGATGCCGCCATTGATCGCGATGATCGTCATTCGGTCCACCCCCTTCCGGTCTCGTCGTGCGCGGACTCCGCGCCGACACCGCGTCGGAAACCCGTCACCGGGTGGTTCCACCCGGACGCTGATGACACTAGAAGGCCGCTTGTTGCCGGGCAAGCGAGTTTCCGAGATCACCCGATCAGTGCACACCGGGCCGGCGCCGCAGCCGGCTTCGGCGACCCGGCGGGTCAGTCGGGCGGGGCCGCGACCAGCGCGAGCACGTCGGGGCCGTACCGGTCGAGCTTGCGGGCGCCGATCCCGGGGATGTCGACCAGCGCGGCGGCGTCGGCCGGGCGGTGCTCGGCGATGGCGGTGAGGGTGGCATCGGTGAACACCACATAGGTGGGCACCTGCTGCTGCTTCGCGGTGGCGCTGCGCCAGGACCTCAGCCGTTCGAGTAGTTCGACGTCGAGATCGGCCGGGCAGTCCGGGCAGCGCCGCAGTTTCAGCGCGTCGACCCCGAGCAGCGGCGAACCGCACACCCGACAGCGCGGCTTGACCCCGCCGCGACCGGCGGGCACCCGCGCCGCCGGATGGTCGTCCGGGATCAGCCCGTACAGAAACCGGCTGCGCCGCCGGTGCTTGCGCCCGCCCGCCGCGCGGGACAACGCCCAGGACAGCGCCAGCTGCCGCCGGGCGCGGGTGACGCCGACGTAGAGCAGCCGGCGTTCCTCTTCGATCTTGGCGTCGTCACCGTCCGCGTGCTGGATCGGCAGGGTGCCGTCGACCAGGCCGACCAGGAACACCACGTCCCACTCCAGGCCCTTGGCCGCGTGCAGCGAGGCGAGCGTGACGCCCTGCACGGTCGGCGGGTGCGACGCCTCCGCCCGGGTTGCCAGCTCGGCGGCGAACCGGGCCAGGTCGGCGGCGGGATCGACCTCGCGCAGCTCCTCGGCCAACCCGACGAGCGCGCGCAGCGACTCCCACCGCTGCCGGCCCGCAGTGCCGGCAGCCGGCTCGGCGGTCAGCCCCAGCGGCGCCAGCGCCTCCCGGACGGAGTCGACCAGCTCGTGCGCGGCCCCGCCCGATGCGGCGGCGCGTAGCGCGAGCATCGCCTGGCGCACCTCCTGGCGGCTGAAGAACCGCTCCCCGCCGCGTACCTGGAAGGCCACCCCGACCTCGTCCAGCGTCCGCTCGTAGACCTCGGACTGCGCGTTCACCCGGAACAGCACCGCGATCTCGCTGGCCGGGGTGCCGTCGGCGATCATCCGCCTGATGGCGCCCGCCACCGCGCTTGCTTCCGCGGGTTCGTCGTCGTACTCGCGGTAGGTCGGCTCCGGTCCCCCGGCGAGCTGCCCGACCAGCTTCAGCCGGGTGCCCGCCGATTGGCCGCGGGCAGCGGAGATCACCTTGTTCGCGCAGGACACCACCTGCGGGGTGGAGCGGTAGTCGCGCTGCAGCCGCACCACCGCCGCCTCGGGGAACCGGCGGGAGAAGTCGAGCAGGTAGCGCGGCGTCGCGCCGGCGAAGGTGTAGATCGTCTGGTTGGCGTCGCCGACCACGGTGAGGTCGTCGCGCCGGCCCAGCCAGGCGTCCAGCAGCCGTTGCTGCAGCGGCGTGACGTCCTGGTACTCGTCCACCACGAAGCAGCGGTAACGCTCATGGAACTCGTGGGCGACCTCCGCGTTCGTCTCCAGCGCGGCCGCGGTGTGCAGCAGCAGGTCGTCGAAATCCAGCAGCCGGCTCGTCGTCTTGAGCTCCTCGTAGCCGGTGTAGACCGCTGCCACCAGCTCGGCCGCGGCCGGCGTCTCCCGGCGCAACCGGGCCACCTCGCGCGGGTAGTCCGCCGGGGCGATCAGGCTGGACTTGGCCCACTCGATCTCGCCGGCCAGGTCGCGCAACGACTCCGAGTTGGTGTCCGCGCCGACCCGGTGCGCGGCCTGACCCACCGCGCGCACCTTGTGTTCCAGCAGCTCCCACTGCTGGTCGCCGACCACCCTCGGCCAGAAGTAGCGCAGCTGGCGCAGGGCCGCAGCATGGAACGTACGGGCCTGGACACCACCCACTCCCAGCACCCGCAGTCGGGTGCGCAGCTCGCCGGCCGCCCGGGCGGTGAAGGTGACCGCGAGCACCTGCCCGGGAGCGACGTGCCCGGCCTGCACCAGATGCGCGATCCGCCGGGTGATCGTGCGGGTCTTCCCGGTGCCTGCGCCGGCCAGCACGCACACCGGCCCGCGCGGGGCGGTGACCGCAGCGCGCTGCTCGTCGTCCAGCTCGGTGGTCGGTTCCCGCACCCGGTCATTCTGCCAACCGAGCACGACATCCACGCCGCGCACGTGCCGGGAAGGCTCCGCCGTGACCCGGGTCACCACCCGCGGGTCGCCGGGCGCGGAAGCAGGCGGGCCGCCGGGTCGTTGTAGCGGGCATGAGCGAACTGACCGTGTACTCGACGACCTGGTGCGGCTACTGCCGTCGGCTGAAGCTGCAACTCGACGAGGCCGGCATCGCCTACCGGGAGATCGACATCGACCGCGACCCGGAGGCCGCAGCATTCGTACAGCAGGTGAACGGCGGCAACCAGACCGTGCCCACGGTGATGTTCCCGGACGGCAGCACGGCGACCAACCCGTCGTTCCGGCAGGTACGGTCCACGCTCGCCGCCTGACAGCGCGGGCGGCCGGCGTGCTCGCGCTGGGGGCCGAGCCGGTCGACCCGAGGCTCTAGGAGACGCCGGTTCCGGGCATCGAGGTCACCCGGGGCGGCCCGGCACGGCGGGTGCACGGGTGGCCGACCGCCCGGCTGAACCGGCGGATGGCCTCGTCGCGGCTGGAGTCCAGGACGATGGCGATGGGCGTCCAGCTCCAGCCGGCCGCGCGGGCCCGCTTGACCGCAGCGATCACCTCGGGTTCGGGGGCACCCCCGGTGGCCACCTCGCGTAGCGACCGCAGATAGCGCCCGTCGGTGTCCGGCGCATCGTTCTCCGGCGAGCGGAGGTCGAGCCAGTCTCCGCTCCGGCGGGTCGCCTCGACGAGCTCGGCCACGGTGTTCGAAGTCTGAGCCATGACACCTAGGGTGCCCAACCGGCGGGCCCGGCGAAACCGATCACGGCTTACACAGCTCGAGTGAGCTGTCTTTAGCCGCAGTTCAGCTACTCAGCGTGATCAAGATCGACTGGGTCACTCACCGGACGAGTCATCGCCCCGGTCGGCCACGGCCCAGGCATCGAGCATGGTACGGGCGATCGACACCGCCGGAGGCAGCAACAGCTCGCCGTGCCGGGCACCCCAGTCGCCATCGGTGAGGCCGGCGCGCAGCTCGTCGCGGGTGACCCAGAACGCCTCGGCGATCTCGCCGTCGGCCGGGTGCACCGGGGCGTCCGCGTCGGCCACCGCCGAGAAGCCGATCATCAGCGACCTCGGGAACGGCCAGGCCTGGCTGCCCAGGTACCGGACATCGGACACCACCAGCCCGACCTCCTCCTCGACCTCCCGGCGCACGCACGCCTCCAGGGACTCGCCGGCCTCGACGAACCCGGCCAGCACCGAGTAGCGCCCCGGCGGCCACACCGGCTGGCGGGCCAGCAGCACCTTCGCCGATCCGCCGGTGCCGCCGTCGTGCACCAGGCAGATCACCGCCGGGTCGGTGCGCGGGTACTCCTCGCGGCCGCAGCTCGGGCAGTGCCGCATCCACCCGGCGTTGCGCCGCTCGGTGGCGGCGCCGCAGTTGGCGCAGTGCCCGGCGCCGTCGTGCCAGGACAGCGCGGCGACCGCGGTGGTCACCAGTCCGGCGCTGGTGGCGTCCAGGTCGCCGCCCCGGGCGCGCAGGTCCCGCCACTGCACCGATGCTCGTTCCGCTAGCGCTACTCTCGGTGACGGATCGTCGGCCGTGCCGATGCTCGTTCCGCTGGCGCTACTCTCGGCGACCAGCGACGGCCGCCCGCGCACCGTCCAGTAGGCGACGCCCTCGTGCTCGCCCAGCAGCACGGCCTCCGGCGGCGTGGCGGCGCCGAACTCGACGGCCGGCCTGGTCACGACCTCGTACTCGGCCCCGGCACCCGGCCGGACCGGGCAGCGGCCCTGCTCGTCGACGACCAGCATCCGGGCCTTCGACCAGCCCTCGGCCAGCCGGGCGGTGTCGGTGCGCAGCGGCTCGGCGCGGTCGACCGTCGAGCGGGACAGCCGGGGCGGGTCCACCAGCTCGAACGTCATCGGGCCGCCCGCGCGACCGAACGGACTCACGGCAGCTCGATCCCGCCGAGCGCCCGCAACCGGGACCCCACCACGTCCGCGTCACCGACCACCACCCCGGTGAACGCGGTCGGGGTGAAGAACTCGGCTGCGGCATCCGCCACCTGTTCAGGGGTGACCGCCGCCAGCCGGGCCGGGTGCCCGCGCAGCCACGCCTCGTTCAGCCCCACCCCGGCCAGCGCGGACAGCATCGAGGCGAGCCCGGGTTGGCTGTCCAGCGAGATCAGCAGCGAGCCGATCGCGTAGTTGCGCGCCGAGTCCAGTTCGGCGGCGGTGGGTGGCACGGCGGACAACCGGGCCAGCTCGTAGCGCGTCTCCAACACGGCCGCGGCCGTCACGTCGGTGGTCACGTCGGTCTCCACCAGCAACGCCGCCCCGGAAGGGCTGAACTCCATCAGCGAGTAGGCCGAGTAGGTGTAGCCCTTGTCCTCGCGCAGGTTCTCCACCAGCCGTGAGGAGAAGTAACCGCCGAGCACCAGGTTGGCCAGCTGCAGCGCCGGGTAACGCGGGTCGGTGCGGCCCACCGCCCCGGCGGACAGGCGCAGCTGCGACTGCACCGCGCCCGGGCGGTGCACCAGCAGCAGGTCGCGCCCGGTGAGCGCGGGCAGCGGGGGCAGCTCGCTTGCGGTGCCGGGCGGTGACCAGCCACCGAGTGCCTCGCCGACCAGCGTGATCGCCCGCTCCGGGTCGACGTCGCCGACCAGGACCAGGGTCGAACCGGCCGGCAGCACCGCCGTCGCGTGCAGCTGCCGCACGTCGCCGGACGTGACAGCTGTCACATCTGAAGCGTCGGGCAGCTCCCGGGTGACCGGGTGGTTGCCGTAGCGGCGCCGCTGCAGCGCCTCCCTGGCCACCGTGCGAGGCTGCGACCGGGCCACCGCGATCCGCTCGACCAGCCGCTCCCGCTCGCGGCCGAACTCCGCGTCCGGGTATCCGGCCGCGACGAGCAGGTCGGCCAGCACGTCCAGCAGCGTGGGCAGTCCGGCGGCCAGCCCGCTGCCGGAGATCAGCAGCCGCTCCGGGTCGACCCCGGCGCCCAGCTCCCCGCCGATCGCGGCCAGCTCGTCGTCGATGGCCACCCGGTCGCGCCGGGCGGTGCCGGACAGCAGCGTGGAGGCCAGCATCTCCGCGCGGGCGGCGCGGGTGTCCTCCTCGCCGGCGAACGGGATGCGCAGCCGCAGCTCCACCGTCGGCACGGTGCGCCGGGCGACCGCGATCACCCGCAGCCCGGAGGGCAGGGTGCGCTCCACCAGTTCGAGCTCGGCGGCCGCCCGGGCAGAGCCGAGCGGCGGCAGCGGCCGGGGACCGGTCTCGGTGCGCCCGATCTGCGCGGCGTCCCGGTGGGTCCGGATGGCGGTGGCGGTCACTGCTGCTCCTCGTTCGCGTCCGGGTTCGGGTCCTCACCGGTGCCGGGCTCGACGACCAGCACCGCGCGGCCCTGGTCTCGCAGGGTCGCGGCGGCCCGCGCCACCTGGGCCGGGGTGATCTCCGCCAGCCGACGCGGCAGCTCCACGGCCAGTTCGGCCCGGCCGTAGAGCAGCTCGCGAGACCCCAGGGCCAGCGTTCGACTCATCACCCGGTCGTGCTCGTGGTAGAGCGAGGACGCCCAGCGAGCGGCGATCCGGGACAGCTCGGCGCCGTCCGGCCCGACGCCGGCCAACCGGTCCAGCTCCTCGTCCACCGCCCGGATCACCTGGGCCGCCTCGACGCCGGCCGGGTGCACGGCGGTGACGGTGAACGTGTCCGGGTCGCGGGCATCCAGCGGCGAGCCGAACAGCCCGCAGCCGGCCGATACATCCGTGACGATTCCGTCGCCGTAGACCAGCCGCTGCTGCAGCCGCGCCGCCTCGCCGTCGGTCAGCACCGAGCCCAGCAGGGTGTGCGCCAGGTAGCCGTCGAGGTCGCGCGACGGGTCGGGCAGCCGGTAGCCCAGCGCCAGGGCCGGCATCGGAGCGTGCGCGTCGGGCACGGTCCGGCTGCGCTCAACCGTCGGGATCGGCTCGGCGAACGACGGCCGGGCCGGGGTGGCCCGGGCCGGGATGTCGCCAAAGTGCTTCTCCACCAGCCGGGTGGTCGCCTCGATGTCGAGGTCGCCGGCCACGGTGAGCACCGCGTTGCCCGGGGCGTAGTAGGCGTCGAAGAACGCGGCGGCGTCGTCCAGGCCGGCCTGCTCCAGCTCGGAGAAGTCACCGTAGCCGTTGTGCGCGTTGGGGAACGTGTCGTAGAGCACCGGGGGCAGCAGGATCCACGGGAACCCGCCGTAGGGCCGGCTCAGCACGTTGAGCCGGATCTCCTCCTTGACCACGTCTACCTGGTTGCGCAGGTTCTCCTCGGTCAGCATCGGGGCGCGCAGCCGGTCGGCCTCCAGGAACAGCGCCCGCTCCAGCGCGGCCGAGGGCAGCACCTCGAAGTAGTCGGTGTAGTCCGGGTGGGTGGAGCCGTTGAACACCCCGCCGGAGCCCTGCACGTGCCGGAAGTGGGCCAGCTTCTCCAGGCTCTCGCTGCCCTGGAACATCAGGTGCTCGAACAGGTGCGCGAACCCGGTGCGCCCCTCGGGCTCGGACCGGAAGCCCACGTCGACGTGCACCGACACCGCCACCACCGGGGTGCTCGGGTCGGGCGCGAGCAGCACCCGCAGACCGTTCGGCAAGGTCAGTCGGTGCAGTGCGGGCAGGTCGGTGGTGCTCGGTGCGGTGGCGCTCGAAGCTCGGGCAGGTATGACGGACACCTGACGACCCTAACCTCCTGACCTCTCAGCCGCGGCGGCGCGCGGGCCACAGCCCGGTGCCGCGCGTCACCGGACGGTAATGCCTTCGACGGGTGACGGTGCGCGACCCTCGGGTCGCACGTCGAGTCTCAGCTCGCCTTGGGCAGGACCCGCAGCTGGTCGGCCTTCAACACGCCACCGTTCTCCGCCGGCGCGCCGCTGACCGCGACGAGGTCCCCGACCGTCGGCTTCGGGTTGACCGCGACGATGTCGATCACCTCGGTCAACCCGTTCGGCCGCACCAGGGTGGCCCGGTCGCCGTCCAGCGCGGTGATCGTCCCGGCGGCCCGCGCCACCGGCACCAGCACGGCCACCGCCGACCCGTCGCCACCGACCCGCACCACGACCCGCTGCCCGGGCTGCAGGCCGGTCAGGCCGTTGCCGGCGCCGCGCACCCGGGTGCGGTCGTTGGTCGGGATGGTCACCTGGCCGGCGCCGTCGGCGGCGACCACCAGGTTGTCCGGGGCCACCGACACCACCGAGCCGGTGATCGCGGCGGTGTTCGCCAACCCGCGCGGACCGCCGTGCCGGCCGGAGCCGTCCCCGCCATCCCCGCGCGGACCGCCGGGCCCCGTCCCGGGCTCACCGGGCCCCATGTGTCCCACTGGTCCTCCGCCGAACAACAGGCCGTCCTCCTCGAACCCGTCCTGGAACGCCACCCGGTCCGAGCCGCGTCCCTCGCCCCAGTGCCGCTCGCCCCACCTGCCGTCACCGTCACGGTGGCGGGCGATGCCGAACAGCGCGGCGCCGACCACGACCAGGACCAGCACTCCCACCCCGGCCGCCAGCCACCGTCGACGAGGCGTCCAGCGCGAACCGCGGCCGGCCGGCGGCTGGGCCGGCTGGGTAAACCGGGCGGTCGGTTGGTCGTCGCCCCGGGCGCCGGGCGGCGCGGGCTGGGCCGGGCGATCTCCGGGGCTTTCCGGGGGTTCCGGTGTCGTCATGTCCACTCCCTTTCGTGGGACGGTCCGTACCCGTCCCCTGGAGACGACGGTGCTCGCCGAAGCTGAAGAACTCCCGCGGATACCGGTCCCCGGCGGCAAGCTTCAGCCGATCTTCAGCGGATCCCGGCCGGGGCGGCGGCCGTCGGCGGCGCAGAATGGGCGGGTGCGCGAACAGGCCCGGGTGCTGGTGGTGGAGGACGCCGAGGCGATCCTGGCCGCCGTGCTGACCGGGCTCGCCGATGCGGGGTTCGAGGTCACCGGTCGGGCCTGCGGGCGTGATGTGGAGCGCGACCTGGCCACCTTCCGCCCCGACCTGGTGGTGCTGGACGTGATGCTGCCCGGCCGCGACGGGTTCGCGCTGCTGGACGTGGTGCGCCGGCACAGCGACGCCGGGGTGCTGCTGCTCACCGCCCGCGACGGCATCGACGACCGGCTGCGCGGGTTGCACGGCGGTGCCGATGATTACCTGGTCAAGCCATTCGTGCTGGCCGAACTGGTGGCCCGGGTGACCGCGGTGCTACGCCGGCTGGGTCGAACGCCGTCGGTGGTCCAGGTGGGTGACCTGGTGCTGGACGCCGCGGCGGGCACCGTGCTGCGCGCCGGGCGCCCGATCGAGCTGACCGCGACCGAGCGCCGGTTGCTGGAGCAACTCGCCGCGCACCGCGGTCGGGTGTTGAGCAAGGCGCAGCTGCTCACCTCGGTCTGGGGTTATCAGGATTTCGACCCGAACCTGGTGGAGGTGCACATCTCCGCGCTGCGCCGCAAGCTCGGCGACCCGAAGCTGCTGCACACCGTGCGCGGACTGGGTTACGTGCTGCGGGTCGACGGACCGCCGAGATGAGCCGGGCGGACGCGGCCGACTCCGGTGCCCGGCTGCGCACCGTGTCGTTGCGGCGGCGGGTGGTGCTCTACAGCCTCGCCGTGCTCGGGGTGGTGCTCGTGCTGGTCAGCGTGCTGGCCGAGGTGTTCGTCGGGATCGGCTCCCGGTCGGACCTGGAGGCCCGGCTCGCCGAGCGGTCCGCGCTGGCTGATCAGCTGAGCGCGCAGGGCGTCGGGGCCGACGGGCTGGTGGAGCGGCTGACCAGTCCGTCCGTGCGGGTGCGGCTGGTCGGGCCGGACGGGCGGGTGCGCGGCAGCCGGTTCCCGGCCGACGCCGACGAAGCCGACGAAGCGGGCGAGCGCGGCCCGATGACACCTCCCGATCCCAAGCTGGGCCGGCCGTTCGACCCCGCGCGGAACGCACCTGGAGCAGACGTGTCCGGACCGGACATGCCGGGGCCACCCGATGCGGGACCGCGGTTCGGCCGTCCGGGGCGACCGAGCGGTCCGGTGCTGCGGCGTACGCTCGCCGACGGGTCGCGGCTGACCCTGATCGCCGACGCCGACGAGCTGAGCGTGGTGCAGCGGCGGCTGGCCCGGCTGCTGGCCCTGCTCGGGGTGGCCGGGTTGGGGGTGGCCGGCATCGCGCTGCTGGCCACCACCAGGCTGGCCCTCGGACCGCTGGACGCGATGACCGGGCTGGCCCGCTCGATCGCCGGCGGTGACCGGGGCCGCCGGCTGGCCCCGACCCGGACCGACACCGAGCTCGGGCGCACGGCGGCCGCCTTCGACGACATGCTGGATGCGCTGGAGGGTGCCGAACGCCAGGCCCGGCACGCCGAGACACAGGCCCGGGAGTCGGCGGCGCGTACCCGACGGTTCGTCGCGGACGCCGCGCACGAGCTGCGGACCCCGATCGCCGGGCTGCGCGCGGTCGCCGAGGCCAGCCTGAGCAGCCGGCTGGACGGCGAGTCCCGCGACCGGATGCAACTGCTGCTCATCCGGGAGGCCGCGCGAGCCGGCTCGCTGGTCGAGGACCTGCTGGCGATGGCCCGGATCGACGCCGGACTGGCGCTGCACCACGAGCCGGTGGCGCTGCGCGCGCTGGCCGAGTCGGAGGCGGAACGCACCCGGCTGCTCGCCCCGACGTTGCGGGTCACGGTCGCCGGAGAGCCGGTCACCGTGTCCGCCGACCCCGGCCGGCTGGCCCAGGTGCTGGCCAACCTGCTGGACAATGCCCGCCGGCACACCCCGGATGGTGGCGAGGTGAGCGTGACGGTCGACCAGGTGACGGGCGGGGCGGCCGGGGCGACGGGCGGCGCCGCCCGGGTACGGGTGTCCGACACCGGCCCGGGGGTACCGGCGGCCGACCGCGAGCGGATCTTCGACCGGCTGGTCCGGCTGGACCAGGCCCGGGCCCGCGACTCCGGCCTGCCCGGCAGCGGTGCCGGTGGCGCCGGGCTCGGGCTCGCCATCGCGCGCGGCATCGCCCGCGCGCACGGCGGCGAGCTGCGTTGCACCGAGGAATCGGTGTTCGAGCTGACGCTGCCGTTCGAGCTGCCGTTCGAGCTGCCGTTCGAGCCGCCGACCGCGGCCGGTCCTCAGCCCACCCGAACCACGTAGGTCTTGGCCACCATGTCCCCGACCCGCTGGTGACGCGGGTTCGTCGACATCACGATCAGCCCGACCAGTCCGACAAAGAATCCGTCCACGATCAGCAGCACCCACCGGATCGACAGCGCGCCGAGCGTCGGCACCGCGCCCTGCTCATCGATGACCTTCAGCTTCAGCCACTTCATGCCCGGGGTCTGGCCACCGTGCTTGTGCGGCCACCAGGCGGCGACGAACCAACCGGCGGCGATCCCGGCCAGCCACATCAGGCCGACGACCCCGGACACCGCACCACCCAGGGTCTCCGGGTCGGCGGCGCTCGAGGCGAGCCCGAAGAACGCCGCCATGGCCACCATGTAGAGCAGGAAGAACGGCACGGCGATCAGCAGCACGTCGAGGATGTACTGCCCGACCCGGGCGCCGACCACGGCAGTGGGGTCGGCCGGCGGATAGCCCTGCGGATAGCCGTGCGGATAGCCGTAGCCGGGGGGCGGGTATCCGGGGCCCTGCGGGTATCCGGGCTGCGGATAGCCCGCCGACCCCTGCGGATGTCCCTGCTGCGGGTAACCGGCCGGCGGGCTCTGCGCGTAGCCGGGTGGCGGACCCTGCGGGTACCCGGGCGATTGCCCCGGGTACCCCTGCTCGGGGTAGCCCTGGCCGGGGTAACCCTGCTGCGGATAGCCCTGCTGCGGATAGCCCGGCGGGGGGTAGCCCGGTGGGGGGTAGCCCGGTGGGGGGTAGCCGGGGGGCGGGTACGACGGAGCCGGGTACTGACCGGACTGGTCCGGTCCCGGTTGGCCGTCCGGTGGCGGTGGGCTTCCCATGGTGATCAGGGTCTCAGCTTCCGCGCGGCCGCGCCAGCAACCGTCCCGGGCCGCCTCGGTGGATGTGGAAGTCTCGACCGGGCTCAGGGGCGGAGCGTATACGCTTCCGCAGGCTCCCCCGGCGGGGACACCTTCTTGACGTAGAGCAGCCGGTCACCGGGCTCGAGCGCGTCGACGGCGGGCGCGTCCACCCGGTGCAGGTCGGGGCCCCGGACCACGGCGAGCACGATGTCCGCCAGGTGCCTCGGCGATCCCCCCACCTCGGAGTGCTCGACGTCGCGCTCGGTGATGGAGAACCCGGCGTCCGGAGTGATCAGGTCCTCGATGATGTTGACCACCGACGGCGTGGTGGTGGCCATGCCGAGCAACCGTCCCGCCGTCTCCGAGGACACCACCACCGAGTCCGCCCCCGACTGGCGGAGCAGGTGCACGTTCTCCGCCTCGCGCACGGCCGCCACGATCGTCGCCGTCGGGGCCAGCTCCCGGGCGGTCAACGTGACCAGCACAGCGGTGTCGTCTCGGGCCGGGGCCACCACCACCGCCGACGCCCGCTCGACCCCGGCCAGCCGCAGCACCTCCGAGCGGGTGCCGCTGCCGCCGATGGTAACCAGCCCACGCGAGGCGGCCAGCTGCAGTCGCTCGGGGTCGGAGTCCACCACCACCACCGTGCCCGGGTCCAGCCCGTCTCCGAGCATGGTGGCCACGGCGGCCGCGCCCTTCGTGCCGTAGCCCACCACCACCACGTGGTCGCGCACCCGTGACCTCCAACGTCGGATCTTGATTGCCTGCCGGGAACGCTCGGTCAGCAGCTCGATCGTGGTCCCGACCAGGACGATCAGGAACAGCAGCCGCAACGGCGTCACCAACAGGGTGGTCAGCAACCGCGCTGAGTCCGAAGCCGGGGAGATGTCCCCGTAGCCGGTCGTGGACAGCGAGACGGTGGCGTAGTAGAACGCGTCGAGCAGCGAGATGCCGTCCTCGTTGGCGTCGCGGTAGCCGTCCCGCCCCAGGTAGACCACGGCCGCGGTGGCGCACAGCGCGAACAACGCGATCGAGAGCCGGGTGAGGATCGCGCCCAGTGGGCTGAGGCCCTTGGTCGGCATCCAGATCACGGCGGCCGTGGACTGGTCCAGGACGGTCGAACGTAGGGCCACGGCGCAGAGCGTAGATGCGGCGTGTCGCCGATCCGGCGCCGACCCGGCTGGAGTCGTGCGGCCATGACCGGCGTAGCCGAGCAGCGCGATCCTCGCGGCCATTCCGTCGGGCCAGCGGGCCCGCCGCGGCGTCCTCCGGCACCGGGACCTGCCTGGGAACCACCGGCCGACCACCCTGCGGAGCGGTCGACCGAAGTGGACCCGATCGAGTGAATCGGGCCCTCCCTGACCCGTCGGCGACCAGAAGCTGTCGGGGTTCGCACGTACGTTCGATTCATGCACATCGGTCCGATGTCCCCCAGCCCTGCGGCTCCCCTTCCCGGCCCACGGCCCGCCGCGGCGGCGCTCCGCGACGCTCCGGCCACGCACGATTCCCCGGCCCCGCTTGCGAGCGTGGTGCCCCGGCCGGCGCCATCCCCCGGTAGCGGCGATCCCGGTGCGCCGGGCGGGGTCCGGATCCGGGTCGGCCTGGCCACCGTGATGGGGCTGGAGGACCGCCCCGGGACGATCGCCGGGCGCGTCCCGGTGCCCAGCGAGGTGGCCCGAGGACTGATCGCCGCCCAGCATCGGGGCACCGTCTGGCGATTCGCGGTCACCGATGCCGCCGGCCGTCTCGTGCTCGCCGGACCGATCCGGCGGCGGCCCGGGTCGGAGGCACCCCCGGCCACCCGCCGGCGCGGCGGACTGGTGGAGATCCACGTCCCGGTGGCCCTGCTCGAGGAACTCGTCGCGGCGCCGGCCCGGTGCGGCGCCTGGTCCGGGGTGGTCGCCGACATCGCCGCCCAGTACGCCCGGCGCGACCAGGTCGCCGCCTGCCTCGATCGCCATCCGTCCGCCCGGTTCGCCCACCGGGCCGGGGCGGCACGCGATCCCGTCGCCGGGCAGCTCGAGCGGACCGGCCCAGCCGGACCGCGCTACCGAGTGTCCGCGCCGGGCGGCCCAGCTCCGGCCGGCCCAGCGCCACGCAGGCCGTGGCCGCCGGGTCACCCCACCGCCGGCGGCGGGCGGCGAAACACCGGCTGACCCATGCGGTGGCGGCCAGGAACCCTCGGCCGGGCAGGTACGGAGTGTCGCCCCGGGCCGCCGCGGCCGGTGCTGAGACCGTTGCCTCATGAGTCGAATCACCGCCGGCACCGCACTCGCCGGCTTCCTGGCCGCCGCTGGAGCCGCCCACTTCGTCGTCCCCCGCTTCTTCGACAGCGTGGTTCCCGAGCTGCTGCCCGGCGACGCGCGGGCCTGGACGTACGGTTCCGGTGTCGTGGAGATCGCCACCGCCGCTGTGGTCGCCTTCCCGCGCACACGTCGACTCGGCGCCCTGCTCGCCGCCGTGCTGTTCATCGCGGTCTTCCCGGCGAACATCAAGATGGCGGTGGACTGGTCCGACCGGTCGCTCTGGGAGCGGGTTGCCGCCTACGGCCGGCTCCCGCTGCAGATCCCCCTGGTGATCTGGGCTCTGCGGGTCCGGAACTCCGCTCCGCCCGCGCAGGCGCCGGCGATCGGCTGAGTCAGGGGCGGTCCGCGGCCGCCGGCACCGGGCGCAGGAGGTCGCGCAGCCCGGCGGCGTCGAGCAGATCGGCCGGGCGCAGCGTGACATCGGCCCGTACGTAGTGGAACGCCGCCCGCACGTTGTCCAGTTCAGTTCCGGACAGCGCCGCCCACGCCAGCCGGTAGGCGGCCAGCTGCACGCTCAGCGCCGGTAGCCGGCTCTCGTCGGGTACCGCTCCGGTCTTCCAGTCCACCACGGTCACCCCACCGTCGGGGTCTGCGAAGACGGCGTCCATCCGGCCGCGCACGGTGATCCCGGCGCCCCCGGCGCGCTCGCCACCGGCCCGATCGCCACCGTCGTCGACGAGCACGGTCTCGAAGGGAACCTCGACCTCGATCGGGCGCCGCTCGGCCCACGCGGACGCCAGGAACGCCTGGCGCAACGCGTCCAGCTCGTCGTCACGCGCCGCGCCGTCGTCGCCGGCGCCCGGCAGCTCGTCGAGGTCGAGCAAGCGGGTGGCGCCGAACCGCTGCTCCAACCACGCATGGAACGCGGTCCCCCGGCGGGCGTGCGGGTTCGGTGGGAAAGGCATCGGGCGGCGCAACCGGGCGGCCAGCGCATCCGGATCGGCGGCGAGCTCGACCAGCTGGCTCACCGACAACGCGGCGGGCAGGGCCACCGAGGGCCGGGCGGACCGGGCCGCCGCGCGCTCGGCCAGCAGGGCTTCCACATCTGCCGCCCAACCCTCCGGGTCCGCCTCCCCCTCCGGGTCCGCCACCGACTCCTGGTCCACCGCCTCGCCGGCCGCCGGCTCCTGGTCCGCCTCCTCGGTGGCCGGCGCCACCCCGACCCCGTGCCCGCCCGGGGCAGGGACAGCCGACTCGAACAGGCTCAGCTGGGTGGGTTCGACCGCGTGCGGGTCGGCGCGGAGGCGGCGACGCAGCTCCTCGCGCACCAGCTCGGCGCCACGGGCGACGTCGGCGCGGCGATGACCGAGCGGGTCGGCGGGCCAGCTCTCCTCGCGGGGGGTGGCGGTCAGCGGGTTGGGCACACCGTCCGCTGGGGGCGGCGCCCAGTGCTCGACGAGCACCCCGGGGGAGTCCTGCGCGAGCCGGGCCGCCGCCTCTGCCACCTCGGCCAGGAACAGCGACGGGCCGCGGGGGCTCTCGGTGCCGGCCCACCAGTGCCCGGACACCAGCAGGCAGTGCTCGGCGCGGGTCAGCGCCACGTAGAGCAGCCGCCGCTCCTCGTCCAGCCGGCGCGTCTCCAGGGCGTCCTTGTGCTCGTCCAGCGCGGTGACCATCTGCCTGCGGTCGCCGTCGACCGGCAGCAGCAGCTCCGGCAGGTCGGGGGCGTCGCCGCGCAGCCGCACCGGCAGCTCGGCCGGGTTGGTCAGCCAGGTTCCGCTGCGGCGCTGCCCGGGAAACACCTTGTCCACCAGGTGCGGCACCGCGACCAGTTCCCACTCCAACCCCTTCGCGGCGTGCACCGTCAGGATCTGCACCCGGTCGGTCGCCACCTCCACCTCACCTGGGCTCAGCCCGTCCTCGGCGTCCTCGGCCGCGGACAGGTAGTCCAGCAGCGCGGGCAGCGTGGGCACCTCGGCGCCGGCGGAGAAGTCGGCGACCACGTCGGCGAACGCGTCGAGGTGCACCCGGCCGACCGGACCGGGCCGGGCGGCGGTCTCCGCGTCGAGCAGCAACGCCCGTTCGACGTCGGCGACCAGGTCCGCCAGCCCGGCCCACCCCGCGGTGCCGGCGCCGCCAGCACGGCCGCGCAGGTGGTCGAGCTCCGCCGACAGCCGGCGGATCCGCCGGTGGCCGACCTCGGAGTACCGCTCGCGGGGTCCCGGATCGTCCAACGCGTCGACCAGGCCGGCCTGCTCGGCGTGCTCGCCCGGCACCGCCCCGGCCACCGGCGACCCAGGTCCCGAGGCGGGGGCGCGAGCAGCGGGTACCTCCAGCGGCCGGGCCAGCTCCTTGGCCCGCCGCCAGAGCGCGGCCAGGTCGGCCACACCCAGCCGCCACCGGGCACCGGTGAGCAGCCGCACCGCGGCGGTGCCGGCGAGCGGGTCGGCCACCAGCCGCAGCGCGCTGACCAGGTCGCGCACCTCGGGCTCGGCGAGCAGCCCGCCGCGCCCGACCACCTCGACCGGCAGCCCACGCCCGCGCAGCGCGGCGGCCAGCGGCGCCATGTCGGCGCGGCGGCGGACCAGGACCGCGGCCGTGGGCGGCGGCGCGCCGGCGTCGACCTTCGCGTGCCACCGGTCGGCCAGCGCATCGGCCACCCAGCTCAACTCGGCGGCCACGTCCGGGTGCAACGCCACCCGCACGGTCCCGGCCGGCGCGCCCGGCCGGGGCCGCAGCTCGTCGACCCGTACCGACCCGCCGCCGGCCGGGTCGCGCAGCGGCGCGGACACCACGTTGGCCAGCTCCAGGACCTCGGCCGGATTCCGGAAACTGGTCAGCAGCCCGTACTCGCGGGCGGCCACCCGGCGCCCGTCGGCGTCGAGCCGGGGGAAGTCGGTGCCGAACCGGGGCAGGTTCGCCGCGCTCGCCCCGCGCCACCCGTAGATCGACTGGCAGGGGTCGCCCACAGCGGTCAGGGCCAGCGGCGGCTCCTGCGGACCGGTGCGGAACAGCGCACGCAGCAGTACCCGCTGGGCGTGCCCGGTGTCCTGGTACTCGTCGAGCAGCACCGCGCGGTACAGCTCCCGCTCCCCCGCTCCGACCACCGGGTGCTGCTCGGCGATGCGAGCGGCGATGCTCATCTGGTCGGCGAAGTCGTGTGCCCGCTCGGCCCGTTTGCGCGCGGTGAACGCGGCCAGCAGCGGCAGCAATGTGGCACGCATCCGCTGGGCGTCCAGGATCTTGCGCAGCTCGCCGCTGATCGCCGTGCGTTGACCCTTGGCCCTCGGCGCGTTCCCGACCAGCGCGACGAACTCCGCCGCGTGCGCGGCCAGCTGGTCGGGGTCGACCAGGTGCTCGCCGAGCTCACCGGCCAGATTCAGCAGGTAGCCGGTGATGGTGGCGGGCACCTTCTCGGTGTCCAGGTCGGCCGACCAGGTGGACACCACCCGGTGCGCCAGCTGCCACGCGGCGGTCTCCGAGAGCAGCCGGGCGCCGGGCTCGGCGGGCAGCCGCAGCGCGTGCTCGGCCACCAACCGCCCGGCGTAGGCGTGGTAGGTGGCGACCGTGACGTCGCCGGCCAGCACCGCCGCGCGCCGACGGCCGGTCGGGTCGAGCTCGTCGAGCAGGTCCGACCCGGCCAGGCGACGCAGCCGGGACCGCACCCGGTCGGCCAGCTGCTGGGCGGCCTTGCGGGTGAACGTCAGCCCGAGCACCTGTTCGGGCAGCACCGCGCCGGTGGCCACCAGCCACACCACCCGGGCGGCCATCGTCTCGGTCTTGCCCGCGCCCGCCCCCGCCACCACCAGGGCCGGCTCGACCGGCGCGGTGATCACCGCTGCCTGTTCGGGGGTGGGCAGCGGCATACCTAGCGCGGACGCCAGCCGGGCCGGGGTCAGCGGCGCCCGGTCCGCCGTCAGCACGGCATCCGTCCGGTGCCCGCCCGGCGGCGACCGGTCGGCGGTCATCCGGGCACCGCCCGGCCGTCGTCGCTGACCGGGCAGCTGGTGCGCACCGGGCACCGCCCGCAGTCCGGGTTCTCCCGGGCCCGGAACCCCGCAGCGCGGGTCGCCTCGGCGCACGCGTGCAGCTCCCGGCGCCACCCCGCCAGCTCGTCGGGCCCCAGGCCGGGCTGGGTGCGCTCGGCCGCCTTGTCCCCGGCACCCCGGTGGGCCAGGAACAGCAGCCGACCACCGCCGGGCTCCCGGCTGGACAGCACCTCGCCGAACGCGCCGAGCGCGGCGGCCAGCTGGTAGACCGCCAGCTGCGGATGCACCGCGGCATCGGCGGCGCTGGTCGCCGACTTGCCGGTCTTCACGTCGACGATCACCGGCCGGCCCTCGGCGTCGGCCTCCAGCCGGTCGACCCGCCCGCGCAGCAGTAACGCCGGCCCCTCCGGCCCGGCGGGCAGCGCGAGCTCCATGTCGTGCTCCACCGCGACCTGGGTCAGCCCGGTGCGGCTGTCGGCGAACCAGCGGCGGAAGGCGGCCAGCATGCCGCGCACCCGGTCCAGCTCACGACGGTCGAACCAGGGCGCCCCGGCGTCCACCCCCGCCCAGGCGTGCCGCAGGACCTGCTCCACCTCGGCCTCGCCCACCCCGGAGGCGCTGGCCTGCACCAACGCGTGCACCAACGTGCCGGTGACCGAGGGCAGCGCGGCCCCGTCGTCGCCGCCGTGCCGCTCCAGCACCCAGCGCAGCGGACACTTCATGATCTTCTCGACGTCCGACGGTGACACCGGAGCCGGCTGGTCCGGGTCGCGCAACGGGTCGTCGGTGGACGGGTCGGCCAGCCCGTACCAGCTGTCCGGATGCGCGCCGGGGACCCCGGCCTCGGCCAGCCGGGCCAGCTGGGCGACCGCGCGTTGCCGCCGCCGCAGGTCGTCGTCCGGACCCGCCGGAGCACACACCACCCGCCGCAGCTCCCCGACCAGCTCGGCGAGGATCAACGCCCGGGGCGGGCGGCTCACCGGCCGTACCCCGTCGCTCTCCGACAGCGGGGTCGGGTCCAGCTCGTCGAGGAACCGGGACGGCTGCTCGTCCTCGCCCCGCACCCCGGACACCACCAGGGCGTCCCGCGCCCGGGTGCAGGCCAGGTAGAACAGCCGGCGTTCCTCGGCCAGCAGCGGCGCGGTGCGCGACAACGTGGACCAGTCGCCGCCGGCGGTACCCACCTCGGCGACCGTGTCGACCAGCCGCTCGACGCCGAGCAGGGTGCCACGCAGTCGCAGATCGGGCCAGCTGCCCTCCTGCGCCCCGGCCACCGCGACCACCCGCCATTCCCGGCCGCGGGCGGCGTGCGCGGTGAGCACCGCCACCGACTCGCCCTGCGGTGCCCGGGGCGCCAGGGTGCTGCCCGGGATCCGCTGGTCGGCGACGTACTCGGCGAACCCCTCGATGCTCCCGCCGCCGGGCAGCCGGTCGGTGTAGCGGGCCGCCGACTCGAACAGCGCCACCACGGCGTCCAGGTCGCGGTCGGCCTGCGCCCCGGCCGGGCCGGCGTGCGTGCTCACCCCCACCCACCGGGTGGCCAGCCCGCTGGCCTGCCAGACCCGCCAGAGCACCTCCTCGGCGCTGAGCCCCTCGCCTGCGCCGGCCCGCGCGATACCGAGTAGACCCGCCACCCGGCGCAGACCGGCGGTGTCGCGTTCCGGCAACGTGGGCAGCGGGTCGACCTCGCCTTCCGCGCCCGACCGCAGGGCCGCGACCAGCAAATCGTCACTACCCGTCGGGTCACCGCCGGTCGGGTCCCCCGACACGGCGTCGTCCTGGGCGTCGTCGCCGGCTGCTCCCCCGGCGGCGCCCACCCGGCCGCCGACCCGCCCGCCGGCCGCCCGCAGGCGCAGCAGTCCCCGCCGCAGCCGGCGCAGCCGCAACGGGTCGGCCGCGCCCAGCGGCGAGCTGAGCAGGGCGACCGCCGCGTCCGCATCGATCCGCTCCGGGTCGGCGGCGCACCGCAGCAGCAGCAGGAACGGCACGACCGCGGGCTGGCGGGACAGCGGCAACTCGTCGGCCGGCACCCCCATCGGCACCCCGGCGGCCAGCATCGCCCGGCGCAGCACCGGCAGCGAACGGACCGTCGAGCGCACCAGCACCGCCATCTCCGACCAGGGCACACCGTCGGTGAGATGGGCCCGCCGCAGCCGGTCGGCGACCCAGCCCGCTTCCTGGGCCGCCGAGGAGAACACCCGCACCGCCAGCACCCCGGAGCGCTCCGGGCCGGGCGGGGCGTCCCGCCGCCGCGCCGCGCCGGCGCCGGGCAGCCGTTGGGCCAACCGCGCGGTGGCGGTGCGCAGGTCGGTGGCGGCCCGGTGGTCCCGGGTGAGCAGGACGGTCCGGTCGCCGTCCGGGTCGGCGGCCCGCAACACTGTCGAGTCGGCGCCCCGGAACCCGAGCACCGCCTGATCGGGGTCGCCGGCCAGCAGGAACGTCTCCGACGCCGAGCCGAGCAGCCCGATCAGCCGCATCTGCTGGGGGTCCAGGTCCTGGGCGTCGTCGACCACCAGGTGGCGGATCCGCCGGCGCTCGTCGGCCAGCATCTCCGGGTCGGCGGCCAGCACGTCGAGCGCGACCGAAACCAGCTCGGCCGCGTCCAACGCGGCGGCGGTGGCCTGCGGCGCCTCGCTGCCCGCCGACCCGCGCAGCAGGGTGACCTGCTCGTAGGCGCGGAAGAAGCGGCCGGCCGCCACCCACTCCGGAAGCTCCGAGCGCAGCCCGAGGTCGGTGAGGTCGTCAGGTCCGAGGCCCCGCTCGGCCGCCCGCAGGAGCAGCTCACGCAGCTCGGCAGCGAAGCCCGGCAGACCGAGCGCCGGCCGCAGCCGGTCCGGCCAGTCCGAACCGGGCACGTCGCCGGTCAGCTCACCGGCCAGTAGCTCCCGAACGACCGCGTCCTGCTCCGGACCGGCCAACAGCCGCGGCGGCGGGGCTCCGGACCGCGCCGCGTGCAGTCGGAGCAGCCCGAACGCGTACGAGTGCACGGTGCGCACCAGGGGTTCGCGGACCGTGCCGCCGAAGCCCGGGCCGGCACCGGCCCGCATCCCGGCGGTGATGCGCTCCCGCAACTCGCCCGCGGCGCGGCGGCTGCCGACCAGCATCAGCAACCGCTCCGGATCGCCCCCGGCCGCCAGCCGGCGACGGACCGACTCGAGCAGCACCGTGGTCTTGCCGGTGCCGGGCCCGCCGAGCACCCGCAGCAGCCCCACCCGGTGCGCAAGCACCCGATCCGTGGCGGCATCCCGGACCAGCGGCGCCGCACCCCGGCGCGGGGCACGCACCAGTACCGGACGGGTCACGTCGGGCATGCAACCACGTGGCACCGACGGTCGTGACACCCGCACCCGGAACGGTGGCCGACCTCGTTCCTGAGGCCCCGCCGTTCGTCTCCCAAAACGGGCTGCTCGTCGCATATCGGCAACCATCCGGCGTCACTCACGTCGCCGCTTCATCCGATAGGTGGTTAAGAAGAGTGACAGCAGGCCAACCGCGCTCGTGTCGCGGACCAGGTCTCGGAGGGGGTGCAGGATGCGTCATCCGGGTCGGCAGCACGACGGTGACGATCATCCGGTCCCGGGCGACCGTAACCGGGTCACCCTCGGCGAGCTGATGGGTCGACACCGGCCCGGTGAGCCACCGGGGGCGGACCGGCACGGCCGGTTCCGACCGGACTGGCGGCTCGTGCTCGGCGGCGCATGCCTCACCCTGGGGACCCTGGGGTTCCTGATCGCCGGCCTGCTCGTGGTGGTACCTCCGGAATCCGAGTCCACCCCGCCACAGTCCTCGGCCTCGGCCGGCGAATCCGGGGTTGAACCGGTGCGACCGATGTCGCCCGAACCGGCCGCGCTACCGGATCCCCTGGCCCTCCCCGCCCCCGCCGCGCTCCCCGATCCCGCCGCGCCGCCCGGGACGGTCCCGCCCGTCCGATCCGCCGGGCCCGGATACGCGGGAGGAAAGGTGACCGGTCCGGTGGCCGGCCGCGGAGCGTCGAGCGGCGACCCGACCCCGGTCACCAGGACGGCTCAGGCCGCCGCCACCAAGCCTGCATCCACCTCCCGATCCGAGACGCGTCGGCCGCCCGCCGACCGGGACACTGATCGGGACGATCTGGACCTGGGTGATACCGACGACACCGACGACGCCGACCGGGATGATGGCTCGGTCGACGGGCGGCGGGACACCTCGTCCGACGACCGGAGCGGCCGCGACGACGGCGGCCTGCTGGCAGCGGTCGGAGAGCTCGCTGCCGACCTGACCGGCACGCTCGGCTAGCCCGACCAGCACCGGCGACGGCTATCCTCGCGTGGTGGATCCGGACACGGCGGACCGGGCCCGAGCGGTGATCAACTCGATTCCGCCGGGCAGCGTCGTCAGTTACGGCGAGGTGGCGGCCCGAGCGGGCGTGCGGTCGGCCCGCCAGATCGGCAGGTTGCTCGCCGAGGACGGTCAGGACCTGCCGTGGCACCGGGTGGTGCGGGCGGACGGACGGTGCGCCGAGCATCTGGTCGCCGAGCAGTCCGCCCGGCTACGGGCCGAGGGCGTGACCGTGGTGGACGGCAGGGTTCGGCGCTGACGCTCAGTCGTCCCCGCCGCCGCTGTCGTTCTCGCCGCTGTCGCCGCTGTCCTTGTCCTTCTTCTTGCTCTTCTTCTCGCCGCGGTCCTTCTTGTCGCCCTTGTCCCCGCGATCCCCCCTGTCCCCGCGATCCCTGTCCCCGCGATCCCTGTCGTTGCGGCTGCTGTCGTCGCTGTCACCGTCGTCGCCGCGGCTTTCCCGCTCCTGGTCGGCCTTGCGCTCGCGGAGCTTGCGCGACACGCGCCCACCCACGTCCTCGGCCCGGGCCTCCCGCTCGCCGGTGTGGTCGCGGCTGGCTCGCAGCCGTGTGGCGGAGCGCTCCGGTCGGGCGGTCTCGTCCGCGTCGCGTACCCGGGCGGGCGAGCCGACCGAGCCCGACGACGCGCGGAACGCGTTCTTCGACGTCTTCTTCTCCGCGCGCTGGCTGAGGCGCTCCACGCGCGACGGCCGGTCGTCGTCGGACGAGGCGAACGACCGGCTCGAGCGCGCCTCGCCGTCGCTGGCGAGTCGCCGGACAGCCCGTTCGGCGATCGATGTTCCGCCGCCGGTGCTGGCGAAGCGGGTCCCGGCGCCGCCGTCCTCGGCAACGGAGGTCGACGCCGAAGCGGGCGGATTCGACCGCGCCTCGGTCACGTACGAAGCGGTCGGGCTCGATCCGGTGAGCTTCGTGGGCCCGGCGCCGGCGGCCGTCTCGCCCGCGGATCGGCGGACCGTGGCGGCCGCGTCCTCGGCCGCCCGCACCGCGGACCCGACCGCGTCATCGAGCGCTTTCCGGTCACGGGGGCGACCGATCTCCCGGCCACGCAACCGCACCGAGCCCTCACGGACCTCCAGGTCACCGACCCGGACGCGCCCGTCGCCGACCTCGATGTCGCCGGCCCGGACGATGCCGTCGCCGATCTCCACGTTGCCGACCCGGAGACTGCGACCGACGGAACCCGTCTGCTGACTCCCGCCCTGGGTGTCGATCCCCGGGACCACACCGTCGGGCCGCTCCCGCGCGGGCAGCGCCCCCTCGGACGGCAACGATCCGTCGGAGGGACCGGCGAACGCGTCCTGCGCCGCACCGGGCGGATCGACGAACGCGTCCTGCACCGGAGCGACCGGGCCGATGAACTCGTCCTCGCCGTCGGCGGACGGGCCCGGCGGCCCGTCCAGCACCGGCAGGTCCGTGGACAACGCATCGTCGGGGCGTTTGCCGGGCCGGCGCGACGGAGGCGCCAGGGTGTGGAGCACCGGCTCGGTGACCGGCTCCAGGGTCTCCTCGACCGGTTCCACCACGCGGCCGAGAGCGCGGCCCGGCGGGCCGCCGTCACGGCCGAGTGCGCGACCTCGCGGTTCGACCAGGTCGCCCTCGGCGAAGTCGCCGGCGGGCGGCGCGGCGTTGTACACCTCCTGGCGTTCCCGGCCCGCCCCGAATGGCGCACGCTGGGCGAGCGCGGACGGCGGGCCGCCGGCGGGCTCCCGATCCGACGACCGGTCGGGCGACGGGGAAGCTGGCTGGGTCAGGTCGACCACCGAGCTGGCCAGCGGGGTCGTGCGGTCTGTGGTGTCGGGCAGTGGGCTGCGCGCGGTTCCGTCCAGCCCGCCCTGCAGGGAGGCCAGCTCACGTTCCCGGGCCTCGCGCCGGCGGAGCAGGGTGTCACGTTGGGCGACCAACCGGTCGCGTGTGGCCTGCTGCTCGGGGCTGGCCTGCCATCCGTCCGGGAGCGCCGCCAGCGCGCGGTCGAGGTTGCCCAACTCGCGCTGCGACTCGGCGACGTCTGTGCTCACCGTGCTCAGCGACTGGTACGCCGCCAGCTCGGACTGCAGCAGGGTGCGCTGCTGTTCGAGCAGTGCCTTGCGGGCGAGCAGTTCGGTGACCACCCTCGGCGGCTGCGCGGCTCGGCGGGAGAGCGGGTGGCTGTCCCACATCTGCGTGGTCTGCGCCACGATGTCGAGCTGGCGGTTCACCTCGGCCAGCGCGTTGTTCGCCTCGGCGGCCCAGGCAGCGAGGTCGATCCCTCCCGGCTCGCGGGGCTCGGGCTGCGCGAGCGGCGCGGCCGGCTGGTTGACGACCACCCAGCCGCCGCCACCGGTGAGGATGCCGAACGCGCCGAGCACGGCCACGGCGCGCCGGCGGGCCGGCTGCGCGGCGTCCCGCCGCGTGCGGCGGTCGAGAACGGACCCCGCGTCCTGGGCCGACGGTGAGCTGAAGACCGGCGCGCGGCCGGCGGCCCGCCTGTCGAGCGGCCGGGGCACCGACACGCGCCCCTCGGTCCCCCCACCGGGCGCACCGGCGGCGGCCGCGGCGCGGGTGCCGTCGAGCGGGTCGATCCGGGCAGGTTCCGGGTCGATCTGCCGGAGCACCTGGTCGAAGAACGACTCGGAGTCGGCGCCGGCGGTGTTCGATCCGATCAGGCTGTCCTCGGGCCGCAACGACTGCTCGAGACGCAGCCGGCGCGCGCTGGCTCGGTGAGCCGCCGAACAGTACTTGCGGGCGGCCCTTCCGGGTATCTGCTCGATCTCCACGTCACAGCCGGGCAGGGCGCAGCCGCGCCCCCGACCATCGCTCATCCCCCGTCAACCCCCGCGCGTCGACAACAAGTTCGACCGACCGGCGCGGCCCGGACGCATGGTCCGGACCACCCACATTGTGATCGTCGGTGTGGTCGGCGGCGTTAGCTCATGTGGCACATTAGCGGTCCAGGAGACACCTTCAGGTGAACACAATTGCAACTCACCGTCGCTTCCCGGTAGCGGGTCACGATTGCCCGGACGACACCTGGGTGCGTGCCCAGTGGATCGGCCACGACATCGGCGGCACCGTCGGCGAGGCGCCGCTGGAACAGCCCCGGAGCCAGCAGCCAGCTCGCCACCGCGACCCGCCGGCCCGCCCGGTGCGCCGACCCGATCAGCTCGGCCACCTTCGGCTCCCCGGAGGCCAGGAACCCGACCCGGACGTCGGTGCCCAGCCGCGCCGCCAGGAGGGCGGCGGCACCCGACGCGTCCGGCAGGGCGTGCGGGTCGCGGGACCCGGTCGCGGCCAGGACCACGGCGTCGCCGGCCCGCCAGCCCGCCCGTCGCAGCCGGTCGTCCGCGGCAGCCACCAGCAGCGGGTCCGGTCCGAGCAGGGGGGTGAGCAGGGTGCGCCAGCCCAGGCCCGCGGCGGCAAGCTGCCCGGGCAGGTCGTGTCGCACGTGGTAGCCGCTGGCCAGGAAGGCCGGGACGACGACCACCGGCACGTCCTCGGCCGCGTCGGGTGGCAGCGTGTCCAGCACCGAGGCCACCGCGTCGGCCACCCGGGGCGGGCGTACGTCGACGAACGCCGGGCACACCGCGACCCCGGGAAGGCGCCGGCCGACCGCGGCGACCAGCCGGCCGATCAGCGCGGTGCCGGCCTCGTCCCGGGTGCCGTGCGCGACCAGCACCAGTGGTGGCCTCGGGGCCGGGTCGGGTGCGACGGTCACGGGCCGTCCCCGGACATGCAGTGCCCGCCAACCGGTACCGGCCCGGCGCCGGGGTCCAGCGCCAACCGGTAGCCGCGCTTGACCACGGTCTGTACCAACCTCGGCCGGCCGAGCGAGGCGCGCAGCCGGGCCACCGCCATCTCCACCGCGTGCTCGTCGTCGCCTCCGCCGGGCAACGCGCGCAGCAGCTCGGCGCGGGTGACCACCCGGCCGGGGCGCCGGGCCAGCACCCGCAGCAGCGCCATCCCGGTGGGCGGCACCGCCCGCAGCTCGCCGTCCACCAGTACCGCGTGACCACGCAGCTCCAACCAGTGCCCGGCCACCGGAAGCTGGCGGGCCAACCGCGGCGCCTCGGCCTCCAGGGTGCGCACCATGGCGCCGAGCCGGGAGCGGCTGGGTTGCACGGTCGGGATGTCGTGGGCCTGCAACGGGGCGGCGGTCACCGGGCCGACGCAGACCGCCAGCACCGAGCGGCGCAGCGCCTCCACCAGGCTTGCGTCCAGCCCGCGCACCGCTGCCCGGGCCAGCATGCTGGCGGCGGCCGGCGCGCTGGTGAACGTCACCGCGTCGACCCCGCCGGCGAGCACCGCGTCGGTCAGCCGGTCCAACGGGGCGATGTCGACCGGGGGCACCCAGCGGTACACCGGGACCTGCACCACCTCCGCCCCGGCGCACTCCAACGCCTCGACCATGTCGGGCAGCGGTTCGCCGTGCAGCTGCACCGCGATCCGGCAGCCCTCGACCCCGCGTTCCAGCAGGTGCTCGAGCACCTCGGCGGACGACTCCGAGGGCGGTGACCAGGCGTCCACCAGCCCGGACGCCCGCACGGCACCCCGCGCCTTCGGCCCCCGGCACAACACGGTGGCCTTGCGCAACGCGTCCAGCAGCGACTCGCCCAGCCCCCAGCCCTCGGCCGCCTCCACCCAGCCGCGGAACCCGATGCCGGTGGTGGCCACCGCAAGATCGGGGGGGGCGGCGACCAACGACCGGGTGGCCGCCTCCAGTTCGGCGTCGTCGGGCAGCGGGACGATGCGCAGCGCCGGCGCGTGCAGCACCACCGCGCCGCGCCGTTCCAGCAGCGCGGTCAGCTCGTCGGCCCGCCGGGCCGCGGTCACCGCGATGGTGAACCCGGCCAACGGCGGCACCGGGTCGCGGGTGGGTTGCACAGCGATCACGGCCACCCGACCTGCACCCAGCCGTCCATGGTGCGCACGCTGAACACCTCGACCCTCTGGCTCGGCTCGTCCAGGCACCGGCCGGTTTCCAGGCAGAACGCCTGCTTGTACACCGGCGACGCGACGACCGGCCGGCCCTGGCGATCCCCTACGATCCCTCGGGAGAGCACCGCGGCGCCACTGCACGGGTCGATGTTGTCGATGGCGTGCACCACATCAGCGCCGTCCGGTCCGTCACCGGTCCCGTTCAGCCGGAACAGGGCCACCTGCCGACCCCCCAGCAGCGCGGCGACCCCGCGCCCCGGCTGCAGCTGCTCCAGCCGGCACACCGACTCCCAGCGGACCGCGCCCGGATACCCGTTCACCGCCGCACTCACGACGACACCACCTCCAGCTTCGGTCCGGCGATCTGTACCGGCTGACTGCCCCGGTCGTATCCGGCCGGCACCTTCTGGCCGCGACGGTCGACGAACTCGATGGTCGGGTCGGGGGCATCCGGGGCGTTGACGAAGGAGGCGAACCGGGCCAGCTTGGCCGGGTCCTCCAACACCCCGCGCCACTCGTCGGCGTAGCCCTCGACGTGCGCGGCCATCCCGGAGTCGAGCTCGGCGCAGATGCCCAGCTTGTCTTCCATGATCACCTCGCGGAGGTGGTCGAGACCGCCGTCGAGGGCCTCCAACCACGGCGCGGTGCGCTGCAGCCGGTCCGCGGTGCGCACGTAGAACATCAGGAACCGGTCGATCGTGCGCACCAGCGACTCGGTGTCCAGGTCGGTGGCCAGCAGGTCGGCGTGCCGGGGGTTGAACCCGCCGTTGCCGCAGACATAGAGGTTCCAGCCGTGGTCGGTGGCGATGATCCCGAAGTCCTTGGAGCGGGCCTCGGCGCACTCCCGGGCACAGCCGGAGACCGCGGACTTCAGCTTGTGTGGCGCGCGCAGCCCCCGGTAGCGCAGCTCCAGCGCGATGGCCATGCCCACCGAGTCCTGCACGCCGTAGCGGCACCAGTCGGTGCCCACACAGGACTTCACCGTGCGCAGCGCCTTGCCGTAGGCGTGCCCGGACTCGAAGCCGGCGTCGACCAGCCGCCGCCAGATCTCCGGCAGCTGCTCCACCCGGGCGCCGAACATGTCGATCCGCTGCCCGCCGGTGATCTTGGTGTAGAGCCCGAAGTCGCGGGCCACCTCACCGATCGCGATCAGCCCCTCCGGGGTGATCTCGCCACCGGGCACCCTCGGGACCACCGAGTACGTACCGTTGCGTTGCAGGTTGGCCAGGAAGTGGTCGTTG
This sequence comes from Pseudonocardia sp., assembly GCA_029263115.1. Taxonomy (GTDB): domain Bacteria; phylum Actinomycetota; class Actinomycetes; order Mycobacteriales; family Pseudonocardiaceae; genus Pseudonocardia. Next base: position 1,029 of record JAJCYC010000080.1, on the reverse strand, counting down.
GTGTCCTGCAGGGTGGCCTGTTCGCCGTCCAGGATGTGGTGCGCCGTGCCGGTCGAGGCCAGGATGGAGGCCACCACCGGCTTGCAGATGTCGCACCCGGTGCCGGTGCCGAACCGGGTGACCAGCTCGGAGAACGTCCGGGTGCCGGTACTCGCGACGATCTGGAACAGCTCCGCGCGACTCTGCGCGAAATGCTCGCACAGTGCCTTGGAGACCTCCACGCCCTCGGCCACCAGCAGCGTCTTGAGCATCGGCACGCAGGATCCGCAACTGGTACCGGCCCGGGTGCACGACTTCAGGGCCGGGACGTCGTGGCAGCCCTCGGCGATCGCGGCCCGCAGCGCACCCTTGGTGACCGCGTTGCACGAGCAGACCTGGGCGGAGTCCGGCAGCGAGTCCGCGCCCAGCTCAACTCCGCCGGGGCTGATCATCGCGACCGGGTCGGCCGGCAGCGGCAGCCCGACCAGCGGACGCAGCACCCCGTAACGGGAGGCGTCGCCGACCAGCACCCCGCCCAGCAGGGTCCGCGCGTCGTCGGACACCACCAGCTTCTGGTAGCTGCCGGCGACCGGGTCGTTGACCACCACCTCCAAAGCGCCCTCGGTGACGGCGTGCGCGTCGCCGAAGGAGGCCACGTCGACGCCGAGCAGCTTGAGCTTGGTGGAGGTGTCCAGGTCGGCCTCGGTGATCGCGGCCTGGCCGCCCAGCAGCCGGTCGGCGACCACCTCGGCCATCGCGTAGCCCGGCGCGACCAGCCCGTAGGTGCGCCCGCCGAACCGGGTCAGCGCGGCGCACTCCCCGATGGCGTAGACCCGCTCGTCGGCGGTCCGGCAGTGGTCGTTCACCAGCACCCCGCCGCGCTCGCCGACCGGCAGCCCGATGTCGCGAGCCAGCTGGTCGGACGGCCGGATGCCGGCGGAGAACACCACCACGTCGGCGTCCAGCTCCACCCCGTCGGACAGCGCGGCCACCAGACCGCGGCCCCGCGGACCCGCGGCGATGCCCTGCACCGACACCCCGCAGCGCACC
>JAJCYC010000079.1 GCA_029263115.1 Pseudonocardia sp. | reverse complement strand
CTGAGCCAGGATCAAACTCTCCATAGAAACCTGAACTCACAAAAACAACACAAACTGGCACAAACAAACCAACACAACCCCAAAAGGGTCATGCAAAAAAGCTCAGCACACTGTTGAGTTCTCAAAAGACACCTGCGCACCTCCGCCGCTGACCGCTGGGTTCTTCGGCTCGGGGGCAACTCCCCTAACTTACACAGTTCAGGTCCCGGTCGCAACCGGCTGCCCTGTGAATTTTCGAGGAGGTTACTCGCTCGGTGCGGGCCCTACCGCCGTTCCCAGCGGTTCGTCCCCGCCGTGTGGCGAGCGAGGAGAAAGTTACCCAGCGGCCCACAGCGAAGTCAAATTGCTGGGACCACCTCTCGGTGGACGGTATATTCGCAGGTCAGGGCTGCGGCGAACGGTCGGCGGCACGGCTCGCCGCCAGATCGACCCCGGCCGCGTGCCGCTTTCCGCGACGTAGTACGAGCCATCTCCCGTGCAGCAGGTCCCCCGTCGCCGGCGTCCAATCCGGATCGGCGACCTTCGCGTTGTTCACATAGGCGCCACCTTCCGCGACGGTGCGCCGGGCTGCTCCCCTGCTGGGCGCCAGGCCCGCCCGGACCAACAGGTCGACCAGGTTCGCTCCCCCGGCGAGGTCCGCGCGCACGGACGGGATCTCGGCCAGCGCCGCGCCCAGCGTGGCGAGGTCGAGATCCCGCAACTCGGCCCGGCCGAACAACGCCTGGCTGGCCAGGATCACCCGGGCCGTCTCCTGCGCGCCGTGGACCAGGGTGGTCAGCTCCTGCGCGAGCCGGCGTTGGGCCGCCCGTGCCTGAGGCCGGCCGGCCGTCTGCTCGGCCAGGTCGTCGAGCTCGTCACGGCCCAGGAAGGTGAACATCCGCAGGTAGCCGAGCACGTCCGCGTCGGCCACGTTCACGAAGTACTGGTACCAGGCGTACGGCGAGGTCATCGCCGGATCCAGCCAGAGGTTGCCACCACCTGTGGACTTGCCGAACTTGCGGCCCTCACTGTCGGTCACCAGCGGGGTGGTAAGCGCGTGCACCGGCTCCGCCTCCACGCGGCGCACCAGATCGACCCCGCCGACGATATTGCCCCACTGGTCAGAGCCACCGATCTGCAGCCGGCACCCGTGCGACTGGAACAGTCGCAGGTAGTCGTGCGACTGCAGCAGCAGGTAGCTGAACTCGGTGTAGGACATCCCGTCGCCGTCCAGCCGGCGCTTGACCGTCTCCCGGGCCAGCATCGTGTTCACCGAGAAGTGCTTGCCGACGTCGCGCAGGAAGTCCAGGACCGACAGCGGACCCGTCCAGTCCAGGTTGTTGACCACGTCCGCGCCGCTCGGGGTGTCCCCGAAGTGCACGAACCGCTCGAGCTGGCCCCGGATGCGGTCTGCCCACTCGCGCACGGTCCCCGAGGAGTTGAGCGAGCGCTCGGCGGTGTCGCGCGGGTCCCCGATCATCCCGGTCGCCCCGCCGGCCAGCACGATCGGCCGGTGGCCGGCCCGCTGGAACCGCCGCAGGGTGAGCAGCGGAACGAGGTTGCCGGCGTGCAGGCTCGGCGCGGTGGGGTCGAACCCGCAGTACAACGTCAGGGTACCGGCGTCCAGGTCGCGGCGCAGCGCACCGAGGTCGGTGCTCTGCGCGATCAGGCCGCGCCAGGCCAACTCGTCCAGGATGTGCTCGCCGGAGGAGGTGTCAGGTAGTTCGCTCACACCCGGGATCATCCCGCACCGCCGCGACCGGAGTTCCGGCGCGGGCGCACGGTCGCGGCACGGTACGGGCTCACGGCGGACGAGCCCTCGAGCCAGAAGCGCCAGGGTCGGGTGCGGGCAGCGGCCACCCCGACCCGCGGCCCGCTGCGTACGGCCGACGCCGGCACCGGGTCACCGGCGAGCAGCCGCACCGGCGAGCAGGGGTCGGTGAGGTCCACGCCGTTCGAGGCGCGGTCCAGCCCGAGCAGCGCCGCCAGCCGGGCCGGACCCCGGGCCAGGTCGACATCCCGACGGGCGCTCGGCCTGCGGGACCGGGCCACCCCGGGATCGGTCAGCACCACTCCGGCGCGCAGCAGGACCGCGCCGGCCACCCCCTCGGTCAGGCACACCACGTTCGCGCAGAAGTGCATGCCGTAGATGAAGTAGGTGTACAGGTGGCCGGCCGGCCCCCACATCACCGCGTTGCGCGGGGTCCGGCCCCGATAGCAGTGCGAGGCCGGGTCGTCGGCGCCGCGGTAGGCCTCCACCTCCACCAGCCGGACCGCGACCACTCCGTCCCGGGTGTCCGCCCGCAGCTCGCAGCCGAGCAGTCGCTGCGCGGCGTCCAGCACGTCCACCGACAGCTCGGCCCGGGACAGCGGCGCGCCGCTCACCCCCCAGCGCCGACGTTGCCGCTGCTCTCGGTACCGATGCCCGTTCCGCCGGCGCTGCTCTCGGTACCGATGCCCGTTCCGCCGGCCCAGGCTCTGGATTCGTCGACCCCCGCCCGGGCCTCGGCCAGCTGCTCGGCGACCCGGACCGGCGCGGTTCCACCCCGCCCGTCCCGGGAGGCGATCGATCCGGCGACCGTCAGCACCTCGCGCACCTGCGCGGTGAGCGCGGGGTGCGCGTCGGCCAGCTCCGCGTCGCTCAGCTCGGCCAGGCCGACGCCGCGGGCCTCGGCGGCCCGCACGCAGGCGCCGGCGGCCTCGTGCGCCGAGCGGAAGGGCACCCCGGCCCGGACCAGCCACTCGGCAATGTCGGTGGCCAGGGTGAACCCGGCTGGTGCCAGTGCGGCCAGCCGCGCGGTCTCGAAGACCAGCGTGTCAACCATCCCCGCCATTGCCGGCAGCACCAGCTCCAGCTGGTCGGCCGAGTCGAACAGCGGCTCCTTGTCCTCCTGCAGGTCGCGGTTGTACGCCAGTGGCTGCGCCTTCAGGGTGGCCAGCAGCCCGGTCAGGTTGCCGATCAACCGGCCGGCCTTGCCCCGGGCCAGCTCCGCGACGTCCGGGTTCTTCTTCTGCGGCATGATCGAGCTGCCCGTCGAGTAGGCATCGTGCAGTGTGACGTACCCGAACTCCACGGTGGCCCAGATGATCACTTCCTCGGCCAGCCGGGACAGGTTCACCCCGATCATGGCCAGGACGAAGGCCGCCTCGGCCGCGATGTCGCGCGACGCCGTCCCGTCGATGGAGTTGGCCACCGAGCCGGAGAACCCCAGGTCGGCGGCCACCGCCTCCGGATCCAGGCCGAGCGAGCTGCCGGCCAGCGCCCCGGAACCGTAGGGCGACAGCGCCGCCCGGCGGTCACAGTCACGCAGCCGGTCGACGTCGCGCAGCAGCGCCTGGACGTGCGCGCCCAGTTGGTGGGCCAGCAGCACCGGCTGGGCGTGCTGCAGGTGGGTGCGGCCGGGCATCGCCGCCTCAGGGTGCCGGGCGGCCTGGGCGAGCAGGGCGTCCGCCACGTCGAGCACCCCGGCGGCCACCCGGCGGGCGGTGTCGCGCCACCACAGCCGCAGCAACGTGGCGATCTGGTCGTTGCGCGACCGCCCGGCGCGCAGCTTTCCGCCGAGGTCGGGGCCGACCCGGTCGATCAGTCCGCGTTCCAGCGCGGAGTGCACGTCCTCGTCACCGTCCGACGCGCCGAAGGTGCCGGCGACGGTGTCGGCTTCGAGCTCGTCCAGGCCGGCCAGCATCCCCTTCAGCTCCCGGGCGTCGAGCAGGCCGGCCCGGTGCAGCACCCTGGCGTGTGCCCGGGATCCGGCGATGTCGTAGCGCGCGAGCCGCCAGTCGAAGTGGGTGGACTTGGATAATGCCGCCAGCGCGTCCGAAGGGCCGCCGGAGAACCGGCCGCCCCACAGCTGGGATCGTGAGTGGGAAGCAGCGCCAGAGCGGTCGTTCGCACTCACGGCTGGTTCAGGTCCCGCTTCGCGGCGATCTTGGAGGGCAGGCCCCACAGCTGGACGAAGCCCTTGGCCAGGGTCTGGTCGAAGGAGTCGCCCTCGTCGTAGGTGGCCAGGTTGAAGTCGTAGAGCGACTGCTCGCTGCGCCGGCCGTTGACCGTCGCCCGCCCGCCGGCCAGCTCCAGTCGGATGTCGCCGCTGACATGGACCTGCGACTCGGCGATGAAGGAGTCCAGCGCGCGCTTGAGCGGGGAGAACCAGAGGCCGTCGTACACCAGCTCGGTCCAGCGCTGGCCCACGGTCCGCTTGAACCGGGCCAGGTCACGTTCGACGGTGACGTTCTCCAGCTCCTGGTGCGCGGTGATCAGCGCGATCGCACCGGGCGCCTCGTAGATCTCCCGGCTCTTGATGCCGACCAGCCGATCCTCGACCATGTCCAGGCGACCGACGCCGTGCTTGCCGGCGATCTCGTTGAGCTGCTGGATGGCCTGCAGCATCGTGACCGGCCGGCCGTCGATGGCCACCGGCGCCCCGGACCTGAAGGTGATCGTCACCTCGTCGGCCGGCTGGAACTGGTGCGGGTCGCCGGTGTAGGAGTACACGTCCTTGGTCGGGGCGTTCCACAGGTCCTCCAGGAACCCGGTCTCCACCGCGCGCCCCCACACGTTCTGATCGATCGAGAACGGCGACTTCTTCGTCACGTCGATCGGCAGGTCACGCTGCTCGGCGTAGCTGATCGCCTTCTCCCTGGTCCAGGCGAAGTCCCGGACCGGCGCGATCACCCGCAGCTCGGGGGCCAGCGCACCGATGCCGACCTCGAAGAGGACCTGGTCGTTTCCCTTGCCGGTGCAGCCGTGCGCCACGATCGTCGCGTCGTACCGCTGCGCCGCGTCGGCCAGGTGCTTCACGATCAGCGGCCGGGACAGCGCGGACACCAGCGGATAACGGTCCATGTAGAGGGCGTTGGCCTGCAACGCGGGCAGGCAGTACTCGTCGGCGTACTCGTCACGGGCGTCCGCGACAACGGCCTCCACCGCGCCGCAGGCCAGCGCGCGCTTGCGGATCTCCTCCAGGTCCTCGCCGCCCTGACCGACGTCGACCGCGACCGCGACCACCTCGGCACCGGTCTCCTCGGCGATCCAGCCGATCGCCACCGAGGTGTCCAGACCCCCGGAGTAGGCCAGTACCACGCGCTCGGTCATCTCGTGTCTCCTTGTCGTGTGTCCGCCGTGGTGCTCGCGGCGGTGGTGGTCGGTGCCGGCAGGCTCGGGGTGGTGGTGGCCGTGCGGTCGGCACGGCTGAGCTCGACGATGCGGGTGGCCAGGTCGGTTCCGGTCAGGGGATCCCTGGCCACCACCAGGATGGTGTCGTCGCCGGCGATCGTGCCGACCACGTCGTGCAGCGCCGCCCGGTCGAGCGCCCCGGCCAGGAACTGCGCGGCGCCGGGCGGGGTCCGCAGCACAGCCAGGTTGCCGCTGGCGTCCGCCGACACCAGCAGCTCGCCCAGCAGCCTGGCCAGCCGCGACGTGCCGGAGCCGCGCATCGGGTGGCCGTCCTCGGGCAGTGCGTAGACCGGCGCCCCGCCGTGCGGACCGCGCAACTTGACCGCGCCAAGCTCGTCGAGATCTCGGGACAGCGTGGCCTGGGTGACCTCGACGCCCTCGCCGCCCAGCAGGGTGGCCAGCTCGGCCTGGCTCCGGATCGCCCGCTGGGTGATCAGCTCGATGATCCGGGCCTGCCGGGCCACCCGGGTCGGCGCACTCACGGCTGGTCCAGCAACCAGGTCAGCAGCGCCTTCTGCGCGTGCAGCCGGTTCTCCGCCTCGTCCCACACCGCGCTGGCCGGGCCGTCCATCACCTCGTCGGTGATCTCGTCGCCGCGATGCGCCGGCAGGCAGTGCAGCACGGTCACGCCGGGCGCGGCCCGGGACACCAGGTCGGCGTTGAGCTGGAACTGCCGGAACGGCGCCGCCCGGTCCAGCCCGTCCGACTCCTGGCCCATGGACACCCAGGTGTCGGTGACCAGCACGTCGGCGCCGGCCGCGGCGGCCGCCGGGTCGTCGGACACCGTCACCGCAGCACCGGTCTCCCCGGCCCGGGCCTTGACGTCGGCGAGCACCGCGGCCTCCGGGATGAAGCCGCTCGGCGCACTCAGACGTACGTTCAACCCGGCGGTCACCCCGCCGAGCAGCAGCGAGTGCGCCATGTTGTTTGCGCCGTCGCCGAGGAAGGTCATGGTCAGGCCGGCGAGCCGACCGTGCCGCTCGCGGATCGTCTGCAGGTCCGCGAGCACCTGGCAGGGGTGGAACCGGTCGGTCAGCGCGTTCACCACCGGTACCGACGAGGCCGCCGCCATCTCCTCGACCCGGCTGTGCGCGCCGGTCCGCCAGACCACGGCGTCGACCATCCGGGACAGCACCCGCGCGGTGTCCGCGATCGTCTCGCCGCGTCCGAGCTGGCTGGCCCGCCCGTCCAGCACGACCGGTTGGCCGCCGAGCTGGGCGATCCCCACCTCGAAGGACACCCGGGTGCGGGTGGACGGCTTGTCGAAGATCACCGCCACCGGGCGGGGCCCGGCCAGCGGTCGGTGCGCGTACCGGTCGCGTTTCATCTCGGCGGCCAGGTCGAGCACGGCGAGCTGCTCCTCCGGGGTGAGGTCGTCGTCGCGAAGCAGGTGCCTAACCATCGGCGTCCCCGGCGGTGTCCAGGATCCCCGGTAGCGCGGCGAGGAACTCGGTGACCTGCTCGGGCTGGAGGATCAGCGGCGGGGCCAACCGGATGCGCCCCGGCACCGCGTTGTTCACCAGGAAGCCGGCGTCCCGGGCGGCCTGCGCCACCGCGCCCGACACCGGGCGGGACAGCCCCACCCCGATCAGCAGGCCGGCTCCGCCCACCTGCTCGACGAGCGGGTGGCCGAGGTCCTCGATCCCGGTGGCCAGCTCCTTGCCGACCCGCGCGCTGTGTTCGAGCAGTCCCTCGTCGGTGATCGTGCGCAGCACCGCCAGCGCCGCCGCGCAGCACACCGGGTTGCCCCCGAACGTGGTGCCGTGCTGGCCCGGTTCGAGCAGCTCGGCGGCCGGGCCGATACCGATGCAGGCCCCGATCGGCAGCCCGCCGCCCAGCCCCTTGGCCAGCGTCACCACGTCCGGGGTCACACCGACGGCCTGATGGGCAAACCAGTGCCCGGTGCGCCCGATCCCGGTCTGCACCTCGTCGAGCACCAGCAGCGCGCCGTGCCGGCGGGTGATCTCCCGCGCGGCCTGCAGATAGCCCTCCGGGGGCACGATCACCCCGGCTTCGCCGAGGATCGGCTCCAGCACCACGGCCGCGGTGTCGCCGTCCACCGCCCCCTCCAGGGCCGTCACGTCGCCGAACGGCACGTGCGTGACCTCGGCCGGCAGCGGCTCGAACGGGGTACGCTTAGGCGGCTGACCGGTGAGCGCGAGTGCCCCCATGGTGCGGCCGTGAAAGGCGTTCTCGGCGGCCACCAGCCTGGTCCGGCCGGTGCGCCGGGAGATCTTGAACGCCGCTTCCATCGCCTCGGCACCGGAGTTGCAGAACAGCGCCCGTGCTCCCCCGGCCGGCAAGCCGAGCAGGTCGACCAGCCGCTCGGCGAGCGCGATCGAGGGCTCGGTGAGGTAGAGGTTGGAGGTGTGGCCCAGCGTGGACAGCTGGCTGGTGACCGCCTCGACGATCGCCGGGTGCGCGTGGCCGAGCGCGTTCACCGCAATGCCGGCGAGCAGGTCGAGGTAGCGGCGGCCGTCGATGTCCCACACCTCGGCGCCCCGGCCGCGGACCAGCGCCAGCGGCGGCGTGCCGTAGTTGTTCATCATCGCGGCCTGCCACCGTGTCGACAGATTCACGGGACCACCATCGTTCCGACTCCCTCGCTGGTGAAGACCTCCAGCAGCACCGAGTGCGCCACCCGGCCATCGATCACGTGCGCCTGCGGCACCCCGCCCCGGACCGCGCGCAGGCAGGCCTCCATCTTGGGGGCCATACCGCTGTCCAGGCCGGCCAGCATCGGTGCCAGCTCGGCGGCGGTGAGCTCGCTGACCAGCGAGTCCGGGTCGGGGTAGTTCGCGTATAGACCCTCGACGTCGGTGAGCACCACGAGCTTCGCCGCGCCGAGCGCCTCGGCCAGCGCGGCGGCCGCCGAGTCCGCGTTGATGTTGTACACGATGCCCTGGGTGTCCGGGGCGACGCCGGCCACCACCGGGATCCGCCCCGCCGCCACGATGTCCAGCACGGCGGCCGGGTTGACCCCGACGACCTCACCGACCAGGCCGATGTCCACCGCCTCGCCGTCGACCAGAGCGGTGCGCTTCGCGGCGGTGAACAGCCCGGCGTCCTCGCCGGACATGCCGACCGCGTACGGCCCGTGCGCGTTGATCAGGCCCACCAGCTCACGTCCCACTTGTCCCACCAACACCATGCGCACCACGTCGATGGTCTCCGGGGTGGTCACCCGCAGCCCGCCGCGAAACTCGCCCGGCAGCCCCAGCCGGGTCAGCATGGCGGTGATCTGCGGCCCGCCGCCGTGCACCACCACCGGGCGGATGCCGGCCAGCCGCAGGAACAGCATGTCCTGGGCGAACGCCGCGCGCAGCCTGTCGTCGACCATCGCGTTGCCGCCGTACTTGATCACGACGACCTTGCCGTGGAACCGCTGCAGCCAGGGCAGCGCCTCGGCCAGCACCCCGGCCTTCTCCCCGGCGTGTGCCAGCCGTTCCCGAGCGGAGGTCATGCTCGTCCCCTCATGACGAGTAGGCGCTGTTCTCTTCGACGTAGCCGTGCGACAGGTCGGTGGTACGGACCTCCCCGGACGCACTCCCCACCCCGAGGCCGATCTCCACCCGGATATCGCGCCCCGACAGGTCCGCCGCCATCCGGTCGCCGCGCGCCTCGCCGGCCGCGCACACCGTGACGCCGTTGAGCACGATCTCCAGCCGTTGCGGGTCCAGGTCCGCCTCGGCGTTGCCCACCGCCATCGCGATCCGCCCCCAGTTCGGGTCCGAGGCGAAGAACGCGGTCTTGCAGAGGTTGTCCCGGGCGACCGCGCGGGCGGCGGCCAGCGCCTGGGCCTCGGTGGCCGCGCCGCGCACGGCGATCGTGACGTGCTTGGTGACGCCCTCGGCGTCGGCCTGCAGGTGGTCCACCAGCCGGGTGCACACCTCGGTGAGCGCCCCGGTGAGCGCCTCGACACCGACCGCCACACCGGAGGCACCGGAGGCCAGCACCAGCACGGTGTCGTTGGTGGAGGTGCCGCCGTCGATGTCGAACCGGTCGAACGTGGCGCCGGTGGCGACCCGCAACGCCGCGTCCAGGTCGCCCGGGTCGACCACCGCGTCGGTGGTGAGCACCGCCAGCATGGTGGCCATCGCCGGGGCGATCATGCCAGAGCCCTTGGCGAACCCGCCCACCCGCCAGCCGCCGGCGTCGAGCAGCGCCTCCTTGGCGTGGTGGTCGGTGGTGAGCACCGCGGTCGCCGCGTCGCGGCCGGCCCCGGGGGTGGCGGCGAGCGCCTTCTCCGCGTCGGCCAGGCCGGCCAGCAGCAGTTCCCGGGGCAGCTGGGCGCCGATCAGGCCGGTGGAACAGACCGCGACCTCGGCGGCCCCACAGCCGAGCAGCTCGCCGGCCCGCTCGGCGGTGGCGTGCGTGGTCTGGAAGCCCCGCGGGCCGGTGCACGCGTTGGCGCCGCCCGAGTTGAGCACCACCGCCCGCAGCCGACGCCCGGTGAGCACCTGCCGGGACCACAGCACCGGCGCGGCCTGCACCTTGTTCGTGGTGAACACCCCGGCGGCGTGCCGGTCGGGGCCGTCGTTGACCACCAGCGCCAGGTCGGGCGCGCCGGTCGGCTTGATGCCGGCGGCGAGACCGGCGGCGCGGAACCCGGCAGGGGCGGTGACGCTCACGGGGCGACTCCGGTGAGTGGCAGGCCGGTGGACTCAGCGAGCCCGGCGGCGAGGTTCATGCACTGCACGGCGGCGCCGGCAGTGCCCTTGGTGAGGTTGTCCACGGCGGCCACCACGACCAGCCGGCCGGCGTCCGGGTCCACCGTGACCTGCAGGACCACCGTGTTCGCGCCGAGTGTCATGGCGGTGGACGGCCAGGTACCCGCGCCGAGCAGGTGCACGAACGGCTCGTCGGCGTAGGCCGTGGCGTACACCGCGCGCGGGTCGGCGAGCTCGGTGCCGGAGCCCGGCTTCAGCACCGCGGTGCAACTGGCCAGGATGCCGCGCGGCATCGGGGCCAGCAGCGGGGTGAAGCTCACCCGGACCGGCGCGGCGGCCACCCCGGACAGGTTCTGGATCAGTTCCGGCGTGTGCCGGTGCGCCCCGCCGACGCCGTACGCGCTGACCGACCCCATCACCTCGGACCCGAGCAGGTGTGGTTTGGCGGCCTTCCCCGCGCCGCTGGTGCCGCTCACCGCAGTGACCACCACGTCCGGCTCGACCAGGTCGGCGGCCAGGGCCGGGGCCAGCGCCAGGCTGGCCACCGTGGGGTAGCAGCCGGGTACCGCGACCCGGCGAGCGCCTACCAGCTTCTCCCGCTGGCCGGGCAGCTCGGGCAGCCCGTAGGGCCAGCTGCCGGCGTGCTCGCCGCCGTACCAGCGGCGCCAGGCCTCGGCCTCGACCAGCCGGTGGTCCGCCCCGCAGTCGATCACCACGGTGTCCGGCCCGAGCTGATCGGCCAGCGCGGCCGAGTGCCCGTGCGGCAGCGCGAGGAACACCACGTCGTGCCCGGCGAGCTTCTGGGCGTCGGTATCGACCAGCAACCGGTCGGCCAGTGGGAGCAGGTGCGGCTGGTGGTCGGCCAGCCGGGTACCCGCGTTGCCACCGGCGGTCAGCGCACCGATCTCGACGTCCGGGTGACCGAGCAGCAGCCGCAGCAGCTCGCCCCCCGCATACCCGCTTGCTCCCGCGACCGCGACTCGCAACATGTGCATGAGTATCCACAGTCGTGCACAATCATGCAAACACGTGGTGGGCCGTCACCGGTGAGGATGATCTCACCCGGGGCGGTGCACCGCCCGTCCGCTCAGTCCCGGTCGGGCGTCCCGCTCCGGGGTGCCGCTGCCAGGGCCGCGACACGCGCCGCGAATGCGGACAGGCTGTCCAGCCCGCCCTCGCGCACCGCCCGCGCCAGACGTTCGTCGTCGACCTCCGCGTACAGATGCACGATCAGGTTGCGGGCCCCTGCGAGCGACACCATGTGCTCCGCGAGGCCGGGGTCGAGGACTCCTGCCTCGGCCAGCACCCGGAACGCGTCCCCGTAGTCCTTGGGCACCCGGAGGCCGTCGGAGGCGATCACGTGATTGGCCAGGTCGATGCATATCTGGGCCGCGGTCTGCACCAGGTGACGCCGGCGGTACGGGTCCGGGGCGTCGCCCGCCAGCAGGGTCCGGTACCGCTCCAGCATGCCCAGCAGGCGACGTACCCGATCCTGGTCGACCATCAGCGCAGTCCCGACCGGGCCACGCGCCGCAGGTAGGACACGGTCGTCTCCTGGATCACCGGACGGAACTCGATCCAGCGCAGCCGCGCCTCGACCTCGAACCGCACCCGTCGGGTCTCGTCCGCGACGAACCAGAGCCGACCGCCTTCGGCGACCCGGCCACGCAGCTCCAGCGTCGCCCGGTCCAGGTCCACCACGTCCACCGGGGTGCCCAGCACGCCCCCCAGGTCGCCCGCCAGCCGGACAGTCGCGTCCAGGGGCGGCTCGTCGGCCGCGAACAGCACCGCGACGTCGTGGTCGCTGCTGTCCCGCGCCGTGCCGTCGGCCCGCGAGCCGAACAGGTAGGCCACCGCGACCCGGCGTGCGGAGAACACCTCCTCGAGGCCCGACGGAACCATGCGGGTCATGGTGCCATCCCTCGGCCTCGATCGGCTGCGGACATGGCCGTGCCACCGGGCGGGATCAGCAAGCCACTCGGGGATCAGCCGCGGACGGTGGCGCCGAACCGCTCGGCGGCGAGCTCGGCGGCGGAGTCCCGGGCCACGGTGGCCTCCTCCAGGGTCAACGTCCGGTCAGGTGCGCGCAGCCGCAGGCTGAACGCCAACGACCGTCGGCCCTGCTCCACCTGCTCGCCGGTGTAGACGTCAAACAGGCGCAGGTCCTCCAGCAGCGGGCCGGCCCCGTCGACGAGCGCGTCGGTGATCGCCGCCACCGGGTGCTCGACGTCGACCACCAGCGCCAGGTCGAGCAGCACCGGCGGGAACGGCGAGACCACCGGCGCCGGCCGCCGCTCGACCAGCGGGATCAGGTCCAGGTCCAGCTCCATCGCGCAGGTGCGGGCCGGCAGACCCAGCGCCTCGACCACCTTGGGGTGCAGCTCGCCGGCGTAGCCGACCGGGAAGGTGCCCACGCTCAGCCGGGCGCACCGGCCGGGATGCCAGGGGGCCAGGTCCGCGGCACGCACCTCGAGCTCGACACCCGCCGCCTCGGCCACCACCCGCGCGGCGTCGACGGCGTCGGCCCAGCTCGCCGGCCGGCCCGCGCCCCACCAGCCGGGCAGCTCCCACGCCCCGGCCAGCGCCACCGCGACGTGCACCGGCTGACCGGGCAGCGCGGCCAGCAGACCGGAGATCTCGTCGTCGGTCGGCCGGGACGCCACCCCGACCGTCGGCATCGGCACCTTCTCGGTGCGCGGCAACACCACCTGTCCCACGTGGTAGAGCGCCACGTCGGGCATACCCCGGGCGACGTTGCGGGTCAGAGCGTCCAGCAGGCCGGGCAACAGCGTGCTGGCCAGCTCCGGCCGGTCGGCGTCGATCGGGTTGAGCAGCCGCAGCGTGCGCCGCCGCGCGTCGTTCGGTGCGCAGCCCAGCGCGTCGAACACCGCCGGAGAGACGAACGGGAACGGGAGGACCTCGGTGTAGCCGGCCTCGGCCAGCGCCCGGGACACCGAGCGGCGGCGGCGCTGGGCCGCGGTGAGTCCACGACCGGCCGGGGCGGGCGGCAGCTCGGAGGGGATCCGGTCCAGCCCCTCCAGCCGCAGCACCTCCTCGACCAGGTCGATCGGCGCGCGCAGGTCGGGTCGCCAGGTCGGCGGGGTGGCCAGCAGCTGGGCCACGCCGTCCTCGGAGCGGGCCTGCACCAGACAGCCGACCTGCGCCAACCGGCGAGCGGTCACCCCTGGCGGGTAGCTGATCCCGGCGATCCGGTCCGGCAGGTCCAGCGGCAGCACCACCGGGGCGGGCGCCGGTGGTGTGCCGACGTCGGTGCGCCCGTCGGCGATCGCGCCGCCGCCGTACTGCACCAGCAGCGCGGCGGCCCGCTCGGCGGCCACCGCGCACAGCCCCGGGTCGACCGCGCGCTCGAACCGCCGTGACGCCTCGCTGGGCAGCTTGTGCCGCCGGGCCGCGCGGGCGATCACCGGCGGGTCGAAGTGCGCCGCCTCCAGCAGCACGTCGTCGGTGCGCTCGGAGATCTCGGTGGCCGCGCCGCCCATCACCCCGGCCAGCCCGATCGGGCCGCTGCCATCGGTGATCAACAAGTCGTCCGGGTCGAGTTCCCGCGCGGCCCCGTCCAGCGTGGTCAGCTTCTCCCCCGCAACCGCCCGGCGGACCACGATGGCGTCGGTGAGGGTGGCGGTGTCGTAGGCGTGCAGCGGCTGGCCCAGCTCGAACATCACGTAGTTGGTCACGTCGACGGCCAGCGAGATCGGCCGCATCCCGGCGGCCAGCAGTCGTCGGCGCATCCACCACGGGCTCGGCGCGGACGGGTCGAACCCGGTCACCCGGCGCGCGACGAACTTCGGGCAGCCCTGCTCGTCCTCGATCCGCACCGGCCAGGCCGGCTCGCCGGCCTCGGGCAGCAGCAGCATCGCCGGGTCGGTGAAGTGCCCGTCGAACGCGCAGGCCAGCTCGCGGGCCAGGCCCCGGACCGAGAAGCAGTACCCCCGGTCCGGGGTCACCGACAGCTCGATCACCGGGTCGTCCAGGCCGAGCAGCGTGCCGGCGTCGGCGCCCGGGCCGATCGCCGTCGGCGCCTCGTCCTCGGTGGCGAGCACCAGGATGCCCGCGTGCTCGGCGCCCAGGCCGAGCTCACGGACCGAGCAGATCATGCCGTCGGAGATGTGGCCGTAGGTCTTGCGGGCGGAGATCCCGAAGTCGCCGGGCAGTACCGCACCCGGCAGCGCGACCACCACGAGGTCACCCGGCTCGAAGTTGGTGGCGCCGCAGATGATGCCCCGGGGCTCGGACTCCCCGACGTCCACCGAGCAGTACCGGATCGGCTTCTTCACGCCGCTGACCAGCTCGAACCCCAGCACGCGACCGACCACCAGCGGCCCGGTCAGCGCCGGCGGCGGGTGGATCTCCTCGACCTCCAGGCCGACCCGGACGAACGCCTCGGCGACCTCGGCCGCGCCGGCGCCGACCGGCAGCTCGACCTGGTCGGCCAGCCAGGACAGGGAAACACGCACTGCGACGCTCCTCGCGCTCGTTCGTCTGGGCGGTCCGGTTCCGGCCGGCTCTCCCCCGGTGCTCGACTCAGCCTTCGATACCGAACGCGCTGGTGAACCGCAGGTCGCCCTCGGTCATGTCGCGCATGTCCGGCAGGCCGTTGCGGAACTGCAGGGTGCGCTCCAGACCCATACCGAAGGCGAACCCGGTGTACCGCTCGGTGTCCACCCCACAGGATGTGAGCACGTGGGGGTTGACCATGCCGCAGCCGCCCCACTCCACCCAGCCCGCGCCGCCCTTCTTCTCCGGGAACCACACGTCCACCTCAGCCGACGGCTCGGTGAACGGGAAGAACGACGGCCGCAGCCGGGTGGTGGACTCCGGCCCGAACATCGACCGGGCGAAGCTGTCCAGGGTGCCCTTGAGGTGGGCCATGGTGATGCCCTCGTCGACCGCCAGCCCCTCGACCTGATGGAACACCGGGGTGTGCGTGGCGTCCAGTTCGTCGGTGCGGAAGGTGCGGCCCGGGCAGACCACGTAGACCGGCAACGGCCGCTCCAGCAGGGCCCGGATCTGCACCGGCGAAGTGTGCGTGCGCAGCACGACGTCGGTGTCCTCGCGACCCTCCGGGCCGCAGACGTAGAACGTGTCCTGCATGGCACGCGCCGGGTGGTCCTTGCCGAAGTTCAGCGCGTCGAAGTTGAACCAGCCGGCCTCCACCTCGGGGCCCTCCGCCAGCTCGTAGCCCATCCCGACGAACACGTCGACGATCCGCTCGGCGACCTGGGTGATCGGATGGCGCGCGCCACGCGGGCGCCGCTGCCAGGGCAGCGTGACGTCCACCGACTCCTCGGCCAGCACCCGGACGTCCCGCTCGGCGACCAGTGCGGCGCGCCGCTCGTCGTAGGCCGCCTGGATCGCGACCCGGCTCTCGTTCACCCGCTTGCCGGCGTCGGCCTTGGCCTTCGGCGGCAGCGCCCCGATCTCCCGGCGGGCGGTGAGCACCGGTGACCGGTCTCCGAGGTGCGCCGTCTTGACCACCGCCAGCGCGGCCAGGTCGCCCGCCCCGGCGAACGCGCGTTCGGCGTCGGCCACGGCACGGCGCAGCGTCTCCGGGTCGAGCGCGGCGACCTCTTTGGGGTCGTAGTTGTCGTTGGCACCGGACATCGGGACGGGCGCTGCTCTCTCTCGGCGGTGGGGTGTGTTCGACGAACGCACCCGGCCTCTGATCCTAGTGGAGCCGCCCACCGCGTTCTTCCTCGGCGGCTACCGCTCCCGCTGGGCCCGGGCGGTGGCGTACACGCACACTGCGGCCGCCGTGGCCAGGTTCAGGCTCTCCGCCCTGCCGTGGATCGGCACCGCGATCCGGTGGTCGGCCTGCGCCACGACCGCCGCCGGCAGCCCGTGTGCCTCGTTGCCGAACAACCAGGCGCACGGCCCGGACAGCACCCCGGTTTCGGCCGCGGTGTCCAGGTCGAGGTCGCCGGAGCCGGTCGCGGCGAGCAGCCGCAGCCCGGCCCGGCGACACTCGTCCAGCGCGTGGGCGGTGTTGCGGGCCCGGGCCAGCGGCAGGTGGAAGACGCTGCCGGCCGAGGCCCGGACGCACTTGCCGTTGTGCAGGTCGACGGCGTCGCCGGTCAGCAGCACCGCGTCAGCCCCGGCGGCGTCCGCCACCCGGACCACCGTGCCGGTATTGCCCGGGTCGGCCGGCTCGACGAGCGCCACGACCAGCCTCGGAGCCCCGGCCAGTGCCCGGGCCGGAGGCACGTCGAGCAGGCCGCACACCGCGACCAGCCCCTGCGGGGTGACCGTCTCGGACAGGTCGGCGGCCGCGCGCTCGGTCAGCACCGACACCGGTGCGCCGGCGGCGGCCGCGGCGGCCGGCAGGCCCGGATGGCGGCACAGTGCCGCCTCGGTGGCGAACAGTTCGTGCACCGACACCGCCGAACCCGGTTCCGCGGCGGCGGCCAGCGCCGCGTGTACCGCCTGCGCCCCTTCGGCGAGGAATCGGCCGGCCCGCTCCCGGCCGGCGCGGCGCACCAGCTTGCGGGCGGTGACCACCCGAGGGGTGCGCTCGGTACAGACCGGCTCGGGCACCGGAGCGATGGCTCCGGTGCCCGGGTGGTCCGTCGGGTGACCGCTGATCGGGTGCGGCCGGTCAGGCAGCGTCGTCGGCCTGGTCCTTGGCCGGCAGGGCCGCCCGGGCCACCTCGACCAGCGCGGCGAACGCGGCCGGGTCGCTCACCGCGAGCTCGGCGAGGATCTTGCGGTCGACCTCGACCTCGGCCAGGCGCAGCCCCTGGATGAAGCGGTTGTAGGTCATGCCGTTGGCCCGCGCGGCCGCGTTGATCCTCGTGATCCACAGCTGTCGGAAGTCGCCCTTGCGGGCGCGGCGGTCGCGGTAGGCGTAGTTCAGCGAGTGGAGCATCTGCTCCTTGGCCTTGCGGTACAGCCGCGAGCGCTGGCCGCGGTAACCGCTGGCCGCCTCGAGTGTCGACCGGCGCTTCTTCTGGGCGTTGACCGCCCGCTTCACGCGTGCCACTGGTTCATCCTTATCGGGTCTTCGTCAGGCGGTGGGGTGACCGCCTGGATCGGGACAGGGGGCTGGCTCGGTCGGGCCGGTCAGCCGCCGAGCATCTTGCGGATCCGCCGGACGTCAGCCGGGGCCACCTCGGTGGTGCCGGACAGCGAACGGGTCTTCTTGCTGGACTTGTGCTCCAGCAGGTGGCGCATGCCGGCCTTCTGGCGCAGCAGCTTGCCGCTCCCGGTCACCTTGACCCGCTTCTTCATCCCGCTGTGTGACTTGTTCTTGGGCATGGCTGATCCTTCGTCGTTCATCTGGGGTGACGCCGGTGCGCGGCTCGGTCAGCCCGCGGGCTCGGTCTCGGGCTCGGCGGTGGGCTTGGCCTTCGGCTTGTTCTTGTGTGGGGCAATCACCATCGTCATGTTCCGACCGTCCTGCTTGGGCGCGGTCTCGACGACTCCGAGGTCGCTGATGTCCTCGGCGAGTCGCTGCAGCAGCCGGTAGCCAAGCTCCGGGCGGGATTGCTCCCGGCCGCGGAACATGATCGTGACCTTGACCTTGTTCCCGTGCTCGAGGAAGCGGCGGACGTGGCCGCGCTTGGTCTCGTAGTCATGGGTGTCGATCTTCGGCCGGAGCTTCTGCTCCTTGATCACGGTGAGTACCTGGTTGCGGCGCGACTCGCGGGCCTTCTGCGCGCTCTCGTACTTGAACTTGCCGTAGTCCATGAGCTTGCAGACCGGCGGCTTGGCCTGCGGGGCCACCTCGACCAGGTCGAGGTCGGCTTCGCGGGCGAGCCTGAGTGCGTCGTCGATGCGCACGATGCCGACCTGCTCGCCGTTGGGTCCGACGAGACGGACCTCCGGCACCCGGATCCGGTCGTTGATGCGCGTCTCTGTGCTGATGGGGTCTCCTCCGTGTCGGCGTCGTGTGGCGGCGTCCTGTGAAGATCAACGCCGACGACCGGGGTCGAATTCCCATCCACGACAAAGGCCTCGTCGTCGGGTGACGATGTGGCCCGCCGACCGGTCGGCGCACCCGCGAGGGTGCGCACCACCACGGCATGGCCGACATGGGCCCTACCGCGGGACCGGACCCGGAGATCTGACTCGACACCGGGTGGGAGCGGGGCTCCGCTTGCTTCCCGCCCAGCACTTCGGGCGGGATGGTCGCCAGTACATGGTAGCAGGCCGCTCACCGCCTCCGACCGGGGTACCCGGCCCGCTGCCGACCTCAGCCCGCGGCCGCCACGTCGCGGCCACGACGGGCCGGGGTCCGGGCCGGCACCACCAGCCGGCGGAGAAACTCGCCGGTGTAGCTGGCGGGATGCCCGGCGACCTGCTCGGGTGTGCCGACCGCCACCACGGTGCCACCACCGGAGCCACCTTCGGGGCCCATGTCGACGACCCAGTCGGCGGTCTTGATCACGTCCAGGTTGTGCTCGATCACGATGACCGTGTTGCCCTTCTCGACCAGCCCGTTGATCACCAGCAGTAGCTTGCGGATGTCCTCGAAATGCAGGCCGGTGGTCGGCTCGTCGAGGATGTACACCGTGCGGCCGTTGGACCGTTTCTGCAGTTCCGAGGCGAGTTTCACCCGTTGCGCCTCACCGCCGGAGAGCGTCGGCGCCGGTTGGCCGAGGCGCACGTAACCCAGGCCCACGTCAACCAGCGTGCGCAGGTAGCGGGCGATCGCGTTGATCGGGGCGAAGAACTCGGCCGCCTCCTCGATCGGCATGTTCAGCACGTCGGCGACGGTCTTGCCCTTGTAGTGCACCTCCAGGGTCTCCCGGTTGTACCGGGCGCCCTTGCACACCTCGCACGGCACGTACACGTCCGGCAGGAAGTTCATCTCGATCTTGATCGTGCCGTCGCCGGAGCAGGCCTCGCAGCGCCCGCCCTTGACATTGAAGGAGAACCGGCCCTGCTGGTAGCCACGCACCTTGGCCTCGGTGGTGGCGGCGAACAGCTTGCGCACGTGGTCCCACACGCCGGTGTAGGTGGCCGGGTTGGACCGCGGCGTGCGCCCGATCGGCGACTGGTCGACCTGGACCAGCTTGTCCAGCTCGTCCAGCCCGGTGATCCGGGTGTGCCGGCCGGGCACCTGGCGGGCGCCGTTGAGCTTGTTCGCCAGCACGGTGGCCAGGATGTCGTTGACCAGGGTGGACTTGCCCGAGCCGGACACCCCGGTGACCGCCACCAGGCAGCCCAGCGGGAACTCCACGTCGATGCCGCGCAGGTTGTGTTCGCGGGCACCGACCACGGTGAGTATCCGATTGCGGTCCGGCGCGCGGCGCACGTCGGGCGTGGGGATCGATCGCCGGCCGGACAGGTAGGCACCGGTCAGCGAGGTGTCGTGGGACTCCAGGCCGGCCACCGGCCCGCTGTGCACGATGAGCCCGCCGTGCTCGCCCGCGCCCGGACCGATGTCGACCGCCCAGTCCGCCGCCCGGATGGTGTCCTCGTCGTGCTCGACCACGATCAGCGTGTTGCCGAGGCTCTTGAGCCGCAGCAGGGTCTCGATCAGCCTGCGGTTGTCGCGTTGGTGCAGCCCGATCGACGGCGCGTCGAGCACGTACAGCACGCCGACCAGCCCCGATCCGATCTGGGTGGCCAGCCGGATGCGCTGCGCCTCGCCGCCCGACAGGGTGCCGGCCGGACGGTCCAGCGAGAGGTAGTCCAGCCCGACGTCGAGCAGGAACCCCAGCCGGGCCTGCACCTCCTTGAGTACCCGGCCGGCGATCATGCTCTGTCGTTGGTCGAGCTCCAGGCCGTCGAGGAAACAGGCGCAGTCGGCCACCGACATCGCGCAGACCTCGGCGATCGACCGCTCGCCGTGCTCGCGGTGCGGCAGGGTGACCGCCAGCACCTCCGGCCGCAGCCGGGCTCCGCCGCACACCGGGCACGGCACCTCGCGCATGTAGCCCTCGTACCGCTCGCGCATCGCGTCGGACTCGGTCTGCTCCATCCGCCGTTCCAGGAACGGCACCACACCCTCGAAGGTGGCGTAGTACGAGCGTTCCCGGCCGTAGCGGTTCTGGTAGCGCACGTGCACCTGCTCGTCGACGCCGTGCAACACCGCCTTGCGCGCCCCGGCCGGCAGCGAGCGCCACGGCTTGTCCACCCGGAAGCCGACCGAGTCGGCCAGCGCGCCGAGCAACCGGCCGAAGTACTCCGCCGACTGGCCACCGGCCCAGGGCGCGATGGCGCCGTCGGCCAGACTCAGCTCGTCGTCCGGCACCACCAGTTCGGGGTCGACCTCCTTCTTGACCCCGAGCCCGGAGCAGGACGGGCAGGCGCCGTAGGGCGAGTTGAAGGAGAACGTGCGCGGCTCCAGATCGTCCAGTGCCACCGGGTGGCCGTTCGGGCAGGCCATCCGCTCGGAGAACCGGCGCTCCCGGCCGGGGTCCTGCTCGTCCAGGTCGACGAAGTCGAGCACCACCAGACCGTCGGCCAACCGCAGCGCGGTCTCCACGGAGTCGGTGAGCCGCTGCTTGGCGCTGCCCTTCACCGACAACCGGTCGACCACCACCGCGATGTCGTGTTTCTCCTGCTTCTTCAACTTCGGCGGTTCGGCCAGCTGGTGGACCGTGCCGTCCACCAGAACCCGCGAGTAGCCCTGGGCCTGCAGCTGGGAGAACAGGTCGACGAACTCGCCCTTGCGGGTACGTACCACCGGCGCAAGCACCTGGAACCGGCTGCCCTCGTCCATCGCGAGCACCTGGTCGACGATCTGCTGCGGAGTCTGTCGCTTGATGACGTGGCCGCAGACGGGACAGTGCGGGACCCCGGCCCGGGCATAGAGCAGGCGCAGGTAGTCGTAGACCTCGGTGATCGTGCCCACCGTGGAGCGCGGGTTGCGGTTCGTCGACTTCTGGTCGATCGAGACCGCCGGCGACAGCCCCTCGATGAAGTCGACGTCGGGCTTGTCCATCTGCCCGAGGAACTGCCGCGCGTACGCCGAGAGCGACTCCACGTAGCGGCGCTGGCCCTCGGCGAAGATGGTATCGAACGCCAGGCTGGACTTGCCGGACCCGGAGAGCCCGGTGAACACCACCAGGCTGTCTCGCGGCAGGTCGAGATCGACCCCGCGCAGGTTGTGCTCGCGCGCACCACGCACGACGAGACGCTCGGCCACGGCGGTCCTCTCCGGAAGGGGCTCGACGGATGGGTCCCTCGACGACCTGAGGGCGGGCGGCGACCGCCCGCCACCATGCTAGGCCGGGGCACCGACGGTTCCGGACGCCGCCCGTGCGGAACCGGCCCGTGCGGAACCGGCCGGGGCGGTCCGGCGCCAGGGCAACGAGGTCCAGCGGCGCGGCGGTCACCCGGGCCGGAGGCGCCAAGCGGGCCGGGCGTGCCAAGGTGGCCCGGGCCGTGTCGGCGACGTCGCGGACACGGCCCAGGTCACCCCACCCCCCGGGGCCGCCGGCCGGATCCCACGCTCGTCCATCGCCGCCCGGCGTGGCCGAGGGGCCCCGCGAACCGCCGATGAACTCGAGCGCTCGACCCGGATCGGCGCATCTGAGATGCTAGCGGCAGCGACGACCGTGTCAACAAGCCGTCAGGAGAACTTGACAGTAACGTCGGAGAACGCCCGACAACGCGCTATCCTGATTCAACCAGTACCCCAGGACCCGGGTACTGGGGCGCCGAGTTCGGACGGCGTACGCCCGAAGGGGGTTACATCGATGACGAGCGACACCTTCTCGGACGCCGACGCAGCGGTGTCCACCGGCGATGCAGGGTTCGTGGCACGGGAGAACGAACTCCTGCGCGCCGAACTCGACGAGACCCGGTCGGCCCTGTCGGATCTCCGTGAGCGGTTCGCGCTGCTGGTACACGCCGGATCGGCCGGCGATCCCCGCCCCGCGTTGCGCGAAGTCGCCGCACTCGGCCGACGACTGCGCGAACTCGAGGCCGAGCAGGTCCAGTCCGCGCTGGCCCGCGGTTTCTCCTACGCCGAGATCGCTGCCGAGCTGGGCGTGACCCGGCAGTCGGTACACCAGAAGCACCCCCGACGCACCGGCACGACCACCGGTTCCGACTGACCGGTCAGCCGGGCGCCGGATCGGCGATCAGGTGCTCCATCCCGGTCAGCTCCAGGACGTACCGCGCCACGCTGCCCGGTGCGGCCACCACCCGGAAGGAGTGGTCGCCCGCCGACGGCCCCGCCATGTCCGCCAGCAACTGGACACCGCTGCTGGCGAGGTGGGTGACCCCGTCCAGGTCGACGGTCAGCGGGAGCGCCCCACCCCGACCGGACTCGTTCAGGGTGATCCGCAGCCCGGGCGCGGTCACCATGTCGACGGGGCCGACCACCACCACCCGGACCCGTTCCCCCGCCGCTCCGGGATGCATCCGCACGCCCAACTCCGTCTGCGCCCTCGGCGAGCCGGCCGCGGCGCGCGTCGTGTGGTCCAGGTCGCGGGGTTCCGGCTCCGCGGACAGCAGGCGGCGCATCGTCACGGTCGTACCGTGCTCGCCGCGGTCCAGCGAGACCGTGTGCATGCACCGCTGGATCAGCACCATCCCCCGCCCACGCAGTCCGGGAACCGGATCGACCGGCTGCCACCGGCCCCGGTCGCGCACGGTCATCACAAGCTCGCCGTTGCCCTCCAACCGTCCCTGGATCCGCACCTCGCCGGACGTACCCGCCGGGTAGGCGTGCTCCACCGCATTGGTCACCGCCTCCACCACGGCGATCTGGACGCTGAACAGGTCCTGCGAGCCCACCCCCAACGTCCGCAGCCACCCCTCCAGCCGCTGCCGCAACATCGCCAACAACCCGGCCCGGGCCGGCATCTCCTGCTCGAATGAGCCGACCGGCGACAGGCGACGCTGCGCGGCCAGGACGGTGACATCGTCGCCCAGCCCACCACGACGGGTCAGCCGCGCGGTGGCGCGGGCACACACCCGGCGCACCACCGAATCCGGCCCGGACGCGCCGACCGAGCGGTCCGCCGCGGCGGCGGCCACGACGACCGCCAGGTCGGCCTGCCCCTCGGCCAGCGGCGCTCCGGGCCGCTCCACCAGGCCGTCGGTGTAGAGCAGCAACATCTCGTCGGACTCCAACCGGGTTTCGATCACCCGCACGGGGTCGTCGGTGCCCAGCGGAGTGCCGCCCGAGGGGGCGAGCAGGCGGGCCTCGCCCCCCGGCGCCACCAGCAACGGCGCCGGATGACCGCAGGTGACGTAGGTCAGCGCGCCGGACACCGGCTCCAGGATCGCCGCGCAGAGCGTGGCGGCCCGCGCGGCCGGATTGCGCTCGGCGTAGCGCTGCGCCCGCAGGACGGCGGCCCGCAGATCCGACCCGGCGGCCAGCTCGTCGGCGAAGACCGCGCGTAGCTGGCCCATCACCGCCACCGCCGAGATGCCGTGCCCCACCACGTCGCCGACCACCAGTGCCACCCGGCCGCCACCGAGCGTCACCGCGTCGTACCAGTCTCCACCCCCGGCCTCGTCGGAGTCCGCGACCAGGTAGCGGCCCGCGAGGTCGACCCCCGGCAGCACCGGCAGCCCGGCCGGGAGCATCGCCTCCTGCAACGAGGCCACCAGATCGCGGACCTGGTGGAATCGCCGCTGGAAGTCGGCCTCGCCGATCTGCCGGTCCTGGCGGTCCAGTACCCGGCCGGTCACGTCGTAGCCGTGCACGACCAGCCCGACCACCAGACCGTCGACCCGGTGCGGAAGCACGGTGAAGTCGATGTAGCGGTCGAGCCCGCTGTCCGCCGCCGGGCCACCGACCTGAACCCTCCATTCTCGACCCGAGGCCGGCTCGCCGGTGTCGTACACCCGGTCCAGCAGCTTGACCATCCACGCCGCCTCGGTGTCCGGCAGCACGTCTCGGACCGGGCGACCGACGACGTCCGCACCCAGCCCGAGCAACTTCCGGTAGGCGGCGTTGACCGCGGCGATCCGGTGATCCGGTCCGTTCAGTCCGGCCAGCAGCGCCGGGATCCGTTCGAACACCTCACGCACCGCCGCCGCGTCGCCGACGAGTCGGTGCGACGGATCCACGTCTCCGCCCATTCGCACCTACCCCCCACGAGTCCAGGCGCAACCATGACATGTCACCGACGTTTCGCGCAGTACCCCGTTCTCAACATGTGGACCCGCACCCCTGGTTCGGACTCCGGGTGCCCGTTCGGGCAACACCACAGGTCAACGCGACCCAGAACGGCCAGCACGCCTGTGCGCCGGCGGCGGCCCGTTCGGCGAGCCCGAGTCGGCTCCCGCCGCCCAGCTCGCCGACGAACCAGCCGAGCAGCCCGAGCAGCACTGTCGCCGCGCCCAGCGCCACCGGTGCGCGCAGTGCGGCGACCGGCGCCTGCCGTCGCCAGGACAGCGCCGGCCACAGCCCGAGCGCCCCGAATGCCACCCCGGCGGCGACCGCGTGCGCCGTGGCGGACCCACCGCCGGCGGGCAGCGGGAAGGCCGCGACCAACAGCGTGGCCGCCCCGCCGGTGGCCAGCAGCATCCGTCCGGGCCCGGCCGCGGTGCGCAACCCGGCCGCCGTGGTGAGGTGGCAGGCGCCCACCCCGAGCAGCGCGAACGTCATGATCCACGGTTGGTCGGCGTCGACCGCGGCGAGCGCGCTGATCGACCCGACGACCGGGTCGAAGCCAGCCTCCTGTCGCCCGGCGGCCAGGGTCCAACCGCCGATCAGCAACACCGGCGCCGACGCCGACGACATCAGCGCCCACCAGGGGGGCGGCTCCCGGTCGGGGCGCGCGGCGAGTCGGCGTCGGATTCGTGCCGCCGGTGCCGGGCTCATCGGCGGCCGTCCCCTCGCTCGGTCGCCCAGCGACCCGGGCGTCGTGCGGCCCACCGTGGCGTGTGCCGCACACGCCAGCCTGCACTAGGGTCGTCCGGATGGACGTGCTGGGCTCTTACTCCGGTCATACCGACCCCGGCGGACCGGCCATCCGCCGTGATCTCGGCGCCCTGACGGTCAGCAAGGTCTCCGTCGGTCCGATGGACAACAACGCCTACCTGCTGGTGTGCGCCGCCACCGGCGACGCCCTGCTGATCGACGCGGCCAACGAGCCCGACCGGCTGACCGACCTGATGGGCCACGGCTCGGACCGACCCCACCTGCGCACCCTGGTCACCACCCACCGGCACCCCGACCACTGGCAGGCCCTCGCGGCGGTGGCCGGGATGTTCCAGCCGGTCACCGTCGCGCACCCGCTGGACGCCCCGGAGCTGCCGATCCCGACGCACACGTTGGTCGAGCACGGCGACACCGTCCGGATCGGCCAGGTGGAGCTGGGGGTCGTCCACCTGCGCGGGCACACGCCGGGGTCGATCGCGCTGCTCTACCGCGACGGCGACGGCCCACCGCACCTGTTCACCGGCGACAGCCTCTTCCCCGGCGGTCCGGGCAAGACCTGGTCAGCCGAGGACCACGCCCAGCTACTGGACCACCTGGAGTTCCGGGTGTTCGACGAGCTGCCGGACGACACCTGGGTCTACCCGGGACACGGCGACGACACCACGCTCGGCGCCGAGCGACCGTCCATCCCGGAGTGGCGCGCCCGCGGCTGGTAACCACGGTCACGATACGTGCTTTCGGTTGAGGGCGGCGGCGCTTCCACCGAGGTCCACCCTTGATCGAACCGTAACGCGACCGCAGAAACGCCGCTGGTCAGCGCCACGATGAAGAGGTGGGTCGCGCGGTCGGACCCTCGGTCTGCGCTCACCCCCCGGAGC
The DNA here is from genome assembly GCA_029263115.1 of Pseudonocardia sp. Lineage (GTDB taxonomy): Bacteria > Actinomycetota > Actinomycetes > Mycobacteriales > Pseudonocardiaceae > Pseudonocardia. The sequence goes on along the minus strand of JAJCYC010000079.1, from coordinate 1,604 downwards.
GCGGGCCGGGCACGGCGCCATCCCTGAGCGCCACCGACCGCGCGGCCCGCCGCCAGGTCCGGGCTTGCGCGATCACCGCGCCGGGGCCACCGTACGGCCGCCGGGGGGTCAGCCCCGGCGGCGGGCGCCGTCCACCGGCTCGACGAGATCGTCCCGCGGGTCCGCCACCTCGGGACCGTCCGGTGCCGCGCCGGCCGGCACCGGGAGGGCCACCTCGGGGTCCCGGCGGACCTTGATCAGGCTGGCGATCGTGGTGATCGCCAGCACACCGACGATCACGCTGAGCGAGACCACGATGCCGATCTCGGGGACACCGACCGGCTCGCCGCCGTTGATGAACGGCAGGTCGTTGGTGTGCAGCGCCTCAAGGGTGAGCTTGACCCCGATGAAGGCCAGGATCACGGCCAGCCCGTAGGACAGGTACACCAGCTTGTTCAGCAGCCCGCCGAGCAGGAAATAGAGCTGTCGCAGCCCCATCAGCGCGAACGCGTTGGCGGTGAAGACCAGGTAGGCCTCCTGGGTCAGGCCGAAGATCGCCGGGATCGAGTCGAGCGCGAACAGCAGGTCGGTGGTGCCGATCGCGACCATGACCACCAGCATGGGGGTGAAGTAGCGCCGGCCGTCGATCCGGGCCGTCACCTTCGCGCCGTGGTACTCGTCGGTGATCGGGAGCACCCGGCGCAGCAGGCGCAGCATCGCATTCTCGCGGTACTCCTCATCCGACTCGCCGTGCTCCCGGGCCAGCTTGTAGGCGGTGACCAGCAGGATCGCCGCGAAGATGTAGAAGACCCAGCTGAACCGGGCGATCGCGACGGCGCCCAGTGCGATGAAGATGCCGCGCATGACCAGCGCGATGACGATCCCGACCAGCAGCACCCGGTGCTGGTGGATCGCCGGCACCCGGAACGCGGTCATGATGATCACGAAGATGAAGAGGTTGTCGACCGAGAGCGAGTACTCGGTGATGTAGCCGGCGAAGAACTCCCCGGCGTACCCACCGCCCGCGAACGCCCAGACGCCCGCCCCGAAGACCAACGCCAGCGCCATGTAGAACAGCACCCAGCGGGTCGCCTCCCGCATGGTCACCGCATGCGGTTCATGATCGACCAAGAACAGGTCGACCAGGATCACCACGACGAGAACGGCCACCGTGGTGAGCCAGACCCAGGTGGGCACAGTCATGTTCAAGCCTCCGGAAGCGCGCATCGGTCACCGACCGAGGTCTCTCCCGTCGGACATGGCCGACCGGTGGCACCGGGCGCAACAGCGCCGTGCTGACGACGTCACCGAACTGGGATACTCCCCTTGGCCCGACCAGTGTTACGTACCGATGTCTCACCCGCCACAGGGGGCCCTGCTTTGTGGCCGGCGTCGCCCGGCGGCGGCGCCCGCCCGATCTCGACCGCTGGGCCGGGCCGGGCGGACCCCGCGCGCGGCCGGCATGATGTCTGCATGGTGTGGGAGTTAGGGCTCGCGACGAAATAGTTTAGGTTGATGTCGGCGTGTCGTCCGTTGTCGGCGCGACGGTGTAGTTCCACTCTCCATGGAAGTCGTGCCTGGTGATCGGCAGGGCGTCGACCTGCTTCTTCGTGTATCTGATGCCG
>JAJCYC010000078.1 GCA_029263115.1 Pseudonocardia sp. | reverse complement strand
TTCTTCTGGGCCACCCTGGTGCGGATCGCGCTGCTGCACCACGTCACCTGGTCGATCAACTCGATCTGCCACGTCTGGGGTGCCGAGCCGTTCGCCACCCGTGACCAGTCGCGCAACGTGTGGTGGCTGGCCATCCCGTCGATGGGCGAGTCGTGGCACAACCTGCACCACGCCGACCCCACCTCCGCCCGGCACGGCGCGCTGCGCGGCCAGATCGACCCGAGCGCCCGGGTGATCCGTTGGTTCGAGCAGGCCGGCTGGGCCTACGACGTGCGCTGGCCCACCCCCGAACGCCTCGCCGCCAAGCGGGTCACCCCGGCGGCCTGACGACCAGGGTTCGCACAGCTCGCCCGTGGCCCGCACAGCACCGATCGACGCTGTGCGGGCCCGGTGCGTGCTGTGCGACCGAGACTGGCGGGGGTGAGCTTGAGCAGGCACCGGTGGCCGGGTGAGCTTGGGCGGCGGGGGTTCGGGTTCGGGGCGGACTACAACCCGGAGCAGTGGCCGGCCGCGGTGTGGCGCGAGGACGTGCGGCTGATGCGCGAGGCCGGGGTCAACATCGTCTCGGTGGGCGTCTTCGCCTGGGCGCAGCTACAGCCGGGGCCGGACACCTGGGACTTCGCCGATCTCGACGAGGTGATGGACCTGCTGCACGGGGCCGGGATCGCCGTCGACCTGGCCACCGCCACCGCGTCGCCGCCGCCGTGGCTGACCAGCGCCCACCCGGAGATCCTGCCGGTGGACGAGCAGGGGCGGACGGTCTGGCCCGGCGGGCGCCAGCACTGGCGGCCCACCTCACCGGTCTTCCGCGCGCACGCCCTGGCCCTGGTCGAGGCGCTGGCCACCCGGTACGCCCGCCACCCGGCGCTGGCCGCCTGGCACGTGTCGAACGAGCTGGGCTGCCACAACGTGCACGACTACTCCGACGACGCGGCGCGCGCCTTCCGGGTGTGGCTGCGGCGCCGCTACGGCGACCTGGACACGCTGAACCGGGCCTGGTGCACGGCGTTCTGGGCGCAGCGCTTCGGCGACTGGGCGCAGATCCTGCCGCCCCGGCTGGCCGCCACCTGCCCCAACCCGACCCAGCGGCTGGACTTCGCCCGCTTCAGCTCCGACGCGCTCAAGGAGCACCTGAGAGCGGAGCGGGAGGTGCTGCGTCGGATCACCCCGGACGTGCCGGTCACCACGAACTTCATGGTGATGGGCGAGACCAGCGGGATGAACTACGCCGGCTGGGCCGGCGAGGTCGACTTCGTGGCCAACGACCACTACGCCCGCCCCGGCCCGCGCCGGCTCGACGAGCTGTCGTTCTCGGCCAACCTCACCGGCAACCTGGCCGGCGGGCGACCGTGGTTCCTGATGGAGCACGCCACCAGCGCGGTCAACTGGCAGCCGGTCAACCGGGCCAAGCGCCCCGGCGAGCTGGCCCGCGACGCGCTCACCCACGTCGCGCACGGCGCGGACGCGGTCTGCTTCTTCCAGTGGCGCCAGTCGACCGGTGGCGCCGAGCGCTACCACTCCGCGATGGTCCCGCACGCCGGCCCGGACAGCGCCGTGTTCGCCGGCGTGGTCGAGCTCGGCCGCACGCTGGAGGGCCTGGCCGAGGTGGTGGGCGCGCGTCGCCGGCCCGCTCCGGTGGCGATCCTGTTCGACTGGGAGTCGTGGTGGCTCGCCGAGCAGGAGTTCTCGCCGACCTCGCTGCTGCGCTACCGGCGCGAGGCGCTCGACTGGTACGGCGCGCTGCTCGACCTCGGGATGCGGGCCGACGTGCTGCCGGTGGCCGCCCCGCTGGACGGCTACCGCCTTGTCGTCGCGCCGGTGCTGCACATGGTGCCCGGCCCGCTGGCCGCCCGGCTGCGCGCGTACGTCGCCGGGGGTGGCCACCTGGTGACCACCTACTTCTCCGGGATCGTCGACGAACACGCGCACGTGCACCCCGGCGGCTACCCCGGGGCCCTGCGCGAACTGCTGGGCATCCGCATCGAGGAGTTCGACCCGCTGCCCGACGACGAGCAGGTGACCGTGACCCTCGCGGACGGCCCCGCGTTGATCGATACCGGGCTGACCGGCGCGGAGCTGACCGGGACGCTGTGGACCGACCGGATCGAGCTCGCCGATGCGGGCGTCGAGGTGCTCGCCCGGTTCACCTCCGGGGAGCAGGCCGGCCGGCCCGCGGTGACCCGGCTGGCGCACGGGCCCGGCTCGGCCGGCTACGTCTCGCCCCGGTTGGGTACCGCCGGGCTCGCCGTCCTGCTCGGACCGCTGCTCTCGTCCGCCGGCGTCACCGGCGAGCTACCACCCGAGGCCTGCGGGCGGGTCGAACTCGTCGTGCGCGGCCACAGCGGCCACGACTACCGGTTCCTGGTCAACCGCACCGACGGTCCGGTCGAGCTGGCCGCGCCGGGGGAGCTGCTGCTCGGGCGGGCAACCGGGTCCGAGGGCGGCGTGCGGCTCGACCCGCGCGGCGTCGCGGTCCTGCGACACCCCGTGGGTGCACGACTCCGTTCCGGCGATCATCCCCGCTCCCGACTCGCGGCACCAGGACTTGATTGATTCCAGAAGATGCACCAGACTTCGGCGCGTGCCGACGGAGCGGGACAACACCGACTACGAGCGCATGATCCGGGGGGCCGCACTGCGCGTCACGCGTCCCCGGGTCGCCGTGCTGTCCGCGGTGCACGACCATCCGCACGCCGACACCGACTCGATCATCGGCAGGGTGCGCGCGGACCTGGGTGAGGTGTCCCACCAGGCCGTGTACGACGTGCTGCGCGCGTTGACCGGCGCGGGGCTGGTGCGGCGCATCCAGCCGACGGGCTCCGTGGCGCGTTACGAGTCGCGGGTCGGGGACAACCACCATCACATCGTGTGCCGGTCGTGCGGCACCATCGCCGACGTCGACTGCGCCGTCGGCGCGACACCCTGCTTGACCGCATCGGACGACCATGGCTTCGCGATCGACGAGGCCGAGGTCGTCTACTGGGGTCTGTGCTCGGAGTGCTCCACCACAATCAGTTCCTGAGATCTCGGAAGGATTCCCGTGTCTGACAGTCATGACACCGTTGTTGCCGACATGAACGAGGAAGGTGCGGCCGGCTGCCCGGTCGTGCCCGGGCGGTTCAAGCACCCGACCGAGGGTGGCAGCAACCGCGACTGGTGGCCCAACCAGCTCAACCTGACGATCCTGCGCAAGCACCCGGACGTGGCCAACCCGATGGGTGCCGACTTCGACTACGCGGCCGCGTTCAACACCCTCGACCTCGACGCGGTGTCGCACGACATCGACGAGGTGCTCACCACTTCTCAGGCGTGGTGGCCGGCCGACTTCGGCCACTACGGCCCGTTCATGGTCCGGATGGCGTGGCACAGCGCCGGCACCTACCGCATCGGCGACGGCCGGGGCGGGGCCGGCGCCGGCATGCAGCGCTTCGCTCCGCTGAACAGCTGGCCGGACAACGGCAACCTGGACAAGGCCCGCCGGCTGCTCTGGCCGGTGAAGAAGAAGTACGGCAGCAAGCTGTCCTGGGCCGACCTGATGGTCCTCGCCGGCAACCGGGCCCTGGAGACGATGGGGTTCACCACGTTCGGCTTCGCCGGCGGCCGGGCGGACGTCTGGGAGCCCGACGAGGACGTCTATTGGGGCCCCGAGCAGGAGTGGCTCGGTGACGAGCGCTACACCGGCGACCGCGAGCTGGAGAACCCGCTGGGCGCGGTCCAGATGGGCCTGATCTACGTCAACCCGGAGGGCCCGAACGCGAACCCGGACCCGCTGGCCGCCGCCCGCGACATCCGCGAGACCTTCGCCCGGATGGCGATGAACGACGAGGAGACCGTCGCGCTGATTGCCGGCGGGCACACCTTCGGCAAGACCCACGGCGCGGCCGACCCGGACCGCTACGTCAGCGCCGAACCGGAGGGCGCCCCGCTGGAGGAGCAGGGCTTCGGCTGGCGCAACAGCTTCGGCAGCGGCGTGGGCCGCGACGCCATCACCAGCGGCCTCGAGGTCACCTGGACGACCACGCCGACGCGGTGGAGCAACAACTTCTTCGAGAACCTGTTCGGGTTCGAGTGGGAGCTGGAGACGTCCCCGGCCGGGGCCAACCAGTGGGTGGCCAAGGACGCCGAGGCCGTGATCCCCGGTCCGGAGGCCGGTGACCCGGCCCGCAAGCCGACCATGCTGACCACCGACCTCTCGCTGCGGATGGACCCGATCTACGAGCCGATCTCCCGGCGGTTCCTGGAGAACCCGGACCAGTTCGCGGACGCGTTCGCCCGGGCCTGGTTCAAGCTGACCCACCGGGACATGGGCCCGATCCAGCGTTACCTCGGCCCACTGGTGCCCAGCGAGACGCTGCTCTGGCAGGACCCGGTGCCGGCGGCCGAGGGCGAACTCGTCGGGGCCGGCGACATCGCCGCGCTCAAGGAGCAGATCCTCGGCTCCGGGCTGACGATCTCCCAGCTGGTGGCCACCGCGTGGGCGTCGGCCTCGACCTTCCGGATCAGCGACAAGCGCGGCGGCGCGAACGGCGCCCGGATCCGGCTGGAGCCCCAGCGGGGCTGGGAGGTCAACGACCCGGACACGCTGGCCCAGGTGCTGCGCACCCTGGAGGGCATCCAGCAGTCCTTCAACGCCTCCGGCGCGCAGGTCTCGCTGGCCGACCTGATCGTGCTCGGCGGGAGCGCGGCGGTGGAGAAGGCCGCGAAGGACGCCGGGGTCGAGGTCTCGGTGCCGTTCACCCCGGGGCGCACCGACGCCTCGCAGGAGCAGACCGACGCCGACTCCTTCGTCCCGTTGGAGCCGGTGGCCGACGGTTTCCGCAACTACCGGGGCAAGGGCAACCGGCTGCCGTCGGAGTACCTGCTGATCGACCGGGCGAACCTGCTGGACCTGAGCGCGCCGGAGATGACCGTGCTGGTGGGCGGCCTGCGGGTGCTCGGCGCGAACAGCGGCGGGTCCACGGCAGGTGTGTTCACCGACCGGCCGGGCACGCTGACCAACGACTTCTTCGTGAACCTGCTGGACATGGGCACGCAGTGGTCGGCGACCGGGGACAACGACGCGGCGGGGCCTCCCGCGGAGAGCTTCGAGGGCACGGACGTGGCCACCGGCAAGGTCACCTGCACCGGCAGCCGGGTCGACCTGCTCTTCGGCTCGAACTCCGAGCTGCGGGCGCTGGCCGAGGTCTACGCCAGCGACGACGCGAAGGAGAAGTTCGTCTCCGACTTCGTGGCCGCCTGGGACAAGGTGATGATGCTGGACCGGTACGACCTGGTCTGAGCGCCCGCCGTACGAAGCGAGGCTCCGGTGTGCATGCGGCGCATGCACACCGGAGCCTTCTCAGCTGTCGGCCAGCCAGCCGTAGGCGGTCTGTCGGGAGATGCCCAGCGCGCGGGACATCGCCAGGATCTCCAGGCCCCGTCCCTTGCCGTCCACCAGCAGGGCCCGCTGCCGGGCCCGCAGGTCCTCGATCCGCTCGGCGACCGCGCGCATCTCGGCCAGCAGCGCCTCCGCCTCGGGGCCCGCGCCCGCCCGGCTCCGGCCCGCCCCGGGCCGGGGGAAGTCGCGGACCCGCTCGGGGTCCCACCGCTTGCGGCGCCGGTCGTCCAGGCCGGGCAGCGGTGGCGGCGCCTGCCCCCGGGCGACGTAGCCCAGCCACGTCGGCGTCTTGATCCCCCAGGCGTCGGCGCACTCGTCGCTGGTCCAGGTCTGCTCGCCGTCCATCCCCGCATCATCCCCGGCCTTCACCGGAGCGAGGCGGACCGGCTGCGCCGGTCGTCGGCGCACCGTGGTGCTGGCCCTGCCACTGGAGGGTGCCACGTCGGTGCGGCTGGAGGGCGGCGACACGACCACCGCGCCACCCGCGCGGTCGGCGGCGCGGACACCGACCTGACCGGGGTCGCGGGCGCGGACCGGGCCGCGTCCGGGGGTTAGGCTGCGCGCATGGCGTTAGGAGAGCCTGACCTGGGTGGTCGGTCGGCGGACGTCGTCCGGCTGCGGGCCCCGATCGCGGCGGGTCTGCTCGGCAAGGCCGCCGAGGCGGTCACCCTGGCGCTGCTGGCCACCGTGGTTCCCCGGCTGCTCGGCCCGACCGACTACGGGCGGTTCGCGGTCGCGCTGACCGTGGTGGCGCTCGGCTCGGTGGCCATGACGCTCGGCGGGGCGACCGTGCTGTCCCGCTACGTGCCGGACGCCGAGCCGCAGCGGCGGGCGGGGTTGGCCCGGGCGCTCACCCTGCGGCTGGCCCGCAACCGGGCGCTGGCGTTCGGGGTACTCGCCGTGCTGGCCGCCGGCGCGGTGGTCTGGGACCCGACCGGGTTCCCGTCGCTGGTCACCGCGCTGGTGCTGCTGGCGCTGGCGCTGAACGTGGCGGCAACCCTGGCGTTGCAGGCCGGCCTGGGGCTGGGCCGCACGGCGGCCTGGTCGGCGCGCTACCCGGTACAGAACGCCGTCCTCATCACCGCCGTGCTGGTGCTCTACCCGGCCCACCGGGTGCCGGGCGCGGTGGTCGCGATTCCGCTGGCCGCGCTGGCCGCCGCCGGGCTGGGCGTGGTGGCGTCGATCCCGCTGTGGCGGGCCGGCCCGGCGCCGGTGGCGCTGCCGGACGGGGTGCCCCGGTTCGCGGTGCTGCAGGCGGTCGCCGGCGCGCTCGTGCAGCTCACCCAGCGCGGCGGGGTGCTCGTGGTGGCCTGGCTGGCCGGCTCCGGGCCGCAGACCGGCTACGCCGGGCTGGCCACCGGGGTGGGGCTGGCGCTGACCTACGCGGTGGCCCAGGTGTTCACCGTGACCCTGCCGGCCTTCGCCGCCGCCGACCCGGGCGCGGCCGAGCGCACGCTGCGCCGGCTGACCGGCCTCGCGCTCGCGGTGACCCTGCCGGTGATGCTCGGCGCGGTGGCGTCGCGGGACGGCTGGCTGCCGCTGGTCTTCGGCGCCGACTACGCACCCGCGGCCGCCGCGTTCGGTCCGGCGCTGGCGATGGTGGTGCTCGCCCCGCTGAACGCGGTCACCGTGCAGGTCGCGGCGCTGCGGCTGCGCCCGGAGGTGACGCTGCGCGCCGGGGTGGCCGGTGTGCTGGTGTTCGTCGGGGTCGCGCTGGCCGGGGTGCCGGTCTGGGGCGCGGCGGGTGCCACGGCCGCCGCGCTGGCCGGCACCGCCGCGTCGGCGGTGGTGGGTTCGTGGATGTTGCCGGGTGCGGTGGGTGTCCGGCTGGCCGTCGGCTCGCTCGCCGGCGCGGCGCTGGTCGCAACGATGGGGGTGCTCGGGTGAGCGAGGCTGGTGTGTCGGCGCCGGGCGTGCCGGGGACGCAGCCGGGGGTGTCGGTGGTGGTGCCGACCCGGGACCGACCCGACCGGCTGGCGGTGTGCCTGGCCGCGCTGGGCCGCCAGACCGCGCCTACGCTGGAGATCGTCGTGGTGGACGACGCCTCACGCGACGCCGCCGCGGTGGCCGCCGTGGTGGCCGCCGTGCCGGGGGCCCGGCTGGTGCGCGGTGAGGGGCGCGGTCCGGCCGCCGCCCGCAACGCCGGGGTGGCCGCCGCGCGGGCGCCGATCGTCTGTCTCACCGACGACGACTGCGAACCGGTGCCGGGCTGGGCGGCGGCGCTGGTGGCCCGGATCCGTTCCGCGTCGATGAGGGGCGTCCCGCCCGCGTCGATGAGGGGCGTCCCGCCCGCGTCGATGGGGGGCGTCCCGCCCGCGTCGATGGGGGGCGTCCCGCCCGCGTCGACCGGGCACCCGGTGCCCGCCGCGGCGGCGGCCGGGCCGACCCGCAACGGCCGCCCGGGCAGCGTCTGCGCGGCGGCGGCCCAGGCCATCGCCAGCCACCTGGCCGAGGCGACCATGGACGCCGACACGGGCCGGATGCGGTTCGCCCCCACCAGCAACCTGGCCTGCGCCACGGCGGTGCTGCGCGCGGTGCCGTTCGACGAGCGCTACCCGCTGGCCGCCGGGGAGGACCGCGACTGGTGCGCCCGGTTGCTGGCCGCCGGTTACCCGCTGCTGTTCGAGCCCGAGGCGCTGGTCCGCCACCACCAGGAGCTGACCCCGGCCGGGTTCTGGCGCCAGCAGGTGCGCTACGGGCGGGGCGGGTACCGCTTCCGGGCCGACCACCGCACGCTGCTGCGCCCCGAACCGGCCGGTTTCTACGCCGGCCTGCTGCGGCGGGGCTTCGCCGAGGGGCCCCGGGCCGGGCTGCTGGTCGGCCTCGCGCAGGTGGCCACCGCGGTGGGCATGGCCCGCGAAGCGATGAGGTAACGCTAACCTGACCTGTCGACCGGCCCCAGTCCACCGAGGAGATCGCGTGCTCACGATCCTGCAGTTCGACGCCGCCAGCGCCTCGGCGCTGACCAGGCTGCTCGCCGACGGCCGGCTGCCGACGCTGGCCGGGCTGCGCGAGCGCGGCGTCTGGCACGAGCTGGACGCGCCGGCCACCCAGTTCGCCGCCGGTGCCCAGCACAGCCTGTACAGCGGGGTGGAGCTCGGTGACCACGGGCTGTTCTACCCGTTCCAATGGTCTGCACCCGAGCAGCGGGTGCACTACATGGGCGAGCTGCACGCCCCACCGCCGGTGTGGGAGCGGTTGGGCCGCGGCGGCACCCGCACGCTCGCGGTCGACCCGTACGAGAGCCGCCCGCCGGTCGAGGCACCGCCCGGTGAGCTGGTCTGCGGCTGGCAGTTGCACGATCGGGTGGTGCTGCGCGAGTGGTCGTCCCCGGGCACGGCACACCGCCGGCTGGAGCGGATGTTCGGCCGCCCGGAGCCGGTGGACGAGGTGTTCGGCCGGCACTCCGTGGCGGAGATGCTCGGTCTGCGCCGCCGGCTGCTCGGCGCCCCCGGGCGGGTGGCCGACGCGGCGAGCACGTTCCTCGCCGAGCAGTCGTTCGACCTGGCCTGGCTCACGTTCTGCGCCGCGCACGTGGCCGGTCACCAGTTCTGGGACCTCTCCCAGCTCGACGACGGCGAGCTCGACCTGGCGAGCTCCGCGGTGCTCGGCGGCACCCTGGACGAGGTCTACCAGGCGGTGGACACCGCGCTGGGCCGGGTGCTGCGCGCGCTGCCGGCGGGCGCCGACGTCATGGTGGTGTCCCCGGTCGGGATGGACGTGAACACCAGCCGGGCGGACATGTTGCCGGAGATGCTGCGGGCGATCCTCGACCCGGGCGCGGCGCGGTCGGCGCCGGAGCCCGGGGGCGTCCCGGACGGCGCGGCCGAGCGCGGGTCGGCCCGGGGATCGATCTGGCGGCTGCGCGCGGCGTTGCCGCCCGGGTTGCGGGCGAGGGTGGCGGCGGCGCTGCCGGAGAAGGTGGCGCTGGAGCTGACCTCGCGGCTGGAGATGCGCGGGGTCGACTGGAGCCGCACCCGGGCGTTCGCGCACCCGGCCGAGAACCAGGGCTACATCCGGCTGAACCTGCGCGGCCGGGAGCGGGACGGGATCGTCGAGCCCGAGGACGCCAAGGACCTGATGGAGGAGATCGCCGCCGGCATCCTCACCTTCACCGACTCCGACGGTGCCCCGGCGGTCCGATCGGTGGACCGGGTGGCCGACCTGTTCGGCACCGGCGATCGGGCCCACCAGCTGCCCGACCTCATCGTGCGCTGGACCGACACCCCGGCCACCCGGGTCACCGGGGTGCGTTCGGCGCGGTTCGGCGCCGTGTCGCGGCACGGCGTGGGCAGCGGGCGCTCGGGCAACCACACCGAGGGAGACGCCTGGGCGCTGGTCGTGCCCGGCGCCTCCCGGCACGCGACCCCGACCCGCCGTCCCCGGTTGGAGGACGTCGCGGCCACCGCCGCCGCACTGGCCGGCGCGGATGTCGCCGACATGGTCGGGGAGCCGCTGCTGCAGCGGTAGGCGGGGCCTGAGCTAACCTCCGGCCGCCGTGACCTGGCCGCCGGCCGCCCCGACCGCGCACGCGCGCACCGCCTCGACCGCGTGCATCACCGCCACCCCGTCCGAAGCGGTGCCCAACACGGTCTCCGGGACGCCGCGGATCGCCCGGCCGTAGGCCTCCAGCTGCGCGGTCAAGGTCGCCACCAGCGGGTTCGGCCGGCCGGGGCGCAGCCGGCCGATCACTGCGGCGGCCAACCCGCCGTGTCGCACCCGACCCAGCAGCCCACCGCCGCGGGTGTGCACGGTGAACTGTTCCCGGTGCGGTCGGTCGGTGGCGCAGCGCAGTCGCGCCTCGGCCGCCCCGAGCCGCAGCCGGAACTCGGCGTGCTCGTGGGTGAGCACGGCCTCCTCGACGCCGGTCACCTCCGCGCCGGTGATCCAGCGGGCCAGGTCGATCAGGTGCGGACCCAGGTCCAGCAGCGCGTCGTCGGCGACCGCGTAGGCCCCCCACCCCTGGCGGCGGTAGCCCAGTTCCAGATCCAGGGTGACCTCCGCGCCGGCGGGCACCGCCGCGCGCAACGCCACCAGCCGGGGGTCGAAGCGGCGGTTGAACGCGATCCGCGGCGCGGGGGACAGCGCGGCGAGCTCGGCCGCTCCGTGCGAGTCGGGCGCCGGTGGCTTCTCCACCAGCACCGGCAGCCCCGCGGCGGCGGCCAGCCCCGCGTCGGCCAGGTGCGCCGGCGCGGGGGAAGCCAGCACCAGCCCGTCCAGCCCCCCTGCGGCCAGCAGCGACCCGGCGTCCGGGTGCGCGGCGATGCCGCCGGCCAGCCCGGCGATCCGGTCCCGGCGGGCCGGGTCCGGCTCGGCCACCGCGACCAGCCGCACCCCGCAAGCGGCCTCGGCCGCCGGCAGGTAACCCAGCTCGGCCAGCCGGCCCCCGCCGACCAGCCCGATCCGCAACTCTCCGGTCACCGCCGTGCCTCCCGATAGCGTTCCCGTACGTGCACCGCCGCGCCGGCCGGTACCGAGGCCACCGCGGTCAGCAGGTGCACCGCGTGCAGC
>JAJCYC010000077.1 GCA_029263115.1 Pseudonocardia sp. | reverse complement strand
GTCCAACGGCGACAACTCGAACATCATCGCCGCCCGGGTGGCGAGGGAGTCGTTCGGCATCGAGCGGGTGGTGGCCCGGATCTACGACGCCCGCCGCGCCGAGGTCTACGAACGGCTCGGCATCCCCACCGTGGCCACCGTGCCGTGGAGCACCGACCGGCTGATGCGGATGCTGCTGCCGGACGGCGTGCAGAGCGCCTGGCGGGACCCGTCGGGCACGGTGGCGGTGCTCCCGCTGCCGGTGCACGAGGGCTGGGCCGGCCGGCCGGTCTCGGAACTGGAGCGCGCGATCGAGGCCCGGGTGACCTTCGTGCTGCGCTTCGGTTCCGGCGTACTACCCGGGCCGGACACCGTGATCCAGGCGGAGGACACCGTCTACGTGGCCGCGGTGTCCGGCACCGTCGCCGACGTCACGACGGCGGCCCAGCGCGGGCCGGACGGGAGCTGATCTTCTCCGATGAGGGTTGCCATCGCGGGTGCCGGGGCGGTCGGCCGCTCGATCGCCTCCGAACTGATCGAGAAGTCGCACGAGGTGATGCTCATCGAGCGTGATCTCGGGGCGATCGAACCGGAGACCGTCGAGCACGCCGAATGGATCAATGCCGACGCCTGCGAGCTGGCCTCCCTCGAGGAGGCCGGTCTGCAGGGCTGTGACGTGGTGATCGCGGCCACCGGCGACGACAAGGTCAACCTCGTGGTGGCCCTGCTGGCGAAGATGGAGTTCGCGGTCCGCCGGGTGGTCGCCCGGGTGAACGACCCGCGCAACGAGTGGCTGTTCAACGACACCTGGGGCGTCGACGTCGCGGTGTCCACCCCCCGGATGCTCGCTGCGGTCGTCGAGGAGGCGGTCAGCGTGGGTGACCTGGTGCGGCTGATGACCCTGCGCCAGGGTCAGGCCAACCTGGTCGAGGTGACCCTGCCGGAGACCACCCCGTGGGCCGGCCGACCGGTGCGCGAGCTGCGGCTGCCGACGGACTCGGCGCTGGTGGTCATCCTGCGCGGAGGCCGGGTCATCGTCCCCCAGGCCGACGACCCGCTGGAGGGACTCGACGAGCTGATCATGGTCGCCACCGCGGACGTGGAGGACGAGATCCGCAGGACGCTCGGCTCGACCGGCCGGTAGCGCACGGCCCGCGGATCCACCGCCCTCAGGCGGGGCCGGGTACCGCGGTGGCTCGGCGGGCCCGACGGACCGCCCACAGCGTGCCCAGGATGGCCACAGCGGTCAGCGGGATGCCCATCCCGAGCCGGGCCGCTGCCAGCAGCCCGGTCTGGTCGGTGTCGTAGAGCCAGCGCTGCACGACGAACCGGCCGGCGAACACCGCCGCCCACAGCAGGGTCGCGAGGCTGTAGGCGTTCAACAGCGCGCGCTCGGACCGCCAGCCCTGGCCGTCGCCGTTGATGCCGTGCCAGATCACCCCGGCCAGCGGCCAGCGGGCCAGCACCGAGATCACGAAGACTCCGCACAGCACCGCGCTGTACCAGATGCCGACCAGGAAGTAGCCCTTGGCCTCACCGGTGCGGTAGGCCACGTACGCGCCGATCGCCACGCCGAACAGGCCGGACACCGCCGGCTGCACCGGCTCCTTGCGCACCACCCGCCAGACGGTGATGCCGAGCGCGACGACCACGGCGGCCACGATCGCCGGGATCAGCGAGGTGACCGAGTTGACCAACACGAACACCACCACCGGGACGGTGGAGGAGACCATGCCGGAGACCCCGCCGAGCTGCTCCAGAATGCTCTGGGGGGCCGGCTCGGGCGCCACCGCGGGGATGACCTCCGTGCTGGGCTCGGGGGCGCGCCGGTCGGACGAACCGCCGGTCACGAGGCCTGCCGCAACTCGTAGTAGGGGTTGTAGAGCACCTTGCGCCCGTTGCGGACCGCCAGCCGGCCCCGGACCTTGATCCGCCGCCCGGCCTCGATCCCCGGGATGTGCCGGCGGCCCACCCAGATCAGGGTGACGCCCTCGGTGCCGTCGAACAGCTCGGCCTCGAGGCTGGCGGCCGCGTCCTTCGGACAGATCTCCACGGAGCGCAGCCTACCCACCATCGTGACCTCCTCCCCACTGCGGCAGTCACACGCGCGCTGCGCGCCGTTCAGTTCGGTGTCGCGGGACAGGTCATCGGCGTCGAGCACCTCGACGTCCGAGGTCAGCCGGCGGATGATGCGCTTCAGGAGGCCACCGTCGGTGGGTCCCATGCCCTCTCCCGGGGGTGCGGAGGAGCCGCTCTGCGACGAGCGGCAACGTCAGGATAGCCCGGCCGGTGGCCCGCGGCTCGGCCTCACGGCAGGATGCCGGCATGCGGAGGCCCGACCGCGCCGGGCGGCGCCGTGTTCACGATCGGACCAACGGGCGGACCGTCGTCCTGTTACCCGGCAGCGGGTCCGACGAGGTGTTCGTCACCGCCGCGTTCCACCGTCCGCTCGCCGCGCTCGGCTGGCGGCTGCTCGCCCCCCGGCCCGTGGCCGGACGCGGGGTCGTCACCGGCTACCGGGCCGCCCTGGACGCCGCCGTCGACCCGGACGAGGGTGGCGCGCTGCTGGTCGGCGGGGTGTCGCTGGGCGCGCACGTCGCCGCGCGGTGGGCCGCCGACCGGGTCGCCCGGGGACTGCCCGGGCCGCTCGGGCTGCTGCTGGCGTTGCCGGCGTGGACCGGTCCACCGGACGGCGCGCCCGCGGCCGTCGCGGCACGGGCCACGGCGGCGTCGCTGCGTCGGGACGGGCTGGCGGCCACCGCCGCCAGTGCCCGCGCCGGCACCCCGCGATGGCTGGGCGACGAGCTGACCCGGTCCTGGTCCCGGCACGGCGACAGGCTGGCGGACTCGCTGGCCGCCACCGCCGACGAACCCGGTCCGACGGCGGCCGACCTCGCCGCGCTGCGCATGCCGGTCGGGATCGTCGGCCTGACCGACGATCCGGTGCACCCGGTCGAGGTCGCCTCGGCCTGGCGGGTGCTGGTCCCGTGCGCGGCGCTGGTCACCACCACGCTGGCCGCGACCGGAAGGGATCCGGAGACCCTGGGCCGGGCGGTCGCGCTGGCCTGGCTACGGGCATTCAGTGCCGGTGGTTCGCCGCTGACGCTCGCTGCGCTCCTCGCTCGCTGCGATGCTCACTCGCCGCGGCTCCGTGCTGGTGGTTCGCCGCTGACGCTCGCTCGCCGGCGGCTCAGTCACCCGGCGGGCGGTGCCGGCCCCGACGCTCCGCCCGGGCCCGCCAGTCCTGGGTGGCCGCCGCGTCGTGGGTGAGCACCCGGTGCAGGGCGTCGGTCTGGCTGAGCAGGTCGGTGTGCGGCCACCCGTCGTCCGGGCCCGTCACGTCCGCCGGCCGGGGCGGGTCGGCCGGGAGCGCCTCGTACCGGACAGCGGCCGGCGGCGACATGTCGGCGCCGCCGGGGGTGGGCCGCTCGTCGGGCCAGAAAGACGGGGCATCGCCGAGCAACGCCCAGGCCGGCTGCTGGGCCAGCTGGTCGGCGCTGACCACCGGCCTGGTCGAGGACCAGGTGGCCTCCACCGCGGAGACCGCCGGCAGCCCGTTGGTGGCCGACGGGGCGTACCCGGGGACCGGCGGCAGACCGACCCGTGCGGCGGGCGCACCGAGGGGACCGATGGCCGGTGTGGGGCGGGTCGGGGCCCCGCCGGGGCGGTGGGCCGCCGGTGGCGGCGGGAGCTGGGCGGTGGCGGGCAGATCACCCGGCGCCGTCCGGGGCGGGCCCACCTGCCGACCGGGCGCGGACGCGGGCGGCCGGGAGATCGGCGGCACCGGCGGCACCGGTCCGGCGACCGCGGGGAACCCGGCGGCCGGCGCGACAGGCGACCCCAGCGCCGGGGACCTCACGGGGGTGCCGCCGCCACGCCGGGGCGCCATCGGTTGCCGCGCGGCCGGCGCCACGCCGCGGTCGGGCGGGGCATTCTGCGCGGCGCGGGCCGCCGGGGGTGCGGTACCGGCCCGCTTCTTCTTCGGGCGACGCGCGGACTCCTCCCGGGCCCGCTCGACATCGTGCTCCAGTTGCTCGGGCAGCCGCAGCGGCAGCACCGTCTTGACCGGCAGTGGGTCGGGCCCGCGCATGACCACGGTGCCCCGGACCATCTCCCGCAGGACCTCGGCCAACTCGGCGGCGTCCTGCTCGGGGCCGGTAGCGACCCCGTACAGCATCCAGCGCGGACCGTCCACGCCGACGAACCGGGACAGCGCGCCGTTCGAGCCGGCCCGGACCTCGCGGCCCCACTCGCCCCACTCGACGCGCACGTCGGCGCCGTCCTTGCCCAACGACTCGGCGATCTCTCCGGCCAGGCCGCGCCACAGCGGGTTCGACCGCGGCGCGGCAAGGGCGCTCAGGCTGACCCGGCCCGAGGGCACGAGCACGTGTATCGCGCGCAGCAGGTCCTTGGACCCCTTCTCGACCTGCAGCTGGGCCCGCGCCGGGATCGCCATCCGCAGGGAGCCGAAGTCGACCCGGCCGGGGCGGCGCTCCAGCCGCGCGGCCGCCGGATCCTCCGAGTCGAGCGGGCCGACACCACCCCGACGCGCCCGACCGGACAGCCGCGCGGCCGACCGGGCCGGCGCATCCGGCGGTCGCTCATCCAGGTCGCTCACCGAGCGCAGACGTCCGGACACCTAGCGGTCACCATCCATTCCCGGAGCGGGCGCGGCGGCGAGCCCGGTCGAGCCGTACCCCGCGGCGCCCCGGGCGGACCCCGGCAGCTCCGCGACCTCGTCGAACAGGGCGTGCTCCACCCGCTGCACCACCAGCTGGGCGATCCGGTCGCCGCGGCGCAGCCGGACGGTCTCCCTCGGGTCGTGGTTGACCAGACACACCCGGATCTCGCCGCGGTAGCCGGCGTCGACCGTGCCCGGCGCGTTCACCACGCCCAGGCCGTGCCGCGCGGCCAGCCCGGAGCGGGGATGCACGAACGCGGCGTACCCCTCGGGCAGCGCGATCGCCAGCCCGGTGCCGACGGTCGCCCGTTCGCCGGGAGCGAGTTCGACCTCGCTCACCGTGACCAGGTCGGCGCCGGCGTCCCCGGGGTGCGCGTACGCGGGCACCGGGACACCGGGATCGACCCGGGTCAGCAGTACCCGAACTCCGTCGCCGCCAGCCATGCCGGGCAAATTACCCTGGCGTCATGAGCTACCCGCGCCGTCCGGCCCGTCCTGCGCCCTCCGGCACGCGGGGGTTCGACGAGCGGTTGTCGGTGCCCTGGTGGTGGTGGCTGGCAGCCCTCGGAGTGGTCCTGCTGGTGGCATTCCAGGTGTGGCTGGGCCATCCGGGTGTACCGGTCTGGTTACCCGTCGCGTTGGTGGCGCCGCTGACCGCATGGGCGCTGATCCGGCTGGGGTCCGCGCGGGTCACGCTCACCGACGACGGCCACGGTGAACGGACGTTGCGGGTCGGTCCCGCCCGCCTGCCGGTGCGGCTGGTCGACTCCGCGCAGCGGATCGACCGGCCGGCCAAGCAGGCCGCCCTCGGCCCGGATCTGGACCCGGCGGCCTTCGTCCTGCACCGCGCGTGGATCGGTCCGATGGTGCGGGTCGTACTGGCCGACCCGCGCGACCCGACGCCCTACTGGCTGTTCAGCAGCCGCCAGGCGTCCCGCCTGGCGGAGCTGCTCCGACCGACCCGGGCCGACTGAGCCGGCATCCGGCCCGGCGCGCCCACCCACCCGCGGCGCGCGGACCCGGGCCGCCCGGTCTCAGGCGCAGTCCCGGCAGATCGGCTGGCCGTTGTGGTGCGCGGCCAACCTGCTGCGGTGGATCACCAGGAAGCAGCTCGAGCAGGTGAACTCGTCCGCCTGCTTCGGCAGCACCTTGACGGTCAGTTCCTCGCCGGACAGGTCCGCGCCGGGCAGCTCGAAGCTCTCGGCGGTGTCCGACTCGTCCACGTCTACCACTGCGGACTGGGCCTCGTTCCGACGCGCCTTGAGCTCCTCCAGCGAGTCCTCGGCGAGGTCGTCGGTCTCGTTGCGCCTCGGGGCGTCGTAGTCGGTCGCCATTGCTCCCACCCTCACTACCAAATCTCCGTGTCGTGCCGCTGCACAACGTCCCAGCGGGGTCATTTGTGCCCCGCCGGACCGTGATGCGCGTCTCACTCCCGGGGGCCAGCGGCCCGGCCCGGGGGCACGCCGTATCACCGGCGGCCAGAGGGTAGCCCAGCCCGCGTTCCCGCGTGGGACGACGCCGCCTCGCGCGTCGCAGGAGTCACATCTCGGGCCAACTCGTCACCATTCGTGTCCATGTCCGACACGTACCGGTCCGGCTACCGTCACCGATTCGGCGGCCGCCGGTCGGCGCAGGCGTCGGGGCCGGTCGGCGCACTAGGGTTCGGAGGATGAGCATGTGGTTCGGCCGCACCACCGCCTACCAGCGTCGGACGGCGCGCCCGGTGGCCGTTCTGGTGTCGGTGCTCGCGATCGCCACGATCATCACCTGGTCGGTGGTGCTGCTCAACTCCGGTGGCGGGCCGTCCGGCTCGGTCTGCCCGCCACCGACCCGGGCCGCCGGATCGGTACCGCGCACCCTCGACGCCGGAGCACTGGGCCAGACACCGCCGACGGCCCCCGGAACCGTGCGGCTCCGGGTGCTGAACGGCGGCGGCCAACGCGGCCAGGCCAACCTGGTGGCCAGCCAGCTCGGCGAGTTGGGGTTCACCGAGGCGGCCGAGCCGACCAACGATCCGCTCTATCCGGACAACAGCCTCACCTGCCGGGGGAACATCCGCTTCGGACCGGCCGGGGCGCCTGCTGCGCGGACGGTGTCGCTGGTGCTGCCGTGCGTGCCGCTGATCCGGGACAACCGGGCCGACGACAGCGTCGACGTCGCGGTCGGCACGGCCTTCGGCGAGGTCAAGCCGACCAAGGCGGCCCGGGACGTCCTCGACCAGCTGGCCGGGCCGACCGGGCAGTCCGAGGACGGCGAGCTGCCGGCCACCCCGAGCGCCGACCCGGAACTGCTGGCGAAGGCGTCCGAGGCCACCTGCTGACCCACGGTTCAGACGCGGTGGGCGCCGAGCTCGTCGAGTGTCCGGACCAGCTCGCCCGCCACCCCGGGCGCCGCTGCCAGGAACAACGATCCGGGCCCGGGTGGTCCCCCCGGGTGCACCACGGCGCCGGCCTCGGATGCGATCAGCGCCCCGGCGGCCCAGTCCCAGTGGTGGATGCCGTGCTCGTAGTAACCGTCCAGCCAGCCCGCCGCGACCGCGCACAGGTCCAGTGCCGCCGACCCGAACCGGCGCAGGTCGCGGATCCGGGGCAGCAGCGCGGCGGCGAGATGGCCCTGCCGGGCCCGCTGCTCGGCGCGGTAACCGAACCCGGTGCCGAGCAGGGCCATGTCGAGCCGGACGGTCCCGGAGACCCGCAGCGGGTGACCGTCCAGCGTCGCGCCGCCGCCGAGGGCCGCGCTCCACATCCGCCCGGATGCCGGTTCGGCGACCGCGCCGGCCAGGCCGACGCCCGACCTGGTGGCGGCCACCGACACCGAGTACCACGGCAGCCCGTAGAGGTAGTTCGTGGTGCCGTCGATCGGATCGAGCACCCAGCACACCGGACCCGGCTGCGCCGCCCGGTCGGCCGCGCCCTCCGTGCCGCCCTCCTCGCCGAGCACCGCGTCGCCGGGGCGTGCCTCGGCCAGCAGGCACCGGAGCAGTTCCTCGACGGCGGTGTCGGCCGCGGTCACGACGTCGGTGCCCGAGGACTTCGTGTGCACCCGGCGCACCGCCTGCTCGCGCATCCGCACGGCCAGGTCGGCAGCCTCCCGCGCGATCCGCACCGCCACCGCGCGCAACAGCTCTGGATCGTCGGCCGCCATGGGTCCATTCGAGCACATCCGACCACCGCCCGCGGTGGATCGGCGGCGGATCGGTACGCCCCACGCCGCCCGGTATCGCGGCACCGGAAACGCCGAGGTGCCCGAGGCCCGCACACCGCTGGGTGGCGTCGTTACAATGTCGGGGTGCCCATGTCGGCGGATCGGCCGCTCAGCGAAGCCGCGACCGGCGGGCACCACAGAGCTGAGGGCACCCGGACCAGTTCTCCGATGCCGCTCACGAGCTGAAAACGTCGCGAAAGGGCCGCAGTGGCAGCCGTAGAACCAGTGACCAAGCCGGCAACAACCGTGGCGGGCGACGACGCCCCCGCGCGACGTCCCCGGCGCGCCGCGGCGGGTACCAAGACCGCCACCAGGGCGCGTGGCACGGCCAAGGGTGCGGCGAAGAACGGCAACGCGGCCAAGCCGGGCGACGATGCCGGCGGCGAGGACCTCGACCTCGACGCGGCCAGCCCGGACCCGGAGGACCTCGGCGACGTCGAGGTCGAGGTCGACATCGAGGAGGTTGCGCCGGAGACCGCCGAGGAGACCCCGGCGGTCACCACGGCGGCATCGGCCACCGACGACGAGGACGACGAGGACGACGAGACCGAGTCGGTCCGCGACATGCCGCCCACCGCGCGCAAGTCGGCCGAGTTCGTCTGGGACGAGGAGGAGTCCGACGCCCTGCGGCAGGCCCGCAAGGACGCCGAGCTCACCGCCTCCGCCGACTCGGTCCGTGCCTACCTCAAGCAGATCGGCAAGGTCGCGCTGCTCAACGCGGAGGAGGAGGTCGAGCTCGCCAAGCGGATCGAGGCCGGCCTCTACGCCGCAGAGCGGTTGCGCAAGGCCGCCGAGTCCACCGACAAGTCCTCTCCGCAGCTGCGGCGCGACCTGCGCTGGATCGTCCGCGACGGCGAGCGCGCCAAGAACCACCTGCTGGAGGCCAACCTGCGGCTGGTGGTCAGCCTGGCCAAGCGCTACACCGGCCGCGGCATGGCCTTCCTGGATCTGATCCAGGAGGGCAACCTGGGCCTGATCCGCGCGGTGGAGAAGTTCGACTACACCAAGGGCTACAAGTTCTCCACCTACGCCACCTGGTGGATCCGGCAGGCCATCACCCGCGCGATGGCCGACCAGGCCCGCACCATCCGCATCCCGGTGCACATGGTCGAGGTCATCAACAAGCTCGGCCGCATACAGCGCGAGCTGCTCCAGGACCTGGGCCGCGAGCCCACGCCCGAGGAGCTTGCCAAGGAAATGGACATCACCCCGGAGAAGGTGCTGGAGATCCAGCAGTACGCCCGGGAGCCGATCAGCCTCGACCAGACCATCGGCGACGAGGGCGACAGCCAGCTCGGCGACTTCATCGAGGACTCCGAGGCCGTGGTGGC
>JAJCYC010000076.1 GCA_029263115.1 Pseudonocardia sp. | reverse complement strand
GGGCACGGCTCGGCTCCTGATGATCAGGTTGGTGTCGGAACCGCCATGATCACCAACCGTGCCGTGTCCGCGCCCCTTATCGCATCACCGGCGTGTCACCGTGCCGACACACCGCGTCACCGGACTATGCCGAGGCCCTGGCCGCACACTGCCCGGCTTGCGCACCGCGATTCGCTTCATGGTGGGCCGCTGGACAGTGGCTTTGGTGTCGTTCCGCATTTCTTTCCCCTTCTCCGAGTGGTTTTCCTACGATCACAAGAATGGTCGAAAAGGGCGTCGGGCGAATCGTCGCCCGGTGGTGTCCCCGGCCTACCACGAAACGATGAGACGGCCACCCGCGCACGCCGGAAGGCCCGGCCGTGACGGCCCGGTCCATCGCCGCGTTCATGACCTCACGCGTCCCGTCGCCGGGCCACCAGCAGGGCCACCGCGAGCAGCGCGACGGCGACCGCGGTCGCGTAGGCCAGCGAACCCCACGGGTCGAACCGCATCGGAGCGTTCAGCACCGCGCCGCCGGGCACCCCCAAGAAGTGGTCCAGGTTGGCGAACGGCAGCCAGGCATAGACACCCGCCCCGAGGCTCGGGATGAAGCTGACCGCCGTCTCCCCGGCCAGCACCCAACCCAACAGCGGCGCCAGCGCGCCACCGTTGTTCCGGACCAGGATGCCGACCGCCACCGCGATCAGCCCGGTCACCGCGAACGTCAGCCCGGTGCCGGCCACCGACCGCCACTGGTCGGCGGTGACCAGGGCCAGCCCGGAGTCCGGCCGCAGCAGCCCGGCCACGCCACGGCCACCGAACGCGACCAGCAGACCCAGCACCCCGGCCACCACGGCGGCCTTGGCCAGCAACGCCGAGGTGCGACCGGGCGCGGCCAGGAAGGTGGCCCGAACGGTGTGGTGGCGGTACTCGTCGCCGGTCACCCCGGCGGCCAGCACCAGCACCAGCAGCCCGCCGAGCGGGACGAACTCGGTGCCGCTGACCGGTCCGTCGCCGGCCGGGGTCAGCGCGGCGAGCAGCGCGGCCGGCCCCACCACCAGCAGCTCCACCAGCGCGCAGGTCCACCAGAACGAACGGGTGGAGCACAGCTTGATCCGCTCCGCGCCGGCCAGATGGCCGGCCCGGCTGATCCCCCGCGCGACCAGGTCCAACGTGCCGCTCGCGCCCACGTAGCCGTTCATGCCGCCACCCCCGAGGTGTACTGGATGTCCTGCCTGGTCAGTTCGATGAACGCGTCCTCCAACGTGCCCCCGTCGGCGGCGGCCACCAGCTGCGCGGTCGGGCACTGCGCGAGCAGCCGGCCCCGGCCGATCACCACCAGCTCGTCCGCGGTCAGTGGCATCTCGGCGAGCAGGTGGCTGGACACCAGGACGGCGCGCCCCTGCCCGGCCAGCATCCGGGTCAGCCACCGGAACCACCGGATCCCCTCCGGGTCCAGCCCGTTCGTCGGCTCGTCGAACACGAGCACGCCGGGGTCACCGAGCAGCGCGGCGGCGATGCCCAGCCGCTGGCGCATGCCCAGCGAGTAGCCCCCGACCCGCTGCCCTGCCGCGGCGGTCAGCCCGACCGCCTCCAGCACCACGTCGACCCGGGTGGCGGGCAGCCCGCCGGCCTTCGCCAGCCAGCGCAGGTGGTTGCGCCCGGACCGCTTCGGGTGCACCCACCCGGCGTCCAGCAGCGCGCCGACCGTGCGCAACGGGTGCGCCAGCTCGGCGTACCGCCGCCCGTGGATCAACGCGCACCCGGCGCTCGGCCGGTCCAACCCGAGGATCATCCGCATGGTGGTCGACTTGCCCGCGCCGTTGGGCCCGAGGAAGCCGGTCTCCGCGCCCGGCCGGACCGCGAACGACAGGTCGTCCATAACCACCCTCGGCCCGTACCTCTTGCTGAGGTTCCGTACCTCGATCATGTCGATCCGCTCCGTTCGCATCCGATTTCTCCGATGCGAGAAGCTTCGCGGGAATCGGGCCGGGGCAAATCGGAGCGGTGTGGTGCTCCCGGCCTACGACGAGACGATGAGGAGGCGTCCGCCTCGTCCTACACCCGGACGTCGGCAATGCACCTCACCAGCAGGGATGATGACATTGTGGTTTCGAGACGGCAGACTGTCCAGCCATGACGATGCGGACAGTGGTGTCGGTGTATGCGGTCGGAGAGAATGGCGGCACCGGCGAGCAGATCGGTGTCGCCAGCCTGCTCAATTCGTTTCTGGCCCTCGCACACCCGCCATTGAGTCAGCAGCTCGCCGACAATCCCCGCGCATTGCGGGTCGGAATAGCCGCGCCGGGTGGCGGCCGGCCCGAGGTCATCGACGTCCACGAGGTCCTCGCCGTCGACGACAGCGCCGGTCCGATCGTCGCCGTCCAACTCGTCCGCGACTCGGTGGCACCGGTCGAGATCCCGGTCGAGGACGACGAGTTCCTGGTGGAGTCCGCGGTGCGGGCAGTGCTGGCCAGCGGCCCGCCCGATGTTCCTGTGGGCTGCGGACCGGAGGTACCGGACAGGCCGGTGCCCACGCCCGTTCCGGCACCGGACGACGGGCCGGCACCACCGGACGACGGCCCGTCGCCGGACGACGGCGAGCCCGACCCCCGCGATCGCCCGCTGCCGCAGGCACCTCCGTCCGCCCCCACCGGCTCGCTGCTGTGCTTCCTCGGCCGCCACAAACCGGGTTGTCCGCACCGGCTATGACCGATCGACCACTTCCACGATCGCGCCGTCCCCCGCCGCGGGAACTGCTGATCGTGCTGACGGCGGGCGGGTTGGACCTGCTCATCTGGGCCGGCGACCGCGGACTGCGCGGCGGCGGCCTGCTGCCGATATGGGTGGTTCCGGCGGCGACAGCCCTGCTGTGCGGCGCGCTTTTCGCGCGCCACCGGATGGCCGTGGTGGTGTTCGGGTTGCAGGCCGGGTACGCACTGGTCAACATCGCGGTCCCGCGGTACGAGCCGTTCGCCTGCCTGTTGGTTGCGCTGCATGCGGTGGCGATCCGGGCCGAGCCGCGGACCGCCCGACTCGTCCTACTGGCCTGTGCAATCCCTTTCGGAGTGTTCAGCTACAGCAACGCCTACCTGTACACCCTGGTCACCGGGAAGACCGACTCGCTCACCCAGTTCCTGACCACCGCCGTGGTGTGGTCGGTCATCGTGGCGGGCGTGTGGGGGCTCGGGCGGTTGGCGTACGGGCGTGAGCGGCAGGCGCGGGCGGAGCGGGAGCGGCTGGAGTTCGAGGCCGAGCGGGCGCTGGAGGCCGAGCGCACCCGGCTGGCGCACGAACTGCACGACAGCGTGTCCGGAACGGTGGCCGGGATGATCCTGCACGCGGCCGGCGCGCGGGCGCTGTTCGCCGGGGACGACGAGCGGGTGCGCGTCTCGCTGGAGGTGATCGAGACCGCCGGTCGGCAGGCGATGAACGAGCTGCACCGGATGCTCGGGCTGCTCCGGTCGGCCGACCTGGGTCCGACCGAGCGGGCCGAGCAGCCCCGGTTCGCCGAGCTGGACGAGCTTCTCGAACGCACCCGCCGGGCCGGCGTGCAGGTGAGCGTCGAGCTGGACGGTGCCCCCCGGCCGCTCGACCCGAGCGTCGATCTCGCCGCCTACCGGATCGTCCAGGAGTCGCTGACCAATGTGGTCAAGCACGCCGGGACCGGGGCATGCGCCCGGGTCGGCGTCCGCTGGAGCTCCGGGGAGCTGCAGATCAATGTGCGCAGCGGGGGCGGTGGTGGCACCCCCCGACCCGGGGCGGCCGGTCTGTCCTCCGGGCACGGGTTGCGCGGGCTGGGCGAACGGGTGCACCTGGTGGGCGGCACGCTGGAGTCCGGGAAGGTCGACAGCGGCTGGCGGGTGCACGCGCAGCTGCCGGTGGCGGTGCGGGCGGCGGCGGATGCCGGGCTGCCGCGGCCGGCAGGGCAGAATTCAGCACCGTGAGCGACGGTGGCGGGGCCGGTGACGTCGGCAGCTGGGTGATCCGGGTGCTGGTCGCCGAGGACGAGGCGCTGGTCCGCGCCGGGTGCGTGATGCTGCTGGGCGCCACGCCGGACATCGAGGTCGTCGGCGAGGCCACCGACGGCCGGCAGGCAGTGGAGCTGGCCGGCACGCTGCGCCCGGACGTGGTGCTGATGGACCTGCGGATGCCGGTGCTGGACGGCGTCGGCGCGACCCGGGCGGTCACTGCGCTGGACGGGGCTCCCCGAGTGCTGGTGCTGACCACCCTCAACGAGGAGGGTGCGGTGCAGCGGGCGCTGGCCGCCGGCGCCAGCGGGTTCCTGCTCAAGCACGCCGCGCCGGCCGATCTGGCGAACGCGATCCGACATTGCGCGGCCGGCGAGGGCTGGCTGGACCCGGCGGTGATCGGCGGGGTGGTGGACGCGCTGCGCCGGGCCGGGCCCCGCGCGCTGTCGGCCCCGGCGGCGCTGACCGTGCTGACCCCGAGGGAGCGGGAGGTGCTGGTGCTGATGGCCGGCGGCCGGTCGAACGCCGAGATCAGCGCCGAGCTGGTGATCAGCGAGGCAACCACCCGCACGCACGTGGCGCACGTGATCTCCAAGACCGGCTCGCGGGACCGCACCCAGGCCGTGGTGCTCGCCTATCAGAGCGGCCTGATGGCCTGACCAGGTCAGACCTGTCGGCGAGTCCTCCGGCGCTGAGGCACTCCGCGATACAGGCACCCGATCTGCACGCGATGCATGCGGATCGGGTGTCGGCTCTCCCACGGCCTGCCTGACCGACCGACCGGCCCTGACCAGCGGGCGTCAGTTCCCCGGCGTGCCGGGCACCGCCGGCTCACCGCCGGGCCCGCCGAGCATCCCGCAGCTCGGGGACTCGCGGATCGCGGCGTCCAACGCGGCGTTGGTGCCGATCAGTCCGGTCAGCTGCCTCCCGGCGGACGCCTCGGCCAGCGGGCTCAGGATGTCCGGCAGCTTGGCGACGAGCTCGTCGGGGTCCTCCGGATCGACCGCCTCGACTTTCTCCCGAGCTCCGGCGAACGCGGCGCGCATCCGCTCGAGTGCCGCTTTCATCTGGGTGCCCACCTCGTCGCCACCCTGGATCGGAGACGGCCCGACCTGCTCCAACCCGGCCAGGGAGTCACCGATCCGGGTTTCGGTATCGGAGAAGTAGCTGCTCAGCGACTCGCGGCCGACCGCCGGGTCCCGGACGTCGAAGTTCGGGCGCAGGTTGCGCATCGCGGCCAGCGGGGTCAGCGACGAGCACAGCCGGCTGGCCCAGACCACCGGGTCGTCGGTCGGCGGCAGATCCTCCGACCGGTCCGCCGAGCACCCCGCCAGCAGCATCCCCGCCGCGGCCAGCACACACCCGATCCCACGCATCCCACTCAGCTTCCCGTACCCGACGAACTCGACACCACGCGGGGCCCACCAACGTCGCCCACCCCCGCCCACCTGGTGAGGCGAGCGGGGGTGGGCGTCCGAACAGTGAGCCGGCTCAGCCGGCTCAGCCGGCGACCTCGACCGGAGCGGAGTCCGCGATCGAGGTGGACCGGCGCTTCGACACCACCACGGCCACCACGATGACCACCAGGGCGATCCCGGCGATCACGAATCGGACCGGAGACGGGTCGACCACCGACAGCGTGACGATGGCCGGCGCGATCAGCACCGAGACCAGGTTCATTACCTTGATCAGCGGGTTGATCGCCGGGCCGGCGGTGTCCTTGAACGGGTCACCGACGGTGTCACCGATGATCGTGGCCTCGTGGGCGGGCGAGCCCTTGCCGCCGTGCACGCCGTCCTCGACCAGCTTCTTCCCGTTGTCCCAGGCGCCACCGGAGTTGGCCAGGAACACCGCCATCAGCGTGCCGCAGGCGATGGCGCCGGCCAGGTAACCGGCCAG
>JAJCYC010000075.1 GCA_029263115.1 Pseudonocardia sp. | reverse complement strand
GGGCACGGCTCGGCTCCTGATGATCAGGTTGGTGTCGGAACCGCCATGATCACCAACCGTGCCGTGTCCGCGCCCCTTATCGCATCACCGGCGTGTCACCGTGCCGACACACCGCGTCACCGGACTATGCCGAGGCCCTGGGGTGCTGGCCCATCACAGTGAGCAGACCCGGCAGGCCGTCGCGCGAACGCACCCCGTCGTTGCGCCCGGCTACCGGCCCGAGTCGTTGGACGTGCTGTTCGGGAACCGACCGTCGTGATCACCGACGTCGAGCGGGACACCGACGTGCAGGAGCACGCCAGCCGGTCCCCGGCGGCCGTG
Source organism: Pseudonocardia sp. (assembly GCA_029263115.1). Taxonomy (GTDB): domain Bacteria; phylum Actinomycetota; class Actinomycetes; order Mycobacteriales; family Pseudonocardiaceae; genus Pseudonocardia. The sequence goes on along the minus strand of JAJCYC010000075.1, from coordinate 2,566 downwards.
CCTACCCTGATCAGCGCCCGGTTTCCGGCCCGCCCACGCCCAGCGGGATGGCTGGCCACGAGGCAGGGTCGGGAGCAGGTGTTCGACCGGCTGACCCAGGCGCCGTTCCTTCTGAATTCCGCCGGGGCGCAGAAGGAGCGTCGTCGCGGGCTGGTGGCGCTGCTGGACTGGCTGGTCGAGCAGCCCGGAGCGGGCTGGCAGGACCGCTGGCTGGCCAGCGGCGCCGACACCGCGGGCGTGGACTGGCGTCGAATCCCCGCCCAGTGGCTGCGCGTGACCGGCCGGTCGGAGAGTCTGACCGGCCCGTTGGGCGCGGCGTTGACGGTCGCTATCTGCGCCGATGTCCTGCGCCCCAGCCCCGCATGGTTCGTCGCGGCGGTGCCCCGCGGCGGCGCCCTCGCGCGCGGCATGGCCCATGCTCGTGACGCCGCAGGATTCGCCCGGTTGCGGCAAGTGTGCGATCGGGACGACCACCTGCCCGCCACGGCGGGACGGCACACGCTGCACCGTGCCGCGATCGTCCTCGGCGCCCACGGCGGTCTGATCGCCGACATCACCGTCGGCGACACCCTGGAGCTACTCGGTGCTGAGTCCGCGGCCCACCGCAAGCCGATGGCTCACGGCATCGCGTTCTATCGGGCGCTGCACCAGTCTGGAATCCTCGGGCCGGACGTGCCGGCACGGCTGGAGGAGCTGCGCAGCGCTGGTCAGCGCACCCCCGCCGAGCTCATCGACCGATTCGACCTCGCCTGCCGACCGATCCGCGACCTGCTGGTGGACTATCTGTCCGAACGCCACCCGAGGCTGGACTACAGCAGCTTGCGCAGCCTCGCCGCGGACCTGGGAAACATGTTCTGGAAAGACCTGGAACGCCACCATCCCGGCATCGACAACCTCCACCTGACACCCGAGATCGCTACCGAGTGGAAGCAGCGACTGCGCACCCGGCAGAAGATCGTCACCACCGCCACCGGTGAGAAGACGGCCCTCACCGTGGACCGGATCGGCTACCGCCAGTGCCTGACACCGGTTCGGGCGTTCTACCTGGACCTGGCCCAATGGGCGCTCGAGGACCCCGCCCGCTGGGGACAGTGGGTCGCTCCCTGCCCCGTCGGCGAGGAGGAGATCAACCAGCGCAAGGCCGCCAGGCAGCGAAAGTCGCGCATGGACGCGCGCACCCGACAGTGGCTGCCCGTCCTCCCCATCCTGGTGCGCGCTGTCGACGAGCGGCGCAAGACCACCGAGGCGCTCCTGCTGGCAGCCCGCCGAGCCAGCCCCGGGGACTGCTTCACCGCCGCCGGCCAGACCCTCACCCGTGCGGTCACCAAGAACCCCACCACCAAGGTCTGGGTCGAAGACCCCGCCACCGGCAGGCGCCAGGATCTGGCGATGGAGGAGGACCTGGCGTTCTGGGCCTGGGCCGCGGTCGAGGTCCTGCGGACCACCGGGGTCCGGATCGAAGAATTGCTGGAGATCACCCACCACAGCCTCGTGCAATACCGACTGCCCAGCACCGGCGAACTCGTCCCCCTGCTCCAGATCACGCCGTCCAAGACCGACTCCGAGCGGCTCCTGGTAGTCAGCCCGGAGCTCGCCGATGTGCTGTCAGCCATCGTCAGCCGCGTCCGGGGCGGCGCCGCGACGGTCCCCGTCATCCCCGCCTACGACCGAACCGAGTGCGTCTGGCTCGCCCCGGCTCCTTGGCTGTTCCAACGCAGACTCGGCACCGAACACCGCCGAATATGCTCCGGCGCGATCCGCAACATGCTCAACACCGCCCTCGCTCACAGCCCCCTGTCCGATCCCACGACCGGTGGCCCGCTGCGCTTCACCCCGCACGACTTCCGGCGGATCTTCATCACCGACGCCATCATGTCCGGTCTCCCACCGCACATCGCGCAGATCATCGCTGGCCATCAGGACATCAACGTCACCCTCGGCTACAAGGCCGTCTATCCCGAGGAGGCCATCCAAGCCCACCTGGCGTTCCTGGCCCGGCGACGAGCACTACGACCCAGCGAGGAGTACCGCGTCCCCACCGATGAGGAATGGACCGAGTTCCTCGGTCACTTCGAACGCCGGAAGGTCTCCACCGGGACCTGCGGCCGCGCATTCGGCGCAGCCTGCATCCACGAACACGCCTGCATCCGCTGCTCGATGCTCTGGCCCGACCCCGCCCAACACGAGCGACTCGCCGAGATCCGCGACAACCTCACTGCCCGCATCGCCGAAGCCGAACGCGAGAGCTGGCTCGGCGAGGTCGAAGGACTGAAGATCAGCCTCGCCGGCGCCGAGGACAAACTCGCACAGATCCAACGACGCACCCGCAACCAGAACACCGTCGAGCTGGGCATCCCCACCCTCACGGGCAGCGGCTGACCGACGGGCGGACGACCGTCGAGCAATAAAGATCAAGTTCAGAGAATTCTCAGGGTGGCCATGGTGTGCGCGCCGGTACCCGCGTAGGCGTGTTGATCATCTTCTGCGTAGACGACGTCGCGGACCCAGTGACCGCGGTTCTCGATGGCCCAGTGCCGGCGGACCAGGTTGGCGATCTTCGCGGGGC
>JAJCYC010000074.1 GCA_029263115.1 Pseudonocardia sp. | reverse complement strand
CTCAGGGGGTGGACCGGGTGTTGATGTTCTGCGAGTACAGCCCCCGGGTGACCGGGGTCCAGGCGATCGAGGACATGGTGCCGATCGTGGCGCACAACCCGGAGCGGTTCCGGATCGTGGCGAACGTCAACCCGCACCTGCACCACCCGGTCGAGGGGGAGCTGCGCCGCCAACTGGGCCTGGGTGCGGTGGCGTTGAAGGTGCACCCGGTGCACGGCAACTTCGCGCCGAACGACCGCGAGCTCTACCCGGCCTACGCGCTGTGCCAGGAGCGGGGGGTCCCGGTGATCACCCACACCGGCCCCAGCTCGTTCCCCGGCGCGAGCGGTCGGATGGGCGACCCGTTGCTGATGGACGACGTGCTGCGCGACTTCCCCGAGCTCACCGTGGTCCTGGCGCACGGCGGCCGGGGCTGGAGCTACCAGGCCGCCGGATTCATGGCGCTGGCCCGGCCCAACGTGTGGCTGGACATCGCCGGACTGCCGCCGAGGAAGCTGCCGGAGTACTACTCGGACTTCGACCTGGAACGCATCGCGAGTAAGTGGATCTTCGGTACCGATTGGCCGGGCATCCCGGGGGTGGCCCGCAACCTGGCGGCGGTGTCGGGATTGGGCCTGACTTCGGCGACCCTGGCGGGGGTGCTGGGCGGAAACGCCGAGCGGGTGTACCGGCTGACCTGATCCGGCGGGTCAGCGCGAGGCGTCGAGCAGGGCGGCCCAGTGCCGCTGTGCATCTGCCGACCAGCGCTGGTGGCGGTCCTGGAACAGGGTGTGCGCCGTGGCTCCGGCCCAGCCGCCGGGCAACAGCTCGGCGGGCAGCTGCGGGTCGAGGAAGGGGAACCGGCGCCAGGCGTGCACCAGCCGGATCTGGCTGCGCAGCACCTCAGCGGGAGCCTGCGGCTCCGCGCCGGCGAACGTGGTGACGAAGTCGTGGTAGGCCGACTCCACCTCGGCGAGGTTCCAGGCCTGGCCGACCAGCGAGCGCTGGTCGCCGATCCCGCCGAACGGTCCGACGAACGACGAGCTGGCCTCGGTGAGGGCCAGCTCGTCGAGGACCTCCGCCACCTCGCGTTGCTTCTCCGGGTGCGGGGACAGCCACACCCCCGGCGCCGGGCTGCCCATACCGGCCCAGGCCAACCGGGAGCGCAGCCGGTGGCGCAGCTGCCGCCGGGCCTCGGGCACGGCGACCAGCAGCACCAGCCAGCGCCCGTCCCACCCGGTGCCGGCCGACCCGAAGCCGTAGATCCGCTCGGCGCCGCTGGACAGCAGGTGGCGGCCCGAGCCGGTGAGCGACCAGCGCACCCGCCGGCCGGTGCGCTCGGAACGCAGCAGCCCCTCGGCCGCGGTGCGGGCGAGCGCCTGGCGGGCGGACTTGGGTTCCACCCCCAGGTCGCCGAGCACGTCGAGCAACACCTGGGTCCACACCGGCTCGTCGCGGGGCAGCACGAACTCGCCGAGCACGGTGAGCAGCAGCGAACGCGCGCTGGCCGAACCCAGCTCCCGGCGCCGGGTCAGTGCGGGTGCGGGCGCATCCTCGGTGGGCGGACCAGGGGCGACCATGACCGGGCGAGCCTAGCGGGTGGCTAGGCTCGGCTGTCGTGACGCCCGAGGAGCTGCTGGCCGCCGACCGAGAGCACGTCTGGCATCCCTACGCGCCGCTGCCGGCGGCGTCCCCGGCGCTGCCGATCGCCGACGCGCGCGGCGTCCGGCTGCGGCTGGCGGCACCGGGCGCGGGGCTGCCGGCGGGTGCCGAGCTGATCGACGGGATGTCGTCGTGGTGGGCGGCGATCCACGGCTACCGGCATCCCGCGCTGGACGCGGCGGTGGTCGCGCAGCTCGGGCGGATGAGCCACGTGATGTTCGGCGGGCTGACCCACGAGCCGGCGGTGGCGCTGGCGCGGCGGTTGGTGGAGATCACTCCGGAGCCGTTGCGGCACGTGTTCCTGGCCGACTCCGGCTCGGTGTCGGTCGAGGTGGCGATCAAGATGTGCCTGCAGTACCAGCGCTCCCGGGGCCGCCCGGCGAAGCACCGGCTGATGACCTGGCGCGGCGGATACCACGGCGACACCTTCGGCGCGATGAGCGTGTGCGACCCGGACGGCGGCATGCACTCGCTGTGGGCCGACGTGCTGCCCCGGCAGGTGTTCGCCTCCGCTCCGCCGAGGGAGTTCGAGACGGCGTACGTGGCCGAGCTGGCCGACCTGGTGGAACGGCACGCCGACGAGCTCGCGGCGGTCATCGTCGAACCGGTGGTGCAGGGCGCCGGCGGGATGCGCTTCCACGACCCGCGCTACCTGCACGTGCTGCGCGAGCTGTGCCTGTCCCACGACGTGCTGCTGGTGTTCGACGAGATCGCCACCGGGTTCGGCCGGACCGGGGAGTTGTTCGCCGCCGACCACGCCGGGATCAGCCCGGACGTGATGTGTGTGGGCAAGGCGCTGACCGGCGGATACCTGACCCAGGCCGCCGCTCTGTGCACCGCCGAGGTGGCCCGGGGGATCAGTGACGGGGCGGCCGGTGTGCTGATGCACGGGCCGACGTTCATGGGCAACCCGCTGGCCAGCGCGGTGTCGCTGGCCTCGATCGAGGAGTTGCTGCGCCGTGACTGGCGGGCTGAGGTCGCCGGGATCGAGGCTGGTCTGCGGGCCGGCCTGGCGCCGGCGCGGCCGCTGGCCGGGGTGCGCGAGGTGCGGGTACTGGGCGCTATCGGCGTGGTCCAGCTGGACCGGCCGGTGGATCTGCCGGCCGCGACGGCGGCGGCGGCGGCGCACGGTGTGTGGCTGCGGCCGTTCCGGGATCTGATCTACACCATGCCGCCCTATGTGATCGAGCCCACGGACCTGGCCGCGGTGTGTGTCGCGGTCTGCGCCGCGGCCGCCGAGGGGTGATCACGGACCCGGTTCGGCCGCTGTGAGGTGATCCACATGAAGATCACTCGATGGTGCTGAAGTGACTGAAGGGGGAACGGAGCAGCTCTGCTGAGGCGTTCTCAGGGTGTCGGTGCGGGCGATGGAGGCCGTGGCCCGGCGACCCCTCGTCAGACTGCTCTTGGAGGAGCCGTATGCCCGAGTCCCCCTTCCCGCCCAGGTCACGCCTGTTGCCGGACTGGACCACCGTGCGCGCCGACGTGGGCGCCTCACTGGTGGTGTTCCTCGTCGCGGTGCCGCTCTCGCTCGGCATCGCCGTCGCCTCCGGCGCGCCGATCCTGGCCGGGCTGATCGCGGCCATCGTCGGCGGGATCGTCGCCGGGCTGCTCGGTGGCTCGCCGCTGCAGGTCAGCGGGCCCGCGGCGGGCCTGACCGTGGTGGTCGCCGAGCTGGTCAACCGGTTCGGCTGGGGAGTCACCACGGCGATCGTGACCGCCGCCGGGTTGGTCCAGATCGCGTTCGGGCTGTCCCGGTTGGCCCGGTTCGCCCAGGCCATCCCGCCGGCCGTGGTGCACGGCATGCTGGCCGGTATCGGGGGCACCATCGCGCTCGCGCAGCTGCACGTCGTGCTCGGTGGGCAGCCGCAGTCCAGCGTGCTGGCCAACCTGCGGGAGCTGCCCTCCCAGATGATCGGTGCGCACGGCCCCGCAGTGGTCGTCGGCGTGTTCACCGTGCTGGTGGTGCTGGGCTGGCCCCGGCTCGCCGGCCCGCTGCGGGTGGTACCCGGACCGCTGGTCGCGGTGGCGCTGGCCACCGGACTCAGCCTGCTGCTGGTCGGCGTGCCCAAGGTAGAGCTGCCCGGTGACCTGCTCTCCGCGATCGCGCTGCCGATCCTGCCGGCCGGCAACTGGGGCGGCGTGATCGGCGGTGTGCTCACCGTCGCGCTGATCGCCAGCGTGGAGAGCCTGCTCTCCGCGGTCGCGGTGGACCGCATGCACTCCGGCCCGCGCACCAGGGCGGACCGCGAGCTGATCGGCCAGGGCGCGGCCAACACCTTGTCCGGTCTGCTCGGTGGCCTGCCGGTGACCGGGGTGATCGTGCGCAGCTCCACCAACGTCCGGGCCGGTGCCCGTACCCGGGCGGCCGCGGTGCTGCACGCGGTGTGGATCGCGGTGTTCGCGCTGGCGCTGGTGTGGGTGGTGCAGATGATCCCGCTGGCGGCGCTGGCCGGGCTGCTGGTGGTGGTCGGTGTGCAGCTGGTGAAGCTGACCGACATCCGCACTGCCCGCGAGCACGGCGAACTGCCGCTGTACCTGGTCACCGCACTCGGGGTGATGGCGCTGAACCTGCTGGAAGGGGTGGCGCTGGGGCTGGCACTCGCCGCGCTGATGGTGCTGCACCGGGCGGTCCGGGCCCGGGTGCACCACCAGTCGGCGGAGTCGGGCCCCGAGCATCGGGTGACGGTGGAGGGCGCGGCGACGTTCCTCTGCGTGCCCACGCTGTCCCGCGCGCTGGCCCGGATACCGGCCGGCGCCCCCACCCAGGTCGACCTCGCCGCGCACTACGTCGACCACGCCGTGCAGGACCATCTGCAGACCTGGGTACGCCGGCATCGCGACACCGGTGGCATCGTGGTGGTCACCGATCGCCGGGCTTCGGCCGCCGGGGCCCCCCGGCGAAGGAAACGGGTCGGGCCGCTGGTCCGGGTCGCGGAACCCCGCCGAGCCCGGGCCGAGCGGGTGCCGGAGGACTCCGCGCTGGCCGACACCGTCGTGCATTCGGGGCCGGGTCGCCGCACCCGCTAGCGTGCACGCATGACCGAGCACCCGTTGAGCTGGCTGGCCGGGCACGCCGAGCGGCGCCGCGCGGCCGGGCTGCGCCGGGTGCTTCGGGCCCGACGGCCGGTCGAGGAGGTGCTCGACCTGGCCGGGAACGACTACCTCGGCCTCAGCCGTGATCCGCGGGTGATCGAGGGCGGGGTGGCCGCGCTGCGTGCCTGGGGCGCGGGTGCCACCGGTTCCCGGTTGGTCACCGGCACCACGGCACTGCACGCCGAGTTGGAGGACGAGCTGGCCGGCTTCTGCGGGTATTCCACCGCGCTGGTGTTCTCCTCGGGCTATGCGGCCAACCTCGGTGTGCTCACCGCGCTGAGCGGGCCCGACGCGCTGATCGTCTCCGACGCGGCCAACCACGCCTCGCTGGTGGACGCCTGCCGGTTGTCCCGGGCCAGGATCGCGGTGGTCCCGCACAACAGCGTCGGCGCGGTGGACGCGGTCCTGCGCGCCCGGACCGAGACCAGGGCGCTGGTGGTCACCGACAGCGTCGGCAGCGTCGACGGTGACCACGCCCCGGTCGCCGAGCTGCACCGGGTGGCCCGGGCCCGCGGCGCGCTGCTGATCGTCGACGAGGCACACGGTCTGGGGGTGTGCGGTCCGGGAGGTCGCGGGCTGCTCGCCGCGGCCGGGTTGGCCGGTTCGGACGACGTGGTGGCCACCGTGACGTTGTCCAAGGCGCTGGGCAGCCAGGGCGGCGCGGTGCTCGGCCCGGCGGCGGTCACCGAGCACCTGGTGGACACCGCGCGCAGCTTCATCTTCGACACCGGCCTGGCGCCGGCCAGTGCGGGCGCCGCGCTGGCCGCGCTGCGGGTGCTCGCCGCCGAGCCGTCGCTGCCGGCGGCGGCGCTTTCAGTGGCTGGTGAGATCGCGGACGCGGCCGGGGTGACGATGCCGAAGTCGGCGGTGGTGTCGGTGGTGCTCGGTGAGCCCTTGGCGACCGTCGAGGCGGCCGCCCGCTGCCTGGAGCTGGGTCTGCGGGTGGGTTGCTTCCGCCCGCCGTCGGTGCCGGTGGGGACCAGCCGGCTGCGGTTGACCGCCCGCGCCTCGCTGACCGGCGAGGATCTCGACCGGGTGCGCATGGTGCTGGCCGAGGTGCTGGGATCTGTGGGGGCCGTCCGGTCGTGACGGTGCTGGTGGTGACCGGGACCGGCACCGGTGTCGGCAAGACGGTGGTCACGGCCGCGCTGGCCGCCCTGGCGTTGGCCGCGGGTCGGCGGGTGGCGGTGCTGAAGCCGGCGCAGACGGGAGTGGGCCCCGGCGAGCCCGGCGACCTCGACGAGGTCCGGCGGTTGACCGGTGGTCCGGCGGCGCTCACCACCCGGGAACTCGCCCGCTACCCCGACCCGCTGGCTCCGGCCACCGCCGCCGCGCGGTGCGGCCGACCGGCGGTCACCGTTGCCGAGGCGGTCGCGGCGGCCGGGGACCTGGCGGGCGGGCACGTCCTGGTGCTGGTGGAGGGCGCCGGCGGGCTGCTGGTGCGCCTGGGGGGACACTCGACCGTGGCCGACGTCGCCGTGGGCCTGGCAGCCCCGGTGCTGGTGGTCACGGCCGCCGGATTGGGTACGCTGAACCACACCGCACTGACCACCGAGGCGCTGGCCGGCCGAGGCCTGCGGTGCGCGGGCCTGGTGATCGGCAGCTGGCCCGACGCCCCGGGTCTCACGGAGCGTTGCAACCTGGCCGACCTCCCGGCGGTCGCTGGGGTGCCCCTGCTGGGCCGGCTGCCGGCCGGGGCGGGCCGGCTCGCACCGGCGGGCTTCCTGGCCGCCGCTCAGGCGTTGATCATGACGGAGAGACAGATCACGTTGAGTTGATCAGCGGGTGCGGGTTTGCTGGGCGGACGCGCGCGGCCGCTGCACGACACCGGGATGCGCACAAGGCGAAGGAGCCCCGATTCGATGACCGTTTCCGCCGCGAGCGACACCGACATCCTCGTCGAGCTGCGCGAGCAGGTCCTCGAACAGGGCCGGGGCGCCACCCCCGAGCAGGTGCTGGAGCTGCTGCGGCTGCCCGACGAGCGCCTGGAGCGGTTGTTGGAGCTGGCGCACGACGTGCGGATGCGCTGGTGCGGCCCGGAAGTGGAGGTCGAGGGCATCATCAGCCTGAAGACCGGCGGCTGCCCGGAGGACTGCCACTTCTGCTCCCAGTCCGGGCTGTTCGCCTCGCCGGTCCGTTCGGCCTGGCTGGACATCCCGATGCTGGTCGAGGCGGCCAAGCAGACCGCCAAGACCGGAGCCACCGAGTTCTGCATCGTGGCCGCCGTGCGCGGCCCGGACGAGCGGCTGATGACCCAGGTCGCCGCCGGCATCCAGGCGATCAAGGACGAGGTGGACATCAACATCGCCTGCTCGCTGGGCATGCTCACCCAGGATCAGGTGGACCGGCTCGCCGCGATGGGCGTGCACCGCTACAACCACAACCTGGAGACCGCGCGCTCCTACTTCCCCCAGGTGGTCACCACGCACACCTGGGAGGAGCGCTCGGAGACCCTGCGGATGGTCCGCGAGGCAGGCATGGAGGTGTGCTGCGGCGGCATCGTCGGCATGGGGGAGAGCCTGGAGCAACGGGCTGAGTTCGCTGGTGAGCTGGCTGCGTTGGAGCCGGACGAGGTGCCGCTGAACTTCCTCAACCCGCGCCCGGGTACCCCGTTCGCCGACCAGGAGGTCATGTCCGGGTCGGACGCGTTGCGCACGGTGGCGGCGTTCCGGCTCGCGCTGCCGCGCACCGTGCTGCGGTTCGCCGGCGGCCGCGAGGTCACCCTGGGCGACCTCGGGGCCCGGCAGGGGCTGCTCGGCGGGATCAATGCGGTGATCGTCGGCAACTACCTGACCACCCTGGGCCGGCCGGCCGAGTCCGACATCGACCTGCTTGGCGAGCTGTCGATGCCGGTCAAGGCGCTGAACGAGACGCTGTGAGCGTGGTGGCTGGTCCGAGGTTCTGCGACCAGTGCGGCGCGGTCGAGGCCGAGGATGACCACGGCCGGTGCGCCGCGCGTCGCGACCTGGAGCCGCCCCGGTTCTGCGCGGATTGTGCGCGCCGGATGGTGGTGCAGGTCACCCCGGTCGGCTGGACCGCCCGGTGCAGCCGGCACGGTGAGCGGCGCAGCACCGCTCGCTGATCAGCTCCTCTCCCGCCAGCCGCGTTCGAACGGCAACCGCCAGGCGTTGGGCGCGACCAGCTGGTGGATCGCGTTGGGTCCCCAACTGCCGGCCGGATAGTGCTTGACCGGCGGCGGATCGTCCAGCAGCGGCGCCGAGCGGGCCCAGAGCGACTCGATGCCCTCGGCGGTGGTGAACAGCGTGTGGTCGCCGCGCATCGCGTCCAGGATCAACCGTTCGTAGGCCTCCAGGACGTCGCCGGCGCGTTCGGTCTCCTGGGTGGAGAACTGCATCGACACCTTGTCCAGCCGCATGCCCGGCCCCGGGCGCTTGCCGTAGAACGACAGCGACACCCGCGAGGAGTCCGCGAGGTCGAACGTGAGGTGGTCGGGGCCCTGCGAGCCCACGCCCGACCCGGTCGGGAACATCGTGCGCGGGGCCTCCTTGAAGGCGATCGAGATGATCCGCTGGCCCTCGGCCATCCGCTTGCCGGTGCGCAGGTAGAACGGCGTCCCGGCCCACCGCCAGTTGTCCAGGCCGACCCGCAGCGCGATGAACGTCTCGGTGTCGGAGTCCGACGCGACGCCGGGCTCCTCCTTGTAGCCGCCGTACTGGCCGCGCACCACGTCGTGTGGATGGATCGGCAGCATCGAGCGGAAGACCTTGTTCTTCTCCTCGCTGATCGCGCGGGGCTCCAGCGCGGTGGGCGGCTCCATGGCCACGAACGCCATCACCTGCATCAGGTGCGTGACGACCATGTCCTTGTAGGCGCCGGTGGCCTCGTAGAAACCCACCCGCTCGTCCAGCCCGAGCGTCTCCGGGATGTCGATCTGGACGTGGTCGATGAAGTTGCGGTTCCAGATCGGCTCGAACAGCCCGTTCGCGAACCGGAACGCCAGGATGTTCTGTGCGGCCTCCTTGCCCAGGAAGTGGTCGATCCGGAAGATCTGCTTCTCGCGGAACGTCTCGTGGACGAAGTCGTTCAGCCGGATGGCGCTGGCCAGGTCGTCGCCGAACGGCTTTTCCATCACCACCCGTGCGTTCGTCGCGAGGTCGGCGTCGCGCAGCATGGTGATGACGGCCTGGGCCGCCCTCGGGGGTACCGAGAGGTAGTGCAGCCGCTTGGCCTCGGGCCCGAGGGACTCCTCGGCCGCCTTCACCGCGGCGGTCAGCCCCTCCGGCCCCGCGCCCTGCGGGACGTAGGTCAGTCGGTCGTCGAACTGCGACCAGGCGTCGTCGGACATCTTGTGGGTGCCGAAGTTCTGCACCGCCGCGCGAGCCAGCGCGCGGAACTCGTCGGTGCTGAGATCCTCCATCGCGGTACCGACGATGCGGATCTCCGGGGCCAACGCCGACTGCTGGAGGTAGCCCAGGCCCGGTAGCAGCTTGCGCTTGGCCAGGTCCCCGGTGGCGCCGAACAGCACGATGACGTGCGGGGCCAGCTGTTCGAGGTCGCGCCGGCGGGGGCGGGCCCCCGGCGAGGGATAGGCGATGGTCTGGGGTGTGTGTTCGGCCACGCCCGGATCCTTGCATGCTCGAAACCCGGGACGCGACGTGCGAGCCGTTAACTATCGCGGCGACTGCGTGACCTCCTCCGGTGATGAACGAGGTCTCGGGCGATCTGTACAGATCGGTGCTCGACAGCGGATCATCGTCGGGGGCCACGTCCCGGTTCTTGACCGGCCGCGTCGAGGAGTCGCGGTTCGTCGGGTGACCGCTGTGCGCCGAGCGTGTCGTGGACGCCGGTGCCGTCGAGCGGGCCCGCTGCCGAACAGGAGGTGCCCATGACGAACACCGAGGCCCGCGCCACCGCGATCGTCTGTGGGGCCGGCATGGCCGGGCTGCTGTCCGCGCGGGTGCTGGCCGACTTCTACGACCGGGTGGTGATCGTCGAGCGCGACGAGCTGACCGACGAACCAGCGCCCCGCAAAGGAGTGCCGCAGGGCAACTACCTCCACACCCTGCTGGTCGGCGGTCAGCGCATGCAGCCGCGGCATGCTGGAGTGGGGGGTGCGCCGGCAGGTGCTGAAGCTGCCCAACGTGCAGGTGCTCGCCGGGCGTCGGATCGTCGAGCTCGTCACCTCGGCGTCCGCCTCGGACGACCGCTCGACCGTGCGCGGCGTCCGTGCCCAACCGATGGCCGGCGGCGAGCCACCGTTCTCCCCGGCGATGTGGTCGTCGATGCCACCGGGCGGACCTCGGCCGGCCCGACGTGGCTGCGGACGATCGGCTATCGCGTACCCGAGGAAGACACCGTCAACGGGTTCTGGGGTTATGCCTGCCGCAACTACCGGATGCCCGGGGACTGGGCGCCCGACTGGGCAGGCATGCTCACCGTCCCCACCGGGCGGAATGGGGACACCCGGGGCGCGGGGTGGACTCGGCAGGAGCACAACCGCTGGCTGGTGACCCTCATCGGGTGCGCCAAGGACTACCCACCCCGCGACGAACCGGGTTTCACCGATTGGCTCACCGCGCTGCCGCAACCTGACTTCGCCGAGCCCCTCGCCGGCGCCACGCCGCTGGACGACATCGTGGTGTGGCGGCAGACCGGCAACCGGCTGCGCCGCTACGACCGGCTCGAACGCCGCCCGGCCAACCTGCTGTTCACCGGTGACAGTGTGTGCGCGCTCAACCCGGTCTACGCACAGGGCATGTCGGTGGCCTGCCTCGGCGCGCGCGAGCTGCGTGAGGCGTTGAGCGAGGGCGATGACGACCTCGCGGGCCGCTTCCAGCGCCGGTTCGCGGACGCCCTCCGGTTCTCCTGGGCCGCGTCCACCGCCGCCGATCACGCGGTGCCCGGTGCAGAGGGCGACCCACCTGACGTCGAGGAGGCGGAGCTGGGCCGACGCTGGCAGCAGGCCGCGTTGCTGACCATCGACGATCCGGAGGCGATGCGCTTGTTCTGGGAGACCCTGTGCCTGGTCAGGGGCCCGGACTGGCTGTACACCGGCCCGATCGCCGAGCGGGTCGCGCGGTGAGCTCAACTCCTCCCGTTCAGGTGAGTGGGTGGTGTCGCGCTGAAGGCCGTTGACGGCCCGCGCGGCGTCGAGCACGACCGCGGTTAACCGGAGCGTGTGCAAGAAGGAGCCAAGCCTGGCCACCGGCGGACCCCGGTCGATACCGTCGACCGCGGCGAATTTGACCACCGCAGGTCATCGAGGAGGCAGCTGTGTCGATGGACGTGATGCCCGACGACGTGGCCGGTGGCGAGCCGGCCCGAATCGGCGTGCGTGAGCTGGACGCGGTCGTCATCGGAGCCGGTTACGGCGGCATGTACGCGCTGTACCGGCTGCGCGAGCTGGGCCTGAGCGT
>JAJCYC010000073.1 GCA_029263115.1 Pseudonocardia sp. | reverse complement strand
CGATCGGTAGCCGCCAGCCACCGGTGATGGAGTAGGACCCGACCGCCACTCGCGCGCACCCGCCCAGGCCTGCGATCATGTCCACAGGGAGGTTCACGTGGACGGCGCCGTTGAGCACACACCGCTCTCCCTGCACGAACTCCGCAAGCAGCGGGAGACGATTCTGCAACTGGCGCACCGCCATGGCGCCCGGGACGTCCGAGTGTTCGGCTCCGTCGCGCGCGGCGACGCAGTGCAGGGCAGTGATGTGGACTTCCTCGTCACCATGGACGCCGGTCGCAGCCTGTTCGACCTCGGTGGACTACTTATGGACCTCAGGGATCTCTTGGGCGGCCCCGTTGACGTCGTCACCCCAACGGGCTTGGGTGCGCGGGTACGCGCCCGGGTGCTCCCGAGAGGCCGTACCCCTGTGAGGTCAGACCCTGACCGCGTTCGGGACATCCTCGAAGCCATCGAGCGCATCCCGTCAGGAGGGCCGACCGGCGGCCAACAGGTCCGGCATGGAGATGACCCTCGCCAAGGTGAAGGCCGCGGCCGAAGCGGCAAGCCGCTCCTGAGGCCTTGCCGGCAGAAGCCGCGACCACTCGTCGTGGCATGTCCAGGTTGCAGTGAGATACCCCCCAATGGTTCACAGAGGAGCAACGATGCCCAGGACGGCAGCCGAACTGGTTGCTGAGGCCAAGTGTCGACGGCAGCCCGAAACCTGAGCAGTTGTCGGCAAGGATCCGACGACAGCAGGATCAAGGTGTGGGGTGTGCACGCGACCAGAGCCGACGACATCGGCCGGACCGGGGTCGTCTTCGGCAAAGGTCACCGCAGCGCGCGACCATCCCCGTGCCCGGTCGAAGGACCTTGGCGTGTTCGCGGCGTCGGTCACCGAGTACGCGGTCGATCAGCTCGGCTGCTGCACAGCGCTGGCGATGTTCGTCAACGGAGTCGAACAGCAGGCGCCCTACGCGAGCGACTGTCGTTAGCTGTTCAGCTAGGAATCGCGTTCGCGGCGGGCTGGGCGCTCCGGCCGGCCACGCCGGTCACCGAGCGACAGCCCAGCGCCGTCGACATCGACTTCTGCCAGGACATGACCGTGCACCACGGGCATGCAGTGGTGATGGCTCCCGGTGTCAGCCGGGGGCGGTTGTGGGCGAGGACGCGCACGGGCGATAATATCGAACATGTGTTCGAGTTCGGCGAAGTGGCATCCGCCCCCGGCCCCGGCGATCGCCGGGTTCGCCGCACCCACCCCGGCGCCCCGGGCCCGGGCGGTCTGGGTGCACCTCGACACGCTGTTCGAGCACGACCCGACCCGCGACCAGGCGGTAGTCGACGGACTCGACCTCACCGGCCGGGCCCGGGGCATGCTGCTGAGCTGGCGGCGCGGCTCGCGGGGCGACTGGCTGGGCGTGGTCACCTACCAGATCCAGCATGCCGACGGCCGGCCCGGCCCGACGCTGTGGACCGAGCAGCTGGTCCCGTCGGCCGCGCTGAGCCCGCGGACGGACTCCGTGCCGCTGGGCTGACCATGCCGCTGGACCGGCGGACCCGTGCACACCGGCGCTCGGGCGGTCCGCCCAGCCAGCGTCCGGCGCGCGAAAGGCCCACACTGGCGCCCGTGAACCCGCCCCCCGGTCAGCGCCGGCATCGTGCCGGCAGCGCCCGACCGCCCGGGGACCAGGCCGGGCCGGAGGCGTCGGGCGCACTGGAGTTCACGCTCCGACCGACCTGGATGGCCCCGTCGCTCGCGCGGGAACGGCTCGACCACTGGCTACAGGCGCACAGCTGGCCGGCTGCCGACCGGGCGGACCTGGTGCTCGCGGTCAGCGAGGCGATCAGCAACAGCGTCGAGCACGGATACTCGGTCGCCCCCGGCGCGACGAGCCCGTCGGGCGCCATCGAGGTGTCGGCCCGGATCGACCACTGCACCGCGGATTCCCGCACCACTCGGATCACCGTCCGGGACCACGGTCGCTGGCTGCCGGCGACGACCGAGCGGACCTCGCGCGGGCACGGCCTGATCGTCATGCGGGCCTGCGTGCGCGACCTCGACATCGTCCACGCCCCGGCCGGCACCACCGTCCGGCTCACCGGTCGACCCGTCCCGGTATCCGGGCAGCGCTGAAGCCCCGTCGCGGACGCGGTCAGCGCCGGCTGCGGTGGTCCCAGTAGGCGGCGCCCGGCGCCGGGCCGATGACCGTGCGGCGCGTGGCCGCTGCCCGGCGGTCGGCCCGGGAGTTCGGTCCCTGCAGGCTGGGCGCGCGCAGGCGCATCCACAGCGAGCGCGGCGGACTGACCCGCTTGACTATCCCACCGACCATGCCCGACACCATCACCGCGAAGCCGGCACCACCGTTTCGGGGCTGCGGCAGACCGCTGGCCAGCACCGTGGCGAGCACCTCCTCGGTGCAGCCCTCGCCGCTGGTGTGCCGGACCGCCCGGAACCAGCGCCCGGAGCGCACGGCGTCGCAGAGCTCCGCGAGCTCCACCCGGGGACGCTCGTCCACCTCGCACAGTGATCCGTCGCTCTCCCGCCGCAGCCGACGACGCGGCAGCGGCTGCGGGGCCGACGCCGGCTCATCGGGCGCGGATGAGCTCGGACAGCAGACCGACCCCGGGCAGCTCGTCCGGCTCGGCGTGGCGTCGACGCCGGCTGAGGGCCTGGATGAGCGTCTCGGCGGTGCGGTGGGCCCCGGTGCCGTGATCGAGCACCAGGATGTCCGCGCCCTCCCGGACGAGGGTCCGGATCCGGGCCAGCGAGGTGAAGCGCCGCTGCACGGTGTCGTAGAGCTTGCGGTTGGCGTAGCGCTTACGCAATGCGCAAGTTACGCGCTGGGTGAAGAGCGGTCATAGGTATCTGTGGCCCAGGTCATACTCGCTCGGACTAGCCTGCGACCTCGCGGCCCCGGTCGACCACGGTGCGGGCCAGGATGCCGAGCGTGGCCCGCAGCGCCACTTCGGAGATGATCGGGAAGATGTTGCGCTCCCGCCACACGGGGTCGATGTCCGACCAGTCGTAGTACGAGGTCACCAGGGTGCCGCCGTCGGCGGGTTCGAGCCGGTAGCCGTAGACGTGCCCGATCGGCGGACGGATCTGCCCCAGCACCGTCCAGGCGATCTCCCGGTCCGGCTCGAACGCGGTGATCCGCACGGTGACGTCGTAGCGACCCAACTCCGGGAAGTCGTTGAGCGACTCGCGGTCCATGTGCACCACGAACGCGTCGCCGACCCCCGTCACGGGCTCGCCGGTGGCCCCCATGAGCATGCCGGAACTGTCGATCGCCACGTGCCCCCGCGGGTCGCACAGCAGCCGGAAGATCGTCGCCGGATCCGCCGCGACCGTGCGCCGGACCTCGAACCGCTCGTCGCCCATCCCCGCATCCTGCCACCGGCCCGAGGCCGCCGCGGGATCAACGGTGAAGTGACCACCCGTATACGGAAACGATAGAAAAACTACTCCCTGTAGCAAAATTCTTGATCCAGTTCTCTTTGATCCACTTTCCGCTGATCGATTATGGGCGACCGCTCACCGACAGGTAGCAATCACGCAGGAATCATCCGTCACTTTTGACTCCACCGAGTGTTGAACACCATGAGCACCACGCACGTTCACGGGATTAGCGGAAGGACGAACCCCCATGCTGATGGCCACGATGCTGGCTCGAATG
Source organism: Pseudonocardia sp. (assembly GCA_029263115.1). Classification (GTDB taxonomy): domain Bacteria; phylum Actinomycetota; class Actinomycetes; order Mycobacteriales; family Pseudonocardiaceae; genus Pseudonocardia. The sequence continues at coordinate 719 of JAJCYC010000073.1, read as the reverse complement.
CCTGACCTGCGTCTGCGCGTCCAGGCACAACACGCGCCGGACCACGCCGGTCGGTGCCGCGACTGCCGCGGCACCACCCGGTGGCCCTGCGAGCTCTACCAGATCGCCGCCGAGGCCGAGCGGCACAGCCTGCCCTCGCCGCGCTCGCCGCTGCCCTGGTCGGCTCCCGCCCCCGCATCGGCGAGCTTCCTGCTCTAGAAGCTCCGTCCGTCCGGACGCGGGGAGCATCCGGACGGACACCATCGCCCGCCCGCGCGGCCGGGCCGCTGACGCCACTACTCTCCGGCGTACAGCCGCTCGGCCGCGCGGCGGGCCAACTGGAACTTCCGCACCTTGCAGGTCGGGGTCGTGGGCAGCTCGTCCGCCTCGGTGAACAGCACGTGCCTGGCACCAGCTCGCCGCCGCTCTGGCCGCCGGGCCGCCCCTGGCGCTGGGCGACATCAACCGGCTGCTGACCACCGCGGCCCAGCCGGGGCTGCCCGGGAACCTGAAGCTCGAGGCTGCCACCCAGCAGGGCAACGCCGGTACCGAGGACTACGCCGGGGCGCCGCCGCGTTCCGGGGGGAAGCGCTCCGCGATGTTCGCCGGGCGCTGACCCGCGCGCGGGTCAGGGCTCCAGCCGGTGGCTCCCGGTCCGCCCGGAGCCGCCGCGGGCGCCGAACGCGGCGACGGCCGCGCCGCCGTCCGGCCCGACGAGGTGGTCGAGCACCGCCTCCAGC
>JAJCYC010000072.1 GCA_029263115.1 Pseudonocardia sp. | reverse complement strand
CGAGCCCGAACAGCTCGCGCAGCGCCTCGGCGTAGGTGTCGCCGCCGGGGGCCTCGGCCAGCTGCTTGACCCGCACGGTCGGGGTGTGCAGCAGCTTGTCGACGACCCGGCGCACGGTCTGCGCCAGCTCGTCGCGCACCTGCGGGGTCAGGTCCGGCAGCCGACCGGACATCCGCAGCAGCTCGGCGTCGACCACCTCGGCGGCGCGCCGACGCAGCGCGGTGACCGTGGGGGTCACCTCGGCGGAGCGCTGCGCGGACAGGTAGTGGGTCACCTCGTCGGCGACGATCTGCCGAGCCTGCCGCACCGCCTCGCCCTGGCCGTCCCGGCCACCCAGCCGGTCGTTCAGGGTGGCCAGGTCGATCACCCGCACGCCGGGCAGCTGGGCGACGGCGGGGTCGACGTCGCGGGGCAACCCGAGGTCGCATACCACCAGCGGGCGCCCGTCACGGCGGGCCAGCGCCTCGCTGACCGCCGAGACCCCGAGCACGGTGCCCACCGCCCCGGTACAGGTGACCAGGACATCGGCCAGCGCCAGCTCGGCGGGCAGTTGGTCGAGGCCGGCCGCACGGGCCGGCAGCCCCTCCGCCGAGCTGTTCGCGGCCAGTCGCACGGCCCGGTCCGGGGTGCGGTTGGCCACCACCAGCGACTTCAGATCGGCCCGGCGCAGGTGCGCGGCAGCCAGAGCGCCCATCGAGCCGGCGCCGAGCACCAGGGCCCGCCGACCGGCCAGTCCGCCGAGCTCACGCTCGGCGTCGGCGAGCGCCTCGGACACCACGGACGCGCCAGCCGCGTCGATGCCGGTCTCGGTGTGTGCCCGCTTGCCCGCCCGCAGCGCCTGCTGGGCCAGCTCGTGCATCACCCGCCCGACGGTGCCGGCCTCGGTGGCCACCGAATACGCGGTGCGCAGCTGGCCGAGGATCTGGGCCTCGCCGACCACCATCGAGTCCAGCCCGGCGGCCACCCCGAACAGGTGCTCGACCGCGGAGGCGGCGTAGTGCACGTACAGGTGCCGGCTCAGCGTGTTGACGTCGAGTCCGGTGTGCCTGGACAGCACCCCGGACACGTCGGCCAGCCCGCCGTGGAACGCCTCCACCACGGCGTAGACCTCCACCCGGTTGCAGGTGGACAGCAGCACCGCCTCGCCGATCCGGTCCGCGCGGCACAACTCGTCGAGCAGCTTGGGGACGTCCTGCGCGGACACCGCCGCCCGCTCCAGCACCTCGACCGGGGCACTGTGGTGCGACAACCCGACCACCAGCACGCTCATCGTCGCACCACCGCCGGCACCGCCGGCCCGTTGCGCGCGGCGGGCGGCGCGGGGTCGACCTGGTCGTCGCCCCGCCGGGCCACGTGGAAGGACAGGATCTGCAACTCCACCGCCAGGTCGACCTTGCGCACCTCGACCCGGGCGGGGACCTGCAGCACCACCGGGGCGAAGTTGAGGATCGAGCGCACCCCGGCGGCCACCAGCCGGTCACACACCAGTTGAGCCGCAGCGCCCGGCGTCGCGATCACCCCGATGGTCACGTCGAGCCCGGCGCACACCTCACCGATCCGCTCGACGTGCTCGACCAGGATCCCGTTGATGTTGATGCCGACCAGGTCGGGGTCGACGTCGAACAGCGCGCGCAACGGGAAGCCGCGCCCGGCGAAGCCGCCGTACCCGGCCAGCGCGTGCCCGAGGTTGCCGACGCCGATCAGCGCCACGGCGTGCCGCTGGGTGAGGCCCAGGACGAGCTCGATCTGGCGGATCAGGCGGGAGACCTCGTATCCGACGCCGCGGGTGCCGTTGCTGCCGATGTAGGAGAGGTCCTTGCGAAGCTTCGCCGGGTTCACCCCGGCCGCGGCCGACAGGTCCTCGCTGGACACGGTCTCCGCGCCGGTGGCCGAGACGTCACCGAGGGCCCGCAGGTAGACGGCGAGCCGGGCGACGGTGGCCTCGGGCACCGACCGTGCCTCCGGATGGGGCACCGCGGAGCCCGGGGAGCCGGCGGCGGCCAGCTTCGCCGCCACCCGCGCCCGGGCGGCCGCCGCCGCGACGTCCTGTGCGTCACGGGAACCTGGGCCGACGGGTGGATCGGCCTGCGGGGGCACCGTCACGCTGGCAATCTCCTCGGTCCGGACCGGCGGGCAGTTGGGCCGACGCGGCGAACCCGGCAGGCCGGGCCCCGGCCAGTGGTTCGAACCCGGCCCGGCCCGACGCCGCGCGGCGTCATGGCAACGCCGGATACGGTAGCCGCTCGTGAACGCAGGCACAAAGTAGCGATCTTGGTCGGGCGCCCGATCCGGCCCGTCGACGCGCGATCCGGGGCTTCCGGCGCCGCGCCGGACCACACGCCACGAAGGGCGGCCCCGGTGACCGGGACCGCCCCTCGGACGAACGTGGTACTGGGTGGAACTGATCAGGACTTGGCCGCCATCAGAACCTTGTCGACCACGAACACGGTGGCGTTCGAGGTGGGGATGTTGCCGCAGAGCACGTTGGCGGTGGCGCCCGAACCGTCGGTCACCGACAGGGTGTCACCCGACTCCTTGATCTGCAGCGATCCGCCGGCCAGGGTGGCCACCGAACCCGCGGACTCCAGGCCGTCCTTGTCGTAGCGCTTGGCCACGACGTGGTACTTCAGGACGTTGCCCAGGCCTTCCTTGTTGGCCAGCAGGGCGGCGAACTGCTGGTCGCCCATGGCCTTCTTCACCTCGTCGAAGGCCGGGTTGTACGGCGCGAAGACGGTGATCGCCTTCTGCGAGTTCAGGGTCTCCACCAGGCCGGCGGCCTTGACGGCGGTGACCAGGGTGGTCAGCAGCGGGTTGGTGCTGGCGGCGGTGGCCACCGGCTGCGGGCCCATCGCGTTCAGCGAGCCGGGGCTGTTGCCCTGGGGCAGCTGCGAGCAGGCCGCACCGAAGGTGTCGGAAGCGGTGGTGACGCCGTCGCTCTCGGCGGCCGACGACGGCGCGGCGGAGGTGGCGGGAGCCGGAGCGGCGGTGCTGGGGGACTCGCTGGCGCCACAGGCCGACAACGTCACGGTCAGCGCCGCCATCGCGCCGACCGCAGCGAGACGCTGGATCTTCCTCACAGGACTTTCCTCCTCAACGATCCGGTGGTTCCGGACCTGACAGTCGAACGTTCGGCAGCCTTCCGTGTCCGGTTCGAGTACGCATCGTCACGTTTCGGTTACGAGAGGTCGTGCGCAGGTCAGGCTCTCGGAGCAGCGAAATCACTCACCCATACGAACGACCCCGCCGCAGATCAGCCGGCAGTGAAGTTGATCATCGGCCAGCCGGAGGCCCCGTCCGGGATCGGTTCGGTGCGACGATCGGTCTGCACCGCGCCGGTCGCGTCGGTCGCCCGGGACTCGATGAAGTGGTTGCCCGGCGGCACCGTCAGCTCGGCCCGCCACATCCGCCAGGTGTCCCGGCTCACCTCGGTGGACAGCTGCGCGTCCTGCCACGGCCCGCCGTCCACCCGCGCCTGCACCCGGGAGATGCCCCGGTGCTGGGCCCAGGCGATGCCGGCGGCGGTGACCCGACCGGCCGGCACCGTCTCCAGGCCACGCGGCCGGTCGATCCGGGACTGGGTCTTGATCGGCGCCTTCTGCGCCCAGCCGCGCTCCAGCCAGTACGCCCGCCGCCTGTCGAAGGTGGTCACCTCCAGGTCGGCCAACCACTTGGTGGCCGAGACGAATCCGTACAGACCCGGGACCACCATCCGCACCGGGTAACCGTGGATCAGCGGCAGCGGTTCGCCGTTCATGGCCAACGCCAGCATCGCTCCCCGGTCGGGCTCCAGCAGCACGTCGATCGGCGTGCCGCAGGTCCAGCCGTCGGCGCTGGTACTGAACAGCTGGTCCGCCCCCGGCCGCACTCCGGCCTCCAGCAGCAGCTCACGCAAGGACACCCCGACCCAGCTCGCATTCGAGATCAGGTTTCCGTTGATCTGGTTCGACACACAGGCCAACGTGACCCGGCGCTCCTCCAGTGGACGGTTCAACAGGTCGTCGTAGCTGAAGCTGAGTTCCCGCTCGACCATCCCGCGCACCCGCAGCCGGTAGTCCTGCGCGGAGATCGTCGGTATCCGCAGCGCCACATCGATCCGATAGAAGTCGGCGTTCGGTGTGATGAAGTCGGGGGTGCCCACCGCGGCGAAGTCGGCCACCGGTGGCAGCGGCGGCAACGGTTCGGCCGGCCGCAACCGGGGTGCCGCGGCGTCGCGGGCGGCGGTGTCGCCACCGATGCCCGCACCCATCAGCTGCCCGCCGATGCCCGCGCCGACCGCGCCGGCACCCAGGACCGCCGAGCGGACCATCAGGCTGCGTCGGGACACCGCGTTCTTCCACTCCCGCCCGGGGACCGGCGGGGCGACCACCTGCTCGGCCAGGTTGTACAGACGGAAGTAGGCGCTGAGACCGGAGAGCATCGCGGCCAGCGGCGCCACCAGGTCGATCAGGCCGAACACCGGCGAGAAGCACACCGCCGCGAGCCCCACCAGCCCGAGCCCGACGATCACCGCCCGACCCGTCGACCGGGACCGGTGGGCGACCAGCCCTGCGAGCACACCCAGCGCCAGCAGCGCGACCCCGATGCCGACCAGCAGCAGCACCTTGTCCGCGACCCCGGCCGGCAACCCGACCGCCGGAAAGTCGAGCACCTTCCCGAACTCGGTCAGCCAGGACGGCGAAAGCCGCACCACGGTGTCGGCAACCGCCTGGTAGGGCGAGGAGATCGGGGAGAACAGGCCTGCGGTGAGGTGCCCGACCCCCACGGCGGTCATGATCGAAACCAGCTCGATCATGACCGCGTGCATTCTGGAGATGGGTCCGGGCCTGAACGCGGGCGGGGCCTTGGTGCCTGCAGCGGTGCTCACAGTCCCCTTTCGTAACCGGTACCCCGATGGTTCGCATCCCTGGAGCCGCCACCGTCATCCGACCGTAACCACCGCGCCGGGGCTCGTCTCGTGGATCGCCGGGCCCCGGTCAGCCGCCGGTGGCGAGGGCTGCGCGCAGCCGCTGCTCCTCCACCCGCCAGAAGCCGTGCTCACGACCGTCGACCAGAATCACCGGTACCCGGTCACCGTACTCCGCGCGCAGTTGCGGATCGGTGTCCACGTCCGTCGCGGTCCAGGCCACCGCGAGCTCGCCGCAGATCCGGGCGACCGCCGCCTCGGCCGTGTCACACAGCGGGCATCGCCGGCGGGTCATCACGGTGACCCTCGGTGGGTCGCCCGCGGCCGGGTCTGGCGCGGGCCGGCCGCCGGGGCCCGCGCTCACCGGGGCTCGACCGGACGCGGGATCGCCCGCAGCTCGCCTCGAGTGATCTTGCCGGTGGCCGAGCGGGGCAACCGGTCGACGATCTCGACCACCGTGGGCACCTTGTAGCGCGCCAGGCCCGCCGCGCAGTGCTCACGCACCTGCTCGGCGGTCAGCTCGGCGCCGGGAGCGAGCACCAGCACCGCCATCACCGCCTCGCCGGTCCGCTGGTCGGGCACCCCGACCACCGCGGCCTCGGCCACCGACGGGTGCCCGCCGAGTACCTGCTCCACCTCGCGGGGGTAGACGTTGAACCCGTTCACGATGATCAGGTCGCCGGCCCGGTCGACCAGGTACAGGTCGCCGTCGGCGTCCAGGTAGCCGACGTCGCAGGTGCGGAACCAGCCCTCGTCGTCCGGGCCGTCCGCCCCGTCGGGCCAGTACCCGGAGAACAGGTTCTCCCCGCGCACCGAGACCAGCCCGGTGTCGTGGCCGTCGCCGTCGGACCCCGGTTCGTCGTCGTCCCCGTCGTCCCACTCGTGCCCGGCGGCCGGCTCTCCCGGCCCGTCCAGCGGCTGCCCGGTCGACGGGTCGACCAGCCGCAGCTCGATCCCGGGCAGCGGCCGGCCCACCGAGCCCGGCTTGGCCCGGCCGGCAACCAGGGTGCTGGTCAGCACCGGGCCGGTCTCGGTCATCCCGTAGCCCTCGAACAGCTCCAGGCCGGTCTCCTCCCGGAAGCGCGCCAGCAGCTCGCGCGAGAGCGGGGCACCACCCGCGGTGCACAGCCGCACCGTATCCAGGCCCGCGCGCAGCCGCTCGCGCGGGACCTCCAGCAACGCCCGGAACATCGAGGGCACCCCGGCCACCACGGTGACCCGCTCCCGGTGCACCGCGGCCAGCACGTCCTCAGGCTCCACCCGGTCGACCAGCACCCCGGTCGCCCCGGCCCAGCACACCTGCAGCAGCCCCGCGCCGAGCCCGTAGATGTGGAACAGCGGCAGGTGCAACAGCACCCGGTCGGCCGGGCTGATCGGGTTGGGCCGCAACGCGCCGGTCTGGGCCCGGTTGGCCAGCAGCGCCCGGTGCGACAGCCGCACCCCTCTCGGCCGACCGGTGGTGCCGGAGGTGTAGCCGAGCAGCGCGATGTCCTCACCACCCCGGGTCGGCACCGCGAGAACGCCTTCCCGGACGGTCCCGGGCGCACCCGGACCGGCCGACCCGGCGGTCGGCGATCCGGCCGGCGGCCGCGGCGGACCGAGCACCGCACCCGCCCCGGCCAGCGCCGCGACGGCCGGGTCACCGTCCTCCGCGACGATCACCACCGGAGCGCAGTCCGCGGCGATGACCCCCAGCTCGCGCTCGGTGGACTGGGTGCCGACCGGGACCACCACCGCATCCGCGCGCAGTCCGCCGAGCAACGCGATGCACAGCGGAATGCCCTGGCGCAGCCGCACCAGCACCCGGTCACCGGGCCGCACACCGGCCGCGACCAGCCGCGCCGCCTCGGCGTCCACGGTGGCGGCGGTGGCCGACCAGCTCAGCGCCAGTCCCTGGGCCGGCTCGACGAACGCGGGGTGATCGGGCCCGCGGCGGGCCGCCGCGGCCACCAGGTCGACGAGGTTCCCGGAACTCACCATCGCCGAAGTCTGGCACGGCACCCGGACCGTCCGGCAGAGCGACTCGAAGACCGGTCGGAGCGCCGGGACCGTCGTCCCCCGGCCGCCCCCGGCGATGATCCGTCGAAACCACCGACCAGTGGTTATCCCGCTCACCGGCGGGCAACACCCGTTCGCCGCAACCTGACGCACCGGTCGACCGCCAATCGAGCACAAAGCCGCGCCGAACGCGTACGGAGGTCCACTCACCGGCTTCCCCGCGCGAACCCCGGGGTCGCGGTGAAAGGGTCTCCCCAATCCGCCCTATGCTCCCCTGCACGGCCGCCGGGCGGGGGCACGGCCGGAGCCAGGCACCGTCGAACCCGAGGGAGCGCCACATGCGTTACGACTCCGGCAACGAGCCGGGCCCGTCGAGAGTTCCGCTCTCCACGACGGCTCGACCGGCTACCGCCGGCCTCGCGCCGATGCCTCGACCGGCTGCCGCCGGCCTCGCGCCGATGCCTCGACCGGCTGCCGCCGGCCTCGGTCAGGAATCGTGACCCGGCCGTACCGGCCGATGCGGCTGATGCGTTCGGAGCAACACCCCTCCGTCGCGGCCGACGGCCAGTTCCCGGCCGGCCGCGCGGAGGGCGCCCTCTCGCGCGATGCCGCGACGCCGCGACGGGTATCACCCGCCGCGCAGCGTGGCCTGCGCCCGACAGCCGAGCAGGCCGGACGTCCCGGGTACCCACCGGTCCCGGTGCTGCCCCGCCCCCGGCCCGACGAGGTCCCCGCGCCGCCGCTGCCCGAACACGCCGGCCCGGTCGAACCACGCACCGCTCCCCGCCTCGGTGCCGTCCGTCCCGCGGGCCGCCAGGCCGCCGGCCCGCCACGGCTCGCCGAGCCGCGGATCGCCCAACCAGCACCGCTGGCGCCCAGCACCGACGCTGGCGAGGAGGTGCCAGCTGATGTGACCGAGGTCACCGAAAGCAACGGTCCGGCCGGCTGGGACCTCGTCCGGGCCACCCAGGCCGGCGATCAGGAAGCGTTCGGTCAGCTCTACGACCGCTACCACGACATGGTGTTCCGCTACGTCCTGTTCCGGACCAGCGACCGCCAGCTCGCCGAGGACCTGACCGCCGAGACCTTCCTGCGTGCGCTGCGCCGGATCGCCTCGGTCAGCTACCAGGGCCGCGACATCGGCGCCTGGTTCGTCACGATCGCCCGCAACCTGGTGCTCGACCACGTCAAGTCCAGCCGGTACCGCCTGGAGCAGACGACATCCGAGATCGCCGACCTCTCCCCCAGCACCAGCGGCCCTGAGCAGCAGGTGCTCGACGGCGCTACGCACGAGGAACTGCTGCGCTGCGTGGCCAAGCTGAACTCCGACCAGAAGGAATGCATCGCGCTGCGCTTCCTGCAGGGCCTGTCGGTCGCCGAGACGGCGCGGCTGATGGGACGCAACGAAGGTGCGGTCAAGGCGCTGCAGCACCGGGCGGTTCGAAGACTCGCCCAACTACTTCCCGAGGGCCTACGGTGACCGCCGCCAACCTCGACCGGGGAACACGGTCCGTGATCACAGGATGCTCGCATCCTCAACCTTCGTCACCCGATATAGTGAACGCCGTCACCCCCGTAACCCTCCGCACGCTGACTCGTTGTGCAGAGCAGGTACGGGGAAGCGTGAGAACGCAGTGAGGACGGGAGACATGACCACGGGTGCAGGCCGGGAGAGCGAGCGGTTCGCCGCCGCCCTGGAGCACGGTCGCCGGCATGCCGGCGCACCTGCCCTTGGCGGTGTCGCCGATGATTCGCTGGACCGGGATCTCGAGCTTGTCGCACTGCTGCGGGCGAGTCGGGCGTCGTTGGCGCCCAGCGCCGAGGCCTCCGCGCGGATGCGGGCGAAGGTCATGGCGGCGGCCGCCGGCTTGACCCCCGTCGCATCGACCGAGCGGGACTCGCGCGGCGACACCGCCACGCTGGTGTCCCCGGCGGTCGGTGACGACACCGCCGACGGCACCGTGGTGCCGATCGGGGTCGCCCGGGGCCGGCACCGGTTCCCGGCCAGGCTGCGCGGCGTGGCCGGCGAGCGCCGCGGGGCGCTCGGGGTCAGCGCGGCCGCCGCGTTGATGGTGCTTGCCGTCACCGGTGGCGGCGCCCTGTTCAGCCAGGACGCACTGCCCGGTGACACGCTGTACGGCGTCAAGCAGACCACCGAGTCGGGCCTCATCGCGCTCACGCCCGGACAGGGCAACAAGGCTCAGCGCCAGCTCGACTACGCGGCGCTGCGCATCGACGAGGTGCAGGCGCTGAACGAGGGCCAGACCACCTCGGCCGACCGGTCCGGCGAGATCAGCGAGGCGCTGCGCGGGTTCAACCAGCAGTCCGCCGCCGGTTCCCGGATGTGGCTGGCCGGAGACGCGCGCGACAACGCCCAGCTCGCCGACTGGGCCGGCTCCCAGCAGAAGCGGCTCGCCGGGATGCGCTCGACCATGCCCGCCTCGGCACAGCCCGACGCCGACGAGTCGATGCGGCTGCTGGAGCAGCTGCGGACCAGGGCGAAGGCGCTGGACAGCCGCAAGGGCTGCGACACCGTGACCTCGGGCGAGTCCGACCAGTTCGGACCGCTGCCGGCCAAGGGTGCGTGCAGCGCGAAGGACACCGCGGCCCAGTCCCGCCAGACGACGCCCAGCGTGCCCACCCGGGAGCGCACGAGCACCCCGTCGGTCGAGCCCGGCTCCGGTCGGGTTCCGGCGACCGGGGACAACAAGCCCGACTCGCCCGGGCTGCAGCTCCCGCAGCTTCCCGGCAGCGGGTCGGACCTGGGCGACCTCGGACGGGAGCCGACCACCGGCTCCAACCCGGTTCCCGGCGATGACCAGCCAGGCCTGAACCTCAACCTGCCGCTGCTGCCGAACTGATCTGCCGCATCGCCGACACCCGCCTCACCGGACGCCGCTTCGCCTCACCTGGCGGGGCGGCGTCCGGCGTACATCGGTCTGCGGCGGCGTCGCGCCAGTTCGTGGCGGGGCACACGGGGATGGTTGGTTTGCCCGGTCGCTGCCCGCAGTACCCTGACGACCGATCCTTGTGACCGCTGAGGGGAGGCACTGGGTGGTGGTCCCGCTCGACCCCCGGTCGGTGAACTCGGCCGGGCTGGAGAACGGCGCGAGTTCGGCCGAGATCGCCGGAGAGGCGTCCGCCGCCGCCGCCGTCGCCGGCATCCGACCGACCGCCGAGGTCCGGGACTCCGCCGGCGAGCTGGTGCCCCTGGACCTGACCGCCGCCGCGTTCTTCGACGTCGACAACACCATGATGATGGGCGCGTCGATCTTCCACTTCGCGCGTGGACTGGCCGCCCGGAAGTTCTTCGACACCTCCGACCTCGCCGGGTTCGCCTGGCAGCAGCTGAAGTTCCGGGTCGGTGGGCGGGAGAGCCAGGCCGGCATCCAGGACCACCGCGACAACGCGCTCTCCTTCGCGGCGGGGCGTTCGGTGTCGGAGATCGTCGAGCTCGGCGAGGAGATCTACGACGACGTGATGGCCGACCGGATCTGGGCCGGCACCCGCGCGCTGGCCAACATGCACCTGGACGCCGGGCAGCGGGTCTGGCTGGTCACCGCGACGCCGGTGGAGCTGGCGCAGATTATCGCCCGCCGGCTCGGGCTGACCGGGGCGCTGGGCACCGTCGCGGAGAGCGTGGACGGGATCTACACCGGCCGGCTGGTCGGCGAGATCCTGCACGGGCCGGCCAAGGCACACGCGGTACGCGCGCTGGCCGTGCAGCAGGGGCTCAACCTGAGGCGCTGCTCCGCCTACTCCGACTCGGTCAACGACGTGCCGATGTTGTCCGTGGTCGGCACCGCCGTCGCGGTCAACCCCGACTCCGAGCTGCGCGACGTCGCGCGGACCCGGGGCTGGGAGATCCGCGACTTCCGCACCGGCCGCAAGGCCGCCCGGATCGGTGTCCCCTCGGTGCTCGGCGCCGGCGCGGTGGCCGGCGCCGTCGCAGCAGGCCTCGCCTACCGCAAGCGCACCTGAGGCGGCGAGCTAGCCGGTGAACGCGTTGCGGCGTTGCGCGAGCAGGCGGTAGAGGGTCTGCTGGATCGTCTCGCGCACCTGGTCGGTCAGGTTGAAGACCAGCATCGGGTCGTCGGCGTCGGCCGTGGCGTGGGTGTCGGTGCGGATCGGCTCGCCGAACTCGATGTACCACTTCGACGGCAGCGGCAGCGCGCCCAGCGGCCCGAGCGCCGGGAACGTCGGGGTCACCGGGAAGTACGGCAACCCGAACAGCCGGGCCAACGGCTTGAGGTCAGCGACCAGGGGGTAGATCTCCTCGGCGCCCACGATCGAGCACGGAATGATCGGCACCCCGGTGCGGATCGCCGCCGAGACGAACCCGCCCCGGCCGAACCGTTGCAGCTTGTACCGGTCCTTGAACGGCTTGCCGACGCCCTTGAAGCCCTCCGGCCACACCCCGACCAGCTCGCCGGTGTTCAGCAGCCGCTCGGCGTCCGGGTTGCAGGCCAGGGTGACGCCCGCCTTGCGGGACACCGAGCCGATCATCGGGGTACGGAACACCAGGTCGGCGCCCAGCGCCCGCAGGTACCGGCCGGCCGGATGGTCGTCGCGCAGCGCGACCATCGTCATCAGCCCGTCGACCGGCAGGGTGCCCGAGTGGTTGGCCACCACCAGCGCGCCACCGGTGGAGGGCACGTTCGACATCCCGGTCGTTTCCACCCGGAACCAGCGCTGGTAGAGCGGGCGCAACAACGGCAGGACCACGTGGTCGGTGAACTCCGGGTCGAACCCGAACTCGTCGACGCCGTAGTCACCGGTCAGCCGCCGCCCCAGGAAGGCCAGCAGCTCCTCCAGCCGCCGCTCCCAGTCGGCGCCGGTGGTGGTCGTCGTGGCCGCGGTGCCCACCGACCCGGGACCGGGCTCCGGCGCCGCCGGACGCCGCACCACCCGGACCGGGGCCAGTCCCGCCGGCCGCTCGACCGGCACCCGGACCCGGGCGTCGGCCCGGCGGGCGACGACCCGGTTCGGGTCGCTGTGCAGCGGTATGACTCGCGCCTGAGGCACGGCAGCTCCCTCTCTTATCGGATGGCGCGCGCGGCGGCCAGTACCCGGCTCTCGGCGGCGTGCACCCGCTCCGGGGAGATGACCGGACGCAGTTGGCGTCCCTGGACGAAGTCGTCGAAGGCCTGGATCGTGGTCCACCGGGGGGCGAAGCCGAACTCGTCGCGCAGCCGATCGGTGTCCACAACCCGGCCGAAGTTCAGGAACCGCATCTGGTCGGGGGTGAAGTCGATCAGCCGGGTGCTCCGGAAGAACCTGCTGGCCGGACCGACCATCGCGCTGGGCAGTGAGAGCTGCAGCCGTCCGGCCCGCCTGATGGCCTGGGACAGCAGCAACACCCCCGGCGCCCCGACGTTGAACACCCCGGGGCGGTCGGACCGGGTGGCGATCTCGAGTGCGGCCAGTGCGTCCTCGGAGTGCAGCAGCTGCATCCGGGCGTCGTAACCGAGCACTGTGGGCACGACCGGAAGCGAGAAGTAGCGGGTCAGTGCGGTGTCGATCCGTGGGCCGACGAAGTTCGCCATGCGCAGCACGGTGACCGCGACGTCGGGTCGACGACGTCCGAACCCCCGGACGTAACCCTCGATCTCGGCGGCGTCCTTGGCATAGCCGCCCGAGGGCAGCGCCTTGGGCGCCATCGACTCGGTGAACATCGCCGGATCGCGCGGGCTGGAGCCGTACACCGCGGTGGTGGACTTCAACACCAGCCGGCGCATCTGGCTGGACCGTTGGCACGCCGCCAGCAGTTGCATGGTGCCGATGACGTTCATCTCTTTCATCGCCACCCGACCACCCCACTGCGCGGGGTTGGCGGACAGCGAGGTGTGCACCACCGTGTCCACCCCGGCGCCCCTGATCACCTTTGCGATCAACGGGTTGCGGATGTCCGCCCGGACGAACTCGGCCCGCCCGAGCCCGCGCAGCAGATCCGGTGGCGGCGGCACCGTGTCGACCCCGATCACGCGCTCGATGTCGGGGTCGGCGGCCAGGCGGGCGGCGAGGTGCGCACCGATGAAACGGCTGACACCGGTGACCAGCACGACCTGTGGCGCCACCGGATGTCCCCCGAACCTCGACACTGTGATCGTCGCGCAGCGCACCACCCCGGAGCACCCGCCACGCGGAACCAGCCGACCGCGACCCCAGATGCTAGTCGGACCGGCCGGTCAGGATACCTCCAGGCGAAGGAATTCACCTGGCACTAACGTGGCCCTAACGCGACCGCCGACGCGGGTCTACTTGCCGAGCTTGCGGCGCTGCACCCGGGTCTTGCGAAGCAGCTTGCGGTGCTTCTTCTTCGACATCCGCTTGCGACGCTTCTTGATCACGGAGCCCACGCGGTGGCACCCTTCTGTCAGGTTTCGACCAGTTGCCCGAGCACGTCGTTACGTGACCCGAGGTGTGATGTGCCCGCGACGCGATCCCGGGGACGACCCCGGGTGCCGGCGGACTGGTCGGCCGAGTCTACCCGGCGTCGTGATACGCGTTGCGCAGGTAGTCCTGCACCGCGTCCTTGGGCACCCGGAAGGAGCGACCCACCCGCGCCGCGGGCAGCTCACCGGAGTGCACCAACCGGTAGACCGTCATCTTCGAGACCCGCATCATCGCGGCGACCTCGGCGACGGTCAGGAACTGCACCTGGGACAAGCTGGCCTCGCCGGGGTCCTTAGCCACCATCTCCACACCGATCCCTCGCCTCGACCGCAAACCCGTGTCCGCCAGATTTCGCCCGACGGCGGGTCATCCATCCGTGTAAGAGTGAGACTAGCGTGACACTGGATGCCCGAGCGACAGTAATCGTGATTCATTCGAGTGAATTGAACTCGAACAGGCTAGAGTGAGACGGGGGAACCTTACGGAGCGTGTTTAGCCAGTCCCAACTCGACGGAGCGGTCCCTGGCCGCCTCGACCGCGGCGGCCAGGGCGGCCCGCACGCCGAGGCGGTCCAGCTCCCGAACCGCGGCGGCGGTGGTGCCGGCGGGCGAGGTCACCGCCTCGCGCAGCGCGACCGGATGCTCGCCGGACTCCCGCACCATCCGGGCCGCGCCGAGCGCCGACTGCACCACCAACTCGGTGGCGACCACACGGGACAGCCCGACCAGCACCCCGGCTTCGATCATCGCCTCGATGACGTAGAAGAAGTAGGCCGGACCCGACCCGGACACTGCCGTCACCGCGTCCTGCTGGCCCTCGGGCACCCGTAGCACCCGGCCGACCGCCCCGAGGGCGCGCTCCACCTCGGCGAGCTGCTCCTCGTCGACGCGGGCACCCGGCGAGACCGCGCTCATCGCCTCGCCGACCACCATCGGGGTGTTCGGCATGACCCGGACCACCGCCGTCTTCGCCGGCAGCCGAGCCTCGAA